>JBOGJO010000370.1:0-2744 GCA_050747885.1 Thermoanaerobaculia bacterium
CCTTTCGAAGAAGTACAAGAATTGGGACAAGTCGCCGGAAGCGTACTTTCTGACGAAGGCGGAACGCGCCCAGTGGAAACAGGTCAAGACGGACGCGGACGCTCAGAATTTCATCCTGGACTACAAAGCGAAACGCGGACCGGAATTCCCGAAAATGCTGGAAGACCGGATCGCGGTGGCGGACAAATATTTCTCTTCCGGGGAGACGAAGGGCTCCGAAACGCTTCGCGGCAAGGTCGTGATCGTCCTGGGGCCCCCGAGTTCGATCGAAAAGGAAAAAGGCGAAAGTGGCAACAAGACGGATGTGACGCGGACGGACAACTTCTCGAGCGGCCGAGGTGGCGTTGAGATGTCGAGCGCGGGGACGTCTTCTCCGATGAGCCCTCACGCCAACGCGCCGCAAACCCCCGTGTTCACGTTCGTGTACAACAAGGAAACGGCCCCGAAGCCGATCGGGAAGGCCTTTCGAGTCGAGCTGAAGATGTTCACCAACGCCGACCAGGAGCCCGAGGACCCCCAGGGGCTCGAAGCCGCGTTCGAGGCGATGGCGGAAGCCTCAATCGCCTCCTCCGAGCCGGCGAAGGAGCCCAGGCAGCCGTAGGGTTCCTGTCCCGGAGCGCCGCCGCGGCATCTGCTACGATTCGGTGCCCATGGAATTCGTCTACCTTTCCGGCACGGTATCTCCGGAATCGCTCGAGAGCGCGATCGAGAGCGATCTCGTGTTCGCTCATCCGGACGCGATCCTCGTGCTGCGACGGGGAGAGTCGATGGCGTCCCCGTCGCGGCTGGCTCGGCGGGGCGTGAGGCGCCTGGCCTACCGGCTCGCGCTGTCGCCGGAAGTTTCCGCGGCGGACGCTTTCGAGGAAGGGTGGATCGACGGCGTCGGCTCGCAACCGGAGATCGAACGATCGCTGTCGGATTCATCACTTTCGGTCGCGGCGCGCCGGGCGGCCGCCCGAAGAATGGCCTTCCCGTCGCGCGCGTCCGCGCTCGCGCTCGAGCGGGCGGAGTTTGCCTGGCTCAACTCGCTGCCGGACAAACGCGAAGGGATCGACGCCTTTTTCGAAAAGCGAAAGCCCCGGTTCGCGGCGCGATGAATTTCGACCTTTCCGAGGAACACCTCCTGGTGCGGCAGGCGGCGCGGGATTTTGCGGACGCCGCGGTCGCCCCGATCGCCGCGGAGATCGACCAGACGGGCGAGTTTCCGAGGGCGTGCTTTCGCGAGGCGGGAGAGCTGGGATTTGCCGGAGTCGCGGTGCCGGAGGC
Source organism: Thermoanaerobaculia bacterium (assembly GCA_050747885.1). GTDB lineage: Bacteria > Acidobacteriota > Thermoanaerobaculia > UBA5066 > DATFVB01 > CAWEYG01. The sequence continues at coordinate 1,267 of JBOGJO010000370.1, forward strand.
CCTCGGAGGCGCGGGGATGGATACCCTGGCCTACGCGATCGTGATCGAGGAAGTCTCCCGGGCTTGCGCGAACATGGGCGTGATCCTCTCGGTCAACAACTCCCTCGTCTGCGATCCGATCGCGAAGTATGGGACCGATGATCAGAAGAAGCGATTCCTTGGTCCTCTGGCACGGGGCGAAATGCTCGGCTGCTTCGCCCTGACGGAGCCCGAGGCGGGCTCGGACGCCGCGAATCAGAAGACGCGGGCGGTCCGGAACGGCGCAACTTACAGGCTTCAGGGGGAAAAGATCTTCATCACGTGCGGGGGCGCCGCGGACGTCGCGATCGTCTTCGCGGCAACAGACCGGGAGAAAAAGCACCGGGGGATCTCCGCGTTCCTCGTGGAGACGGGCAGCCGGGGCTTCGACCGTTCGCGGCATCAGGTGAAGCTCGGGGTCAACGCCTCGGGGACCGTGGAAATCTTCTTGAACGACGTGGAGGTCCCCGCCGAGAATCTGCTCGGAAACGAGGGAGACGGGTTCAAAATCGCCATGACGACGCTCGACGGGGGCCGAATCGGCATTGCGGCGCAGGCCGTCGGGATTGCGCGAAGCGCGTTCGAGGCCGCGAGGCGGTATGCTCGCGAGCGAAAGGTCTTCGGCCATCCCATTTCCGACTTTCAGGCCCTGCGCTTCTATCTCGCCGACATGGCGACCGAGATCGACGCCGCGCGCCTGCTGACGTGGCGGGCCGCGGCCCGGAAAGACGAGACGGCGCGGTCCGGCGGCCGGTTCACCGAGGAGGCCGCGATCGCCAAGCTGTTCGCCGCGGAAATGGCGCAGCGGGTCTCGACGAAGGCGCTGCAGATCCACGGAGGATACGGATACACGAAAGAGTTCCCGGTCGAGAGGAATTTTCGGGACGCCCGGATCACCGAGATCTACGAAGGGACGAGTGAAATTCAGCGGGTCGTGATCGCCCGCGAAATTTTCGGAAAGTGATGTTGCGCTAAATGCCCAGCACGAAAATGTTTCGGGACCGGGTCGTGTCGATGGAGCAGACCCTGGAGAAGGGCGAGAAGTACCTCGCGGTTCTCCAGGCGTTGGTCGAAGAAGCGCTCCCCGGCCTCGAGTTTCGGGAGTTCCTGCTCGATCATGAGCACGACATGTTCGTCATGGTCTATGGAACGCCCGCGGGCGGGGAAAAGAGGGTCCGCTGGACGCGGATGGTCCTTTACGACGCGGAGCGGCTTCCGGCGATCATCGAGGACCCCGGGGCCGAGATCCGTGCGCGCGTGGTCGACTTCCTCCGGCGGCGATCGGAGCGGACCGTGATCGACGTGACGTTTCGCCATCTCGAGGAGGGGTGGGTCGACACGCCCGAGCCGCGAAAGCCCGAGCCCCGGAAGCCCCGGCCCCGTTCCGGGCCTCCGCAGCGCCCCGGAAAACCGTCCGGCCCTCCCGCGAATCGCGGGCAGGCCCCGGCGGGACCGAGGCC
>JBOGJO010000371.1:0-1148 GCA_050747885.1 Thermoanaerobaculia bacterium
CTTTACGACAGGTTGCGGTGGAAACCCCGAGCGAACCCTTGATCAGTTCATTTCAAGCACTTTTTCTCGTTTTGATCTTCGCGGCATGAAGAGTGCAAAGGAGGGATCGGAGAACCGATCAGTCCAGGAGACCGACCATGCAGATACCCCCCGTCCCACCGGACGAGCCGCAGAGGATTGCGAGCCTGCGTGCCCTCAACGTGCTGTTCACTCCCGCCGAGGAGCGTTTCGACCGCATCACGCGCTGTGCGGCCCGGTTGCTCGACGCGCCGCTTTCCATGGTCTCCCTCGTCGCCGCGGATGTGCAGTGGTTCAAGTCGACTCAGGGCTGTGACAGCGTCGGCACGCCGCGGTCCGTCTCCTTCTGCGGCCACGCGATCCTTTCGGACGGACCGTTCGTGGTCGCCGACGCAACGAAGGACCCGCGCTTTCACGACAACCCTCTCGTCACCGGCGAACCCTTCGTTCGCGCCTATGCCGGTCAACCCCTGCGGTCCCCCGACGGCAAACGCATCGGCTCGCTGTGCGTCATCGATCGCCGGGCGCGCAGCTTCTCTCCCGCCGATCTCGAGATTCTCCGCGATCTCGGAGCCTGGGTCGAGAGCGAGCTCCAGGCGCAGGCGCTATCGGCGAGCCAGCAGGATCTGGCGAGCGAGGTCGAAACGCCGCGCCGCACGGCGCTCGTCGACACCTTGACTCGGACCTGGAATCGCGGCGCGATCGACGACGTTCTGGCGCGCGAGCTCGAGCGGGGTCGTCGCGACAGCACGCCGGTGGGGCTGGCGATGCTCGATCTCGACCACTTCAAGCGGGTCAACGACAGCCACGGACATCCCGCCGGGGACGAAGTGCTGCGGGAGACCGCGCGCCGGATCCGCGCCTCGGTTCGCCCGTCCGATGCCCTGGGGCGCTACGGCGGCGAGGAGTTCCTGCTGGTCTTTTCGAATTGCTGTGAAGACGAGGCGGCCTATGTTGCGGAGCGGATCGCCGACGCGCTCCGCGAGCGGCCTATCGAGCTCGCCGACGGCAGGCAGATCCCCGTCTCCGCGAGTCTCGGGGTTCACTCCGGCTTCCCGGAGCACGGCGTCTCGGATCTCCCGAACTGGATCGAGAGCGCCGACCGGGCTCTCTATCGCGCCAAGCAGAAC
>JBOGJO010000372.1:0-15104 GCA_050747885.1 Thermoanaerobaculia bacterium
TCCGCGGGCCGCTCGGGCTCTATCTGAAGTTCGTCTGGCTGAACGCGGAAGCCGCGACCGGCTCCGCCGATGTCTCCGGCAACGCCGACCTCGCTCCCACGCAGCCGGAGAAAGACGTGTTCGCGCTGCTCGACGGCCGGCTTGACGAAGTGAAGAAGCGATATCGGGCCCTGTACGACGAGAGCGTCCCGGCGTTCAACAAGGCCATGGAAGCGAAAGGGTTCTCCGTCATCACTCCCGTCAAGGAAGTTCTGCCGGAGTTCGGCAAGGAGAAGGAAAAGAAAGACGAGGACGAGTAGGGCGAATTCGCTCCAGCGCCGCATTCCTTTCTGTGCGACGGTTCTTCCGTCGAAACTGCGTCGGAGGACCCGGCGCGGGATACGGTACAAAAGCGCAACCTTCCGGAGGCGAATACCGTGCAGCTACGAAGGTTTCTAGCCCGCCTGTACTGGGATCGTGTTCATCGGAAGCGCGATGTCGAGACGTGGATGCACAACCCATTCGTGCGTAGATATATCAATGCTTCTCTGACCGGGGACCCGGACCAGTGGCCGATGGAATGGTTTCGAGGAGCGTATGCCGAGACGTCATTCGAGCGGGGCATCAGCTTCGGTTCCGGGAACGGTGCGTTGGAGCGCGATGTCCGAAGGAAGGAAATCTGTAAATCGATCCTGGGAACGGATATTTCAGCGACGGCACTTCGCGCCGCGCAGGAAAGTGCCGCGAACTCCGAAATCAACGGTATCAGTTACGGGGTTATGGATTTCAACGATTTGCACCTGTCAAACGAGTCGGTGGATATCGCGTTCTTTCATCAAGCGCTCCATCACTGCGAGCGACTCGAAGGATGCCTCGACCAGGTTCACCGGGCCCTTGAGCCGGGTGGAATTCTTTACCTGGACGAGTACGTGGGTCCATCGCGAAGTGATTGGCGACAACCACTCCTGGCACGAGCCGACGCTGTCTTTCGTTCATTGCCAGGCTGGGTGCGGAGGCGGCGGCATCTTCAACTGCCGGTCGATTGGCGCGACCCATCGGAGGCGATTCGGTCATCTGAGATCCTTCGTGAGGTCCGCCAAGGCTTCGAAGTGTTAGAAGAGCGCGGTTACGGTGGCAACTTTCTGTCCGTCATTTTTCCACATCTCGACCTGACCGCCGGGAGTCCTGCCGACGCGGCGGAGGTTGTCGGCTTCCTGATCGAGGAGGAAAAGCAAGTGATTGCACGTGGCGAGCCTCCATTCAACGTCGTGGTTATCGCCCGAAAGCACGCTTCGCGATGAAATGAAATCTCATCGCGCGAGGCGCGAAATGGGGATATCCGACCTGGCGATTCCCGCGTTCGCGGGAATGACTGTGCCACGGCAGGTTGACCGGCCCGTGTGAAGGAGCCACAATCAGCGTTTGGCCCTCGCCGGGCCGGGAGTCACATGGGCCGACCGCGGAAAAAACGTTCCAACGCCATCCGGATCGTAGGGGCCCGGACCCACAACCTGAAGAACATCTCGCTCGAGATCCCGCAGGGGAAGCTCACGGTCATCACCGGCGTCTCGGGCTCCGGCAAATCGTCCCTCGCGTTCGACACGCTGTACGCCGAAGGGCAGCGCCGGTACGCGGAATCGATGTCGACGTACGCGCGCCAGTTTCTGGAACGGCTCGACCGGCCCGACGTCGATTCGATCGAGCCCGTCCCGCCCGCGATCGCGCTCGAGCAGAAGAACGGCGTCACGAACGCGCGCTCGACCGTGGGGACCCAGACCGAGATTGCCGATTCGATGCGGTTGCTGTTTGCCCACGGCGGCGAAACGGTCTGCCCGGACGACGGGACGACGGCCCGCAAGGGCGGCGTCGATTTTGCCCTCACCTCGCTGTCGAAGCTTTCCGCGCGAGCTCGCGTGACGCTCGTTGCCCCCGTCTCGCTTCCCGAAGGGAGCGAGGCCGGCCGCGCGGGGTATCTCGCCGAGCTCGCCCGGGCGGGCTTTTTCCGCGCGCTCGATTCCGAAAATGCCCCCGTCGAGATCCCTTCAGACCCGAAGGCGGTTGCGGCCCTTCTCGGCGCGGACGGCCTTCTCCCCATCGTCGTCGGGCGATTCTCCGTTTCCCCGGAGTCGCGGGCGGAGATGGAAACCGCGGTCGCCGCGGCGTTTCGCCTGTCCGGAGAGCTGCGGGCGCTCGTCGAGTCGGATCCTGGCGTCGAGGCGAAGATTTTCCGGCGCGGTTTGTTCTGTCCGCATTGCGGCCGGGAATTCCGCGAGCCGACACCGGCGACGTTTGCTTTCAACTCCCCGCTCGGCGCATGCGCGGCGTGCCAGGGCTTCGGTCGCGTCATCGGCATCGACTGGGAAAAGGTGATCCCGAACCGCGACCTGACGCTCGAGGAGCGCCCGATCGCCCCCTGGAACACGCCCGCCTACGAATCGGCCTACGACGATCTCTTCCGCGCGTGCCGGAAGGCGGGCGTCCGAAAAGGCGTGCCGTATTCCCGACTGACCGCCGCCGAGCGGGCGGTCGTCGACCGGGGGACGAAGGACTTCTACGGAATCGCCGGCTTTTTCGAATGGCTCGAGACGAAGCGCTACAAGGTACACGTGCGCGTCCTGCTCTCCCGCTACCGCGCGTACACGCGTTGCTCCGCCTGCGGCGGAGGCCGGCTCGCCCCCGACGCGCGCAACGTTCTCTTTCGAGGAAAGACGATCTCCGCATTGAGCGAGATGCCGGTCGGGGAGCTGGGCGCGTGGTTCGACCGCATCGAGCTGGCGTCTGGCGAGCAAGAGCGCCTCTCGTCGATTCTCGCGGAAATTCGGTCCCGGCTGCGGTACTTGAACGACGTCGGGCTCGATTACCTGACGCTGTCGCGCGCCGCCCGCACGCTATCCGGCGGAGAAGCGCAAAGGATCGGGCTGGCCTGCGCCCTTGGCGGAGCGTTGACGAGCACCCTGTACGTCCTGGACGAGCCGACGATCGGGCTTCACGCTCGGGACACGGGGCTCCTCCTGGCGATCCTCCGCAAGCTCGCGGAGCGCGGCAACACGGTCGTCGTCGTGGAGCACGATCCCGACGTGATCGCCGCCGCCGACCGCGTGATCGACCTCGGCCCCGCGGCGGGCGCGCGCGGGGGCGAGCTTCTCTTCTCCGGAACTCCGGCGGGCATTCGAAGGATCCCGAACAACCGGACGGCGCTCGCCCTTCGCCGCCGGTCGGGACCGCCCGGCGGCGGCCAGGTCGTGTCGTTTCGCCGGGGGACCGAGGCCGCGGTCTCGATCGTCAACGCTCAGGAGCACAACCTGCGAAACGTGACGGCCCGAATTCCGCTCGGCCGCCTCGTTTGCGTCACGGGGGTTTCGGGGTCGGGCAAGTCGACCCTCCTGCGGGACTGCTTCTTCAACGTTCATCAGAGACGGGTCAAGGGCGTGGCGAGCGTGGACGTGGGAAAAGTGGAGGAGATCCGGGGCCTCGAAAACGTGGGGGATCTCCTCTTCGTGGACCAGAGCCCTCTCGGGCGCTCGGCGCGCTCGAACCCCGTCACGTACACGAAGGCGTACGAAGAAGTGAGGGCGCTGCTGGCGAAGACCGCGAGGGCGAAGGCCTTTCGCATTACGGCGCGCGATTTCTCATTCAACACGTCCGGAGGCCGTTGCGAGGCGTGCCAGGGGACGGGCGTGCTCACCATCGACATGCAGTTTTTGGCCGACGTCGTCGTGACGTGCGATCGGTGCGACGGCCGGCGATTCAGCCCGAAGGTCCTGGGAATCCGGTACCGCGGAAAGAACGTGGACGACATCCTTCAGATGACGGTCGCGGAGGCGCTCGGGTTCTTCGCGGACGTTCCCAGGATCGTGCGGAGACTCTCGCCGCTCGCGGAGGTGGGGCTTTCGTATCTTCCGCTCGGTCAGCCGACGGCGACCCTCTCGGGAGGCGAGGCGCAGCGCCTGAAGCTCGCTTCGTTCCTGGAAGAGAAGACCTCGCCGCGGGGCAGCCTCTTTCTCTTCGACGAGCCGACGACCGGCCTGCATTCGAGCGACGTCGAAGTGCTGCTGCGCACCCTGCGCCGGCTGATCTCCCGCGGACACTCGGTCGTTGCCATCGAGCACCACCTGGATTTCATCGCGGCGTGCGACTGGGTGATCGATCTGGGCCCGGGCGGCGGAGATCGCGGGGGAGAGATCGTCGCGGAAGGGCCGCCCTCGGAGCTGCCGAAGTCTCCGCGGAGCGTGACGGGCCGTTACCTCGGCGGGCTCGTCGCGGGACTCGAGCTTCCGGGCCGTTCGGGGACCCGGGCGCCGGGTTAGCCGCAGAGACCTCCCTGACCGATCGGCCGCCGGGGCCGCCGATGAGGTTGCCCCGAGTCTTCTCGTGTCGAGGAAGGCCTCAAATCACGTTAAAATCAACCAGATGCCCGACTGGACATTTCTGCTTCGCCATCGTGAGCGCGAAATCCCTCTGTCCGAGGGGGACACCGTTCTCGGCCGCAGCCGCGGATGCGGCGTTCGGATCGACGAAGAATCGGTTTCGAGATCCCATGCCCTCCTGACCATCCACGACGACGAAGCCCGCATTCGCGATCTCGGCTCTTCCAACGGACTCTTCGTCAACGGGCGGCGCGTGAGCCAGGAGACGTCCCTGAAGGACGGCGACACGGTTGCTCTCGGAAGCGTGAAGCTCGGGTTCGTCGCGACTCCTCCCGCCGAGATCGAGGCGAAGACGGCGATGATCAACATCAGCGCTGCGGCTCGTCCGAGCCAGAGCGCAACTCAATTCATCCGGCCGGAACCTCAGCTCCTCGAGCATCCCATCCCCCCCGCCCCGCCGGATCCGCCGCTGCGCCCGCAGAGGAGGGAACGTTCTCCCGACGAAGTCGTCATCCGGCCCGAGTTGCAGGAGCCCGCCGCGCCGTCCCGCGTCACGGCGGTCGCCACGTCCCGTCCGGGTGCGCTGGCGAGGCTGCTTTCCGGCGTCGTGGATCTCGTCGTGGTCTCCATGATCGCGGCCATTTGTTTTGCGCCCGCCCTTCTCGCGATCGTGACGCACGCGAGCCTCCAGGAGCGAGCGGGCGGGAGCGGGCTCGTCTTCTGGGTCCTCTTGATCTTCTGTGGAAGCGTTGCGGTCGCAGGGGTTTGCGTTTACTTCCTGGCGACGCTGGCGGGCCGCGGCGCCACCTTCGGCCAGCGAATGTTTCGCCTGGCGGTCGTTTCCGAGGACGGCGTCACTCCCAAGAGCGGCGCCGTGCTGGCGAGGCTGGTCGGCCTGCTTCTCTATGTCGCGACGGCCGGCCTGCTGTTCCTCCCCGCGGCCTTCAACCGCCAGGGACTCGGTCTTGCGGACAGGATCTCGGGAACTCGGGTGGAGCGGGCCTGAGACCTCGCGACCGGCCGCTCGTTCCGAAACGTTACTCTTTCTTTTTTTGACTGTCGTCGCTCGCGCCTGGCGAGGGACTCTTCTTTGCCCCGGGTTTCGGGGGAGCCTTCTTGCGGTTGGCGTTACTCTTGCTCGAATTGAGATTGATCGCTTCTGCGGGCTGAGCGCCCGAACTCGGAGTGCTGGCGACGCGGTCCGACGAGTTGCTCTTGCTGGATTTGACCGTCGTTGACTTCACCGGCTGCGAGCCGGAATCGGACGACGCCGCTTCCCGATAGCTGTTGCTCCGGCTCAGGTTTAAATTGGTTGCTGCCGCAGGCTGAGCGCCCGAGCTGGGGGTGCCGGCGACGCGGTCCGACGAGTTGCTCTTGCTCGACTTGACCGACGACGCCTCTGCGGGCCGGGAGCCGGAGGGCAACGAGCCTGTTTCGCGGTACGAGTTGGAATGGGACGTCTGGGCATTTGTCTGCGCGCTCGCCGCGCCGCCGACGCCGCAATTCCGAATACACGCGTTGATCGCCGCGGAGTTCCCCTGATAGTCCTGCCGGCATTTCGCGTCGCACGGGGCCTTCTGGACCACCGGGTCGCTTCCAGCCCTGGTGCCCCCCGCCCGGCTCGCCCGCGGGGCTGAAAAAAAGGCGAAACCCGCGGCAATCGCCGCGGCCGAAAACCGTATCCTCATGGTGTCACCTCTGCATTTATCGTACACTGAAGAGACAGTCGGGCGACTTTCTATTTCGCGAGCTCCCGGAAATACTCGATCGTCTGGACGAGGCCTTCCTCGAGAGGGACCCTCGGCTCCCAGCCGAGGACGCGTCTCGCCTTCGAGATGTCGGGCTGGCGGGTTCCGCTTTCTATTTGAGTCCCTTCAGGTCGCCCGGCAGGACACTGAATTTACACCTGGCATTCTTCGCGGTCGTGAAATTCCCGTTGGAATCGAAGCAGGTCTGATACCACTTCGCGAGCGGCGATCTCGTGCCGTAGGCCGACTTTCTCAGCGTCGAAGACTTGATGCCCCACCCCTGTGTTCCCAGCTCCGAGTACTCCCGAATCGTATCTGCGTTGATCGTCGATTTCAGGCCGCTCGCCTGGACGTTCATGTGAACGACATGGAGCGACGGGAGGTTCACCAACTCGGGGTCGATGAAGATGATCCTTCCGGCATTCGGAGTGTAGAGACTCCCGTACTGCTGTTGAATGTCGCCATCGGGGTTTGAAAAGCTGTAATTCATGAGTGGAAAATACTTCGCCGCGCTGGCGATCACGTCGTACACCATGACGTGATCCCGAGATCCGAACTGAACCCACGGCGTCAGATCCCCGAGAGTGTTTCCATAGGAAACCGTCGTGGGTTCGTAGGTGTCGTTGTTTCGGGGCGCAAACGTGAAATCGCCGTAGGAGTGAATTCCGGGGTGGCCGTATCCGCTGACGACGAAGTCGGAATCCAGGTCGTACAGATCGAGGAGATAGAGAGCCGTTCCGTACGCGTACGTCAGGGAGGTCCCAAGCGCCTGCCCTTTGTAGTACTGGGACTGCATGACGCCCAGGACGTGATTGATCTCATGGTTGAACACCCCGATCAGATCTTCCCCGGGGTCCATTCCGGCCGGGAAACGGCACTGCGTCGGGTCGTCGCAGGATTGATTGGCCAGGTAGAAGTCGTACGTCTTTTCGAAGAACGCCTTCGGCAACTGCGTCTGCTCGACCCTTTTGTCGGTCGAATCATAGAGCCAGCTCAGGTTCGAATTGACGGGCGGAAAGCGGACGATGTCCGGAATCACGACGGCTCCATCGGTCCCCGCCAGAGTGACGTTCATGTTCTCGCGGGGAGAGTTGATGTCGTCGATCGTGTGCCCGTTGGCGGAAAACAGGGGCGCCAGCCCCAGCATCTTCATCGTGGACGGTGACCCGCAGAGCGTGAAGGGCTTCGCGCCCGGGGTGATCGGGTAGTCGCCGGAAGGTCCGACCAGAAAATTCGAAACGTTGTCGCCGTCGAAATTCGTGCTCTGCTGCCAGGCGAAGAAAGTCGCGGGCCACTCCACCTCGATTTGCTGCTGCGTGGGCAGGGAATCGACCAGCTTCAGCGGTGATTTGTTCCGGGCATTCTTGGCCTTCAACGCGTCGAGGACCAGAGTGTAGGTCTCGGGAAGGTTCTGGTAGATGTACATGCCATTTCCGTCCGTCGTGATCGCGGGGGTCTGCGTGTTGAAGGGAGGCAGGGAAGCGTCGGCGCCGCAGACGGGATTCCAGTACTCGTTGCCTGCAAAGAAGATGTAGTTGTTGCCATCGCTGTCGAGGTAAGCGACCTTGTAGGGCTCCATCACGACGGTCACGTCGTCTTTGACGTAAGACTCGACTTTTTTGCCGGCCCGAAGGAACGCTTGTTGTTCCTGCAGAGTCATGGGCATCGTCAGCATCGTCAAGCCGGGGCTCTGGAATCCGACCCCGGCGGGGACTTCCGCGCAGTACGAAACGGAGTTGTACCCGGGGGGAAGGAGCGAAGGGTCGTAAAAGGCCGGACACGTCGTGGTTGCGTTCGGGCAGGCCGCGCCGTCTCGGGGAACGATGTCCGGGCACGGGCCGGCCGTGAAGTGAGAGTCGCCGGGGTGGTCCGGAACGATGTGCAGCGCGAAGGCAAGTCTGGCCGACAGGGAGCCGGCCGCCAGGATCAGGGCCAGGGGCGCGCGGTATCGATGAGCAGGCGAAATCATGCCTTTCACTCTCTTTCTTGCGTTGAATGGGTTTCTTTGGAGAGGAGCTTATCAGCCCTTCGCGAGCTCCCGGAAATATTCGATCGTCTGGACGAGGCCTTCCTCGAGAGGGACCCTCGGCTCCCAGCCGAGGACGCGTCTCGCCTTCGAGATGTCGGGCTGGCGGACTTTCGGGTCGTCGGTCGGCAGAGGCTGAAAAACGATTTCCGATTTTGTTTCGGTCAGTTTCTGGATCACCTTCGCGAACTGCAGCACGGTCATCTCGGCGGGATTGCCGACGTTCGTCGGATCGGCCTCGTCGGAGAGAAGCAGCCGATAGATCCCGTCGATCAGGTCGTCCACATAACAGAACGATCGCGTCTGCGAGCCGTCGCCGAAGACGGTCATGGGCTTTCCGGAAATCGCCTGGCCGATCAGCGCGGGCACGACGCGTCCGTCGTTGGGCCGCATCCGGGGACCGTAGGTGTTGAAGATCCGCACGATCCGGGTGTCGACGCCGTGGCTTCGCCGGTACGCCATCGTGAGGGCCTCCGCGAACCGCTTCGCCTCGTCGTAGACGCCTCGCGGGCCGATGGGGTTCACGTTGCCCCAGTACGTTTCCGGCTGCGGGTGGACGAGCGGGTCGCCGTAGACTTCCGAAGTCGACGCCAGCAGGATTCTCGCCTTCTTTTCCTTGGCGACGCCGAGGACCTTGTGGGTCCCGAGCGCGCCGACTTTCATCGTTTGAATCGGAAGCTCCAGGTAATCGATCGGCGAGGCCGGGGAGGCGAAATGCAGGATCGCGTCGAGGGTTCCGTCGATGTAGACGTACTCCGTGACGTCGTGGTGGATGAATTTGAACTTCGCGTTGCCCGCCAGGTGCGAGATGTTCCTCGTGTTGCCCGTGATCAGATTGTCCATGGCCACGACGTCGTGGCCCTCCCGCAGGAGGCGGTCGCAGAGATGGCTTCCGAGAAAACCGGCTCCACCGGTGACGAGTACCCGCATCGGCCTGACCCTTTCTCGCGACGTCTCTTTGACGCCTTGCGGCTTATTTCCTGTCGCCTCGCGGCTTATTTTCCGTCGCCTCGCGGCTTGTTTTCTGTCGCCTCAAGGCTTGTTTTCTGTCGCCTCAAGGCTTGGCGGCCCTATTTCTCGGCGGCGCAAGCCTGTTCCCCTCGCTGTCGTAGATCGCGACCGGTCCGTATTTCGCGAGCCCTTCGGCCAGCAGCTTTGCGTCGCCGACCACGACGAGCGCGGGATTCGCCGCGTCGATGTAGCTCCGGGCGGCGGAGGCCGCTTGAGCCGGCGTGACCGCGGAAGTACTGGCCCGGTACGTCTCGAGCCAGTCGGAGGGGAGGCGAAACAGCGCGATTCGCAGAAGTTGGTTTGCAACCCCGGACTGGGTCGCGAGCCGAAGCGCGAAGATCCCGTTCAAGAACGCCTTCGAGTGATCGAGCTCTTCGGCCGTCGGCGGATTCCTGACCAGCGAATCGAAGAGATCGAAGAAAACTCCCACCGCGGGAATCGCCGCGTCGTTTCGCGCCGTGCAGTCCGCCACGAAGGTGCCGTATTGCTCCCGCGTCGAGAACGAGGAGTCCGGATCGTACGTGTAGCCTTTCTTCTCTCGGATGTCCTGGAAAAGGCGCGAGGCGCTTCCCCCGCCGAAGATGTTGTTGGCAACCTGGAGGGGAAAGTAGGACGGGCTTTTCTCGGTCGGCGCGATCGAGCCGATGGCGATGCGCGCCTGAACGCTGCCGGGCCTGTCGACGAGCGCGACCGTCCTCCCGGCGCGGGAAGGGGGCGGCGGGAACTCCGGGTTCGCGGGCGACTGACCGGTCCATGCGGAGAACGCCTTCTCGGCGAGAGCGCGCGCCGCCGCCGGTGTCACGTCGCCGTAAAGAACGAGGACCGCGCGGTCCGGCCGGTAGTAGGCGCGGTAGAACTTTTCGAGCCGGTCGCGGGTCAACGACTTCAAGGATGCCTCCGTCGCGGCCACTCGGGCGTACGGGTGCGCCCCGAAGAGAATCGCCGAGAGTCGCTCCTGGGCGAGAAAAGCCGGCTGCGTGTGCGCAAGGACGAGCTTCTGAATCTCGTTGGCGCGATAGATCTCGATCTCGCTTTCGGGGAACGAAGGCTCGGTGACGACGCGAGCGAACAGCCGGAAGAAGCCCTCGAAGTTTTCCGACAACGTGGAACCCGAGACCGTCGCGGCGTCCGGGCTCGCGGACGCCTCCAATGAGGCGCCCAGAAGAGCCACCTTTTCGGCGATCTGCGCGGAGGACATTCCCGGAATTCCGTCCGTGAGCGACGCCGCCACCGCGTCGGCGGTGCCTTCCTCGCCGGCCGCGTCGAACACCGAGCCGGCCGGCAGTCCGAGCCGGGCGGTCACGAGCGGGATTCGATGATCTTCGACGACCTCGAGCGAGAGGCCGTTCGGGAGCCGGGACTTCTCGATCTTCGGGAGCTCCAGTTTCCGGGGCGCGGAGGCCGGGGGCGGCGTCGCGTCCGGATCCGTCGCGGCAAATGCCGGCGTCGAGGCCGCCAGGCAGAAAAGGACTGCGGTGCAGGTTTTCATCTTCCACCTCCCGAAGCCGGCGCTTTTGCCGGCGGCTCGATCTCGATGACCGAGCGGCGTTCCGGAATCAGGTATTTTCGCGCGGCGTCCCGGAGATCGGCGGCCGTGACGGCGTCGTAGCGGGCGACCTCGCTGTTGACCCCTTCGGCGCCGTCCGGGTCGAACAGGGCCGCCCATCCGATCGCTTCCGCGCGTCCGAGCGGCGTCTGCAGGCTCTGAAATCCCGTGCTGAACCGTTCCGATTTGTAGAGCGCCCTCGCCCGGGCCAGCTCCTCGTCCGTCGCTCCCTTGTCCTGAATCCGGCGAACGAGCGCCTCCACGGCCGCAACCGACTTTTTCGCATCGGCTCCCGGCCTCTCGACAACCAACACGGTGAACGTGGACGGGCCGGCGCTTTCGTCGTAACCGGCCCTTGCGGAAACGGCGATCTGCTGCTGCTTCACAAGCGACTGGTAGAGCAGCGACGCCTCGCCGTCGCCGAGAAGATCGGAGAGGAGGTCGATCGCCGCCGAGGAGCGGTCGAGCTTGCCGGGGACTTTCCAGCCGATCAACACGGCCGGCACTTTTGCGAGCTTGTCCACCGTCGTTTTCTCCGTTCGGGCCACCGCGTCGGGCTCGGCGAGCGAAGGTCGGTCGGGCGCCTTCTGGCCGGGGATCGAGGCGAAATGTTTCTCGACCCATCCGCGCGCTTCTTTCGGGTCGAAATCTCCGGCGATCACCAGGACGGCGTTGTTCGGCGCGTAATGGGTGCGGAAGAAGGCCTTCACGTCCTCGAGGTTCGCGGCGTCGAGGTCTTCCATCGACCCGATGACGGAATGGGCGTTGGCCCAGTTGCGAAACAACATCTCGTCCATCTCGAGAAACGAGGGCACGTAGGGCTGGTTGTCGACGCGAAGACGCTTTTCCTCCTTCACGACTTCCTGCTGGTTTTTCAGATTCTCCGCGTTGACCGCGAGCGAGCGCATCCGGTCCGCTTCGAGCCAGAGGGCGAGCTCCAGCCGGTCGGAAGGCATCATTTCGAAGTAGTCCGTGTATTCGGGGTGGGTCGAGCCGTTCAGGATCCCGCCGTTGTTTTCCACCAGGGAATAGATCTCTCCCTTTTTCACGTGAGCGGAGCCCTGGAACATCATGTGCTCGAAAAGGTGCGCGAAGCCGCTTCGTCCCTTCTCTTCGTCTCGGGAGCCGACGTGGTAGTACACCGCCACGGCAATGACAGGGCTCGCGTGGTCGGGCGAAAGCGCCACGCGAAGGCCGTTGCCGAGCGTGAATTGTTCGATCGGCACGCGAAACCCTGCCGCCGAAAGCGGAAGGGCTGCCGCTGAAAGCGCGGCGGAGGCCGCCAGAACTCGAAGTTTACCCACGTCCCACCCCCTCATAGGTCCAACCGAGAGCCCGGATTTCGCTCGGGTCGTAGACGTTGCGAAGGTCCACGAGGATCTTCGCCTTCATCGCTGCGGCCAGAGCGCCGAAATTCAGCGCCCGAAACTCGTTCCATTCCGTCGCGATCACGAGCGCATCGCAACCCCGGGCGCAATCATACGCGTCCTCGGCGTATTCGATGTGGCCCAGGACCTTCTTCGCATTCTCGATCGCCGCGGGGTCGAAGGCCCTCACGGCCGCGCCGCGCTTCCGAAGGTCGGCAATGATCGTGAGCGCCGCCGATTCGCGGATGTCGTCGGTTTCCGGCTTGAACGAGATCCCGAGGATTCCGATCGTTTTTCCGCCGACCCCGTTCGCCGCCTTCTCGATCTTGTCGATCATGCGGGCCTTCGTCGCGTCGTTGGCCGCGATCGCCGCCTCGATGATCTCGAACCGATATCCGTGCTTCTTCGCGAGGTCGGCAACCGCCTGGGTGTCCTTCGGAAAGCACGAGCCTCCGAAGCCCGGCCCCGGGTGGAGGAACTTCGGTCCGATCCGCCGGTCGAGGCCCATTCCCTTCGCGACCGCATGAACGTCCGCGCCGACGAGCTCGCAAATCCTGGCGATCTCGTTGATGAACGAGATCTTGACGGCGAGAAAGCCGTTGGAGGCGTACTTGATCATCTCCGCCGACTCGACGTCGGTGACGATGAAAGGCGTTTCGATGAGATAAAGAGGGGAGTAGACCTCCCGCATCACGGCGACGGCCCTCTCGTCCCTCGCGCCGATGACGACGCGATCCGGGCGCAGAAAATCCGAAACCGCGGAGCCTTCGCGCAGGAACTCGGGGTTCGACACGACGGAGAACTCGTGGGCGCCGTTGCGACCCTTCAGGATGTCCTCGATCATCTTGCCCGTGCCCGTGGGAACCGTGGACTTCGTCACGACCACCTTGTACCCGTTTGCATGGTCGGCGATCGACTCGGCCACCCGGCGGACGTAGCTCAAGTCCGCCGACCCGTCGGGAAGGGGGGGCGTGCCGACGGCGATGAAGATCGCAAGCGAGCTCTCGACGGCCGATTTGAGGTCGGTCGAGAATCGCAGTCGCCCGGCGCGCTCGTTTTTCGCGACCAGCTCTTCCAGGCCGGGCTCGTAGATGGGGATCCTCCCGGCCTGCAGGGAGCGAATCTTCGCCTCGTCGATGTCGACACAAACGACGTTCATGCCGAAGTCCGCCAGGCACGTTCCCGTCACGAGCCCCACGTACCCGGTGCCCACCATGCAGATGTTCATGCTCGACTCCCGGAGCAACCGAAACGCGCGGTCACCCCCGCGGACGCGGGGATCGCTCCGCCGGGGCAGGCTTGCGCGGGAACGACTCTGCGGCTCACTTCGAGTCCGCCGGCGACATTCGGCGCCATTCCACGTAGCGCCGAAGGCCTTCGTCCAGGGCGACCTTCGCCTCGAATCCGAGCAGGCGGCGCGCCTTGCTCACGTCGGCGAACGTGACCGGGACGTCGCCGGGCTGTTCCGGCAGCCGTGAGAGGCGCGCGGGTTTTCCGGTGGCCGTTTCGAGGCGCGCGACCAGGTCCGAGAGGGTGACGGGATGCGCGCCTCCCAGGTTGACGATCTCGAATCCGCGGCACCGGTCGATGGACGCCTCGATGCCGTCGAGGATGTCGTCGATGAACGTGTAATCGCGGCGGGAGCCGCCGTCGCCGTAGAACGGGATCTCCTCTCCCGCCTCGATGGCTTCCGTGAAACGCGCGATCGCCATCTCCGGGCGCTGTCGCGGGCCATAGACGGTGAAGAACCGCAGACAGAACGCGGGGAGCCCGTAAAGGTGGTGGTAGTTGAACACGAGGAGCTCGCCCCCGCGTTTCGTCGTCGCGTAGGGGGAGACGGGCCGTTCGATCGGATCTTCCTCCGAGAACGGCAGCTTGGAGTTGATCCCGTAGACGGACGAGGAAGAAGCGAAGACGAATTTCGGCTTTCCGAAGCGGACCGCGGCTTCCAGCAGATGAAGGCTCGCGACGCAGTTGACTTCCTCGTAGAGCACGGGATCCTTCAGCGAAGGCCGGACGCCCGCGCGCGCCGCGAGGTGCACGACCGCATCGAACGCTCCCGATTCGAAAAGAGAGAACACGGCCGCCCGGTCGCGGATATCCCCCTCGACGAGGCGGTAACGGGGATGATCGAGGTTCTCGGCGACATTGCTTCGCTTGCGCCGGGGGTCGTAGTAGTCGTTGAAGTCGTCGAGGACCGTCACGGAATCGCCTCGCGCCAGCCGGCGGTCCGCGAGGTGAGATCCGATGAATCCGGCCCCTCCCGTGATCAGAACGTTCATTTCGGCTCGGTGTCCGCCTGTCCGGAAGGTTTCGGGCGAGCCTTCTCGTAGCGCTCCTTGATCCCGCGCTTCTGGCGGTCGCGGATCAGCCATCGGAGGAGCTTCGAATCGTTGACTCCGACGACGATGTCATTGGCGGCGTCGTACAGAGAGGGGTCGCTGATGAATTTTCCGAGGGTTCCGTCCCGGCTGTCGAGTTTCGCCGAAACCGCGTCGAGGTGGGCGGCGAGATTCGCGAGGTGCTGGCGGAAATCCCGCGAGAACGACTCGTCGTGCAGGAGGACGGGCAGAAGGCCTTTGCCCTTGTCGAGGTCCGACGACACGCGGGCCAGCGAGACGCCGGCCTGGGAGAGGTTGTCGATCAACGCGTAAACTTTCTTCTTTCCTTCCGGGTCGGCGATCAGAGCCGGGAGCGCCCCGTCGCGCTTGTCCATGGCGGCCGACAGCCGCCCGAAGAGGTGGGAGGCCGACGTGATGGCCGCCGAAAGCGACTGTCCGGTTTCCCGGCCGTACTTCTCGTCGGCAAGGAGCTTTCCGGCCAGGCTCTTTCCCGAATTGATCTTTTCGAGGGCGGCCGAGAGCTGTTTGAGGGTCTGATTGAGGTTGGTGCCGATCTGCCTCCCGCGCTCGGAGTCGCTCGTGAGCTCACCGACCAGACCTTTTCCCTTCTCCGTGCGCGCAAGAATGTTCTTGAGCGATCGGGCGATCTCGGTGAGATCGCCGAGCAGCCCCTCCCCGCCGGCGAGGAGCTTCTCGATTCCCGCCTCCTGGGCAGCGA
>JBOGJO010000373.1:0-2264 GCA_050747885.1 Thermoanaerobaculia bacterium
CATCGAGGGCGAGCATTCCGGTGGGGCGGACGTCGAAGGCCCGGCCCGCCGCGACCAGAGCGTCCCAGACCGTCGGGGCGCTCTCCCACGGCATCCAGATCTCGTAGCCGAGATCGCCCGTGTACCCGGTTCGCGAGATGTCGACGGGGACGCCCACAATCGAGCCGCTCGTGACGCGGAAATACTTCAGTCCGGCGATGTCGGCCTGCGCGGCGCTCGCGAGGAGCTTGCCCGAGGTCGGCCCCTGGACGGCGAGGGCGGCAACCGACTCGGAGATGTCCTCGATCTCGACGTCCATCCCCGCCGCGTTCTGGCGGAACCATCGCAGGCTGGGATCGGCCGCCGTCCACCGGTAGGCGTTTTCCCCCAGGCGGGTCACCGTCCCGTCGTCGATCACCTTGCCCCGTTCGTCGCACCAGGGCGTGTAGAGGACCTGCCCGACCCCGACCTTGCGCATGTCGCGCGTGATCAGCCGATCCACGAGCCGTGTGGAGTCCCGCCCGGTGAGCCGGTACTTGTAGAGCGGCGAGACGTCGATCAACGCCGCGGCGTTTCGAATCGCGTTGTATTCGTGCTCGTGGTGAGCTTCGTAGGCGCTGACGGCGTAGTACCCGGACCACTCGCGGTAGTTCAGGCTCTCGCAGAGCGCGAAGGTCTTCTCGTGGAGCGAGGTTCCGATCGGCACGGCATCCTTTCGTCGGGCTCTCTCGGCTTCTCTGCCGGGTTGTCGCGGGCAGCGATTATAAGTATGCTTCCGCGGTTTCAGCAAGCGGTCGAAACGAGAAACAGAACGGCAAATGAGCACGGCATACGACGCGATCGTGATCGGCGGCGGGCACAACGGGCTCGTGACGGCGGCCTATCTCGCCCGCGCGGGCAAGCGCGTCGTCGTCCTGGAGCGCCGCCACGTCGTCGGGGGAGCGGCGGTGACCGAGGAAGTCTTTCCCGGTTTCACGTTTTCGGTCTGTTCCTACGTCGTCTCGCTTCTCCGGCCGGAGATCATCCGCGAGCTCGACCTGCCCCGGCACGGCCTGGAGATCCTTCCGCTCGATGGCACATTCACTCCGATGCCGAGCGGCGATTATCTCTGGAGGGTCAACGACCATGCCCGAACCCGGCGCGAGATCGCGCGCCATTCGCGGGTGGACGCGGAGGCCTACGACGAATACGGCAAGGCGATGGTCGAGATGGGCCGTTTCGTCAAGCCGATCCTCGGAATGACTCCCCCCGATCCGACGTCGCTGGCGCCGAAGGGGTTGAAGGACCTTCTTTTCCTCCTTCGCCGTTTCCAGAAACTTCCGTACGAAGACCGCTACAACCAGATTCAGTTGATGACCATGAGCGCCGTCGACTTCCTCGACCAGTGGTTCGAGACCGACGTGCTCAAGGCGACTATGTCGGCGTCCGGCATTATCGGCACCTTCCTCGGCGTGCGCTCGCCCGGCACCGCATACGTGCTGCTCCATCACTATATGGGCGAAATTGATGGCGCGTTCCGCGCCTGGGGATTTGCCCGCGGCGGCACCGGCGCTATTTCGAATGCGATCGCCGATGCGGCGCGCGAAGCGGGAGTCGAGATTCGCACCGAGGCGGCCATCGCGCAGATTCTCGTCAAGAACGGCCGCGCCTATGGAGTCGCACTGGCCAACGGAGATGAAATTCACGCGGACGTAATCTCCTCCAGCGTCGATCCGCGCCTTACGTTTACGAAGATGATCGAGCCCGGCCACCTGCCCGACGAATTCATGGAAGGCGTGAGGCGCTACAAGTTTCGCGGCTCATCCGGCAAAGTAAATATGGCGCTCGACCGCCTTCCCGAGTTCAAATGCCTGCCCGGAGTCGGAGCTCACCTGCGCGGCGCGATGTCGATTTCCCCCAGTGTTGAATACATGGAGAAGGCTTACGATGAGGCGAAGTATGGACACTGGTCCTCGCGCCCATACATCGACATGGTCATTCCGACCCTGACCGACACATCGTTGGCGCCGCCAGGAAAGCACATCCTGTCGTGCTTTGTGCAGTACGCGCCCTACAAGCTCGCGCCCGGCCTTGACTGGGACACGGAGAAAGATAAGTTCGGCGACAACGTCGTTAACACAATTGCCGAATACGCGCCCAATCTCAAAGACATTATCCTGCATCGCCAGGTCGTGACGCCGCTCGACCTGGAGCGCGAATGGGGCCTCAGCGAGGGCAACATCTTCCAGGGCGAACTGTCGCTCGAACAACTATTTTTCCTGCGTCCGGTTGCAGGCTGGGCCCAA
>JBOGJO010000374.1:0-4414 GCA_050747885.1 Thermoanaerobaculia bacterium
CGGCCGTACCGACCTCTGGCAGGGCTCGTTCGAGACGATCGAGGAGTCGATTCGCCGGAAGATCTACTCGCTGCCGGACGATCTGCGTGTGATTCCGGGCCACGGGGACGAAACCACGGTCGGACGCGAGAAGGCGGGGAATCCGTTCGTCCGCGCCGGCTGAACTTTTGCTAGAATCCGCGTTGATGAAGCTTTCTCTCGAAGAACAGAGCCGCCTCGTGGCGGGATTCTGGAGCCAGAACCCCGTGCTGGACCCCGAGACCGGCGCCCCGATGCGCGCCTTTTACGTCGAGAGGACGTTCAATCCTCAGGTCGTCATGGTCTCGCCCGGGGGCAGGATGTACCGCTTCAACCAGAAGCCCAAGCAGATTCAGTTCTCCTCGGGGCATCTCAAGTCGATGGTCAACGATGCACAGGAGCGCGAAAGCCCGTCCTGTCCCCAGGACTTTCAACCGCTGGTGGTCTCTCGCACGCCCGCCCGGCACCTGCCCCAGGAATGGGACTATCGGTTCATCTGCCCGAGCTGCCTTTCGTTCGGATTCTGGCTGAACACGGGGAAGACCGACGAAGTGAAGGCCAAGCCCGCCGCGAAAGCGGAAGCGCCGGCCTTCCACGACGAAACGATCCCTTTGCCCAAGCGGATGGAGATGGCCAAGGACGGAGACCTGAAGACGAAGCTTTACGCGGCGATGGCCCAAACAGACTGCACCGCGTGCGGCTACGACTGTGAAGGCTACGCCGCCGCGATCGCGGCCGGGACCGAGAAGGACCCGAACCTGTGCGTTCCGGGCAAGGAAGAGACCGCGAACCTCGTGAAGGATCTCCTGAAGGGCACCGGGCTGCCCGCCGCCTCGGGCTAGGGGCTTCGCTCGCGGATTCGCTCGGCCCTGCTCGAGTCGGCCCCAGCGCCGGCTCGGCGAATGTCCAGCAGGGCGGGTCCTGTCACGGGACTCGTTCCACTTTTTCCGTCGCCGCGAGCCTGACGACTTTGCTACACCCGCGTCGCGAGCGGCAAAAGGGAGCTCGCCCCGTGCCACCCACCCGGCTCGCGCTTCCCGAGCGCCTGCGCCCCCAGGCCTGGCCCGTCTGGCTTCTCCCGGTCTTCGCTCGCGGGGTGCCCTAACCCTGAGCGAAGCGGAGGGCGGGGTCTCACAGCGGGGATTTGGCGCGCTCTTGAGAGGAGCGTAGATTTTTTCGCTGGTCTCGGTTCGGGCGCTCTACCTCTTGAAAAATCCCTCGGTCGCGGTGGCTTTGCGGGCTCCCGCGACGTCGGCGAGCTGAGCATTGAGTTGCTTGATGCGATCGTTGAGGGCGGCGATTTTCTGGGCCGCGTCTTTCTGGATCCGGTCGGCTTCGCCGCGCAGCCGGGAAGTCTCCGCCTCCAGGTCCGCATATCCTTTCGTTTTCGCATCCATGAGGCGACGCTGGTCCTCGGCGTCCTTTCGGAGCCGGCCGACTTCTTCCTGAATCTCGGCCATGCGAAGCTTCCATTTCTCTTCCTGCTCGTCATACAGCTTCTGGGTGTCCATCAGGCCCGTGACGATGGAGAAATCGTTGAACGACATGTCGCCTCCTCGGAAGGATTCCTCGATCTGGGGAAACAGTTTGCGAAGCTTCAGGGACAGGTCTTCCGGGTCCGTCGAAATCTCCATCGCTTTCTCGTAAGAGATCTTCCGGTGAACGAGGAGCGCGAGGAGGGACTGGTTCATCGACTGCATCCGGTAGTACGCAACCGAAGATTCGATTTCATCCAGAATGTCCTTCGTCTCGCCGAGCTCGATGTGTTTCGCGATCTTCGGCGAATTCACCATGATCTCGACGACGGCCGTCAGGCCCTTGCCGTCGGCGCGCTCGACGAGCTTCATCGACACGATAGCGCGCAGGACGAGCGAGAGCTGATCGCGCACCTGTTTCTGGAGGTTCGCGGGGCACGAATCGATCAGGCGGTCGATGGACTGAGCGGCATTGTTCGTGTGGAGAGTCGAGAAAACGAGATGCCCCGTTTCGGCGGCGGTGATCGCCGTTTGCATGGTCTCCCAATCGCGCATCTCTCCCACCATGATGACGTCGGGATCCTGGCGCATCATGTTCCGAAGGGCCTCGTGAAAGGACGGCGTGTCGGTCCCGACCTCGCGCTGCGAGACAGCCGCGAGACCGTCCGAGAGAAGATACTCGATGGGGTCTTCGATCGTCACGATGTGGACGGGCCTCGTCGCGGTGATCTCACGCATGATGGCGGCGAGCGTCGTCGACTTTCCAGAGCCTGTCGGCCCCGTGACGATGACGAGCCCGCCGGGCAGGTGGGCGAAACTCTTGAGGGTCTCCGGAAGCTCGAGGTCCTCGATGGTCGGCAGCGTGAAGGGAATCCGCCGGAACGCCGCGGCATAGGAGCCTCGCTGCGTGAAGATGTTGCAGCGGAACCGCGCGACGCCCTGCAGGCCATAGCCGATGTCGACGGAGAAATCGCGCTCGAGCCGCTCGCGCTGAACGGGAGTCAGGATCGGGAGCAGCATGTCCTCCAGGAGCTTGGGGCTGAGAGGCTCGGTCTTGAGAGGAACCATCTTGCCGTTCAACCGAAGGAGCGGCGGCCTCATCGGCTTCAGGTGAAGGTCCGAAGCGCCCTTCTTTGTCGTGAACTTGAGGAGCTCGGAAAGATCCAATCACCCCTCCTGACGGCTCAGATTACCCCACGGTCGGCAGGGCGTCAATCGAGCGGAGCTTCCTTTCGATCTGTGACCGGGTCCGGGCGGCTCCCGAGAAATACAGATATCGCGCGTGATCCAACGCCCGACCGAGCATTTTCCCCGGGGGGAGAGAAAGCCAGGCGGCGATGTCTCGGCCGTCCACGGGAGGCCGATGGAAATTGCATTTCCGCGCGCGGCTCAGGACCGCGCGCGCTCGCGCGGTCTCCCGCGCGCTTTTGACCGCGATTTCGAGAAGGGGCCGGAGCTCGTTCCACCGGTCTCGAAAGTCGAAGAGCATGCGTTCCGGCGCAACCTCGGACAGCGCTGCCGACAGGAATCGAGCCCCGAGAATCGCGTCAGTCCGCTCCGCTCGCGGAAATCCCTTCGCCGCCAGCATCGAGGGCAGGCGGCCCGGCCCCGGGCCCGCCCGAAAGAACAGCACGGCCATCCGAAAGAAAAGACGTTGCCGGCCATCTCCGGGAAGTCCGTCGAACGGAGCGAGCAGGCGGGCCACCGCCGACGGTTGCAGGCGTGGAAGCGGGAGACACGCCTTCAGAGCTCCGTCCTTCGCCGCCCATCCGATGGGGCGCGCTCCGTCCGCCGCCCGGAAGAGGCGGGCGATCTCCGAATTCACCCGCTCGCGGGGCTGTCGTGAGACCGTTCTCGCGCGCGCGGCGAGCGCTCTCCGGGTCCCGGCCTCGATCCGCCAGCCGAGCTCACCCGCGAGGCGATACGCGCGGAGCACCCGGATCGGGTCGGCGTCGAGGTTGCGCGCGGAAACCATTCGAACGCGCCGGCGGCGCAAATCCGCGAGGCCGCCGCAGGGATCGCAAAGATCGCCCGACTCGACGTTGAGCGCGAGCGCGTTCACGGTAAAGTCCCGCCGCATCAGGTCTCCATCGATCGACGCCGCGCTCTCGAAGCGGGCGATGTCCACCGTCATCGCCGGCCGCGCAAGCCTCCAAACCGGGAAAGGAGACCGGCCGGACGAGATCCGCACGGCGCGCCCGAATCCCTTCCGCTCGAGCGCCCGGGCCAGCTGCTCCGCGTCCTCCCGGACGGCGAAGTCGAAGTCGGAGCTGCGCCTTCCGAGAATCCGGTCCCGAACGGCCCCGCCCACGAGGTAGATCGGATTCGCCGGCTGCCGGCGCGCGATCGCCCTGAGCTCCGCCTCGAGAGCGCCCGGACCGGGAAAGGTCTTCATCCGTACCGATGAGGTTACAATGACTCGCATGCCACGCGACTCCGAAGAGCCCCTGCTGTCGCCGGAGGGAATTCAAAGAATCGCCCGTCTCGCTCGCCTCCGGATCGAGCCCGAAGACCTCGGCCGCTGGGGCGTCCAAATGATGCGGATCGTGGACCATGTCCGAAAGCTCAGGGAGATCCCGGATGGCGAGCTGCCGGAGCCCGCCGCCCCTCCGGAGACGACGCTGCGCCTGGATGAAGCCTCTCCCGGCGACGGACGGCAGGAACTGGCGGCCAACGCGGGACAACTCTCCCACGGCCTGGCGCCTGTCCCTCGAGTGGTGGACCCCGCCCGGTGAGCTCGATCGCCGAAATCGCCGCCGCGGTCACCTCGCGCCGGCGTTCCGCGGAGGAGTTTGCGCGAGAAGCGCTGGCGCGAATGGCCGAACGGGAGCCGGCCGTCGAGGCGTTTCTATGCTTCGAGGAAGACCGCGTGCTGGCCGACGCCCGCGAAGTGGACCGCCGGGCCGAAGCGGGGGAGGACC
>JBOGJO010000375.1:0-2392 GCA_050747885.1 Thermoanaerobaculia bacterium
GGGTGGCCGAAGGCCGAGGAGGGGTCAGGTGAAGGATGGAAACGCGATCTCCTCCGGCGACTCGCGCCTTGTTCCCGCGCGCGCCGGCGAGAGCGAGATCCGTGAGAAGGCCTCGAGGTTCCTCGGCTTCGCGATCCGGGCCGCGTCCGAATCCGAGGCCCGAGACCATGTCGCCCGGCTCGAGAAGAAGTTCCACGACGCCACGCACGTCTGCTTCGCCTGGACGGTCGCTGCCCGGAGCCGCGCCGCCGACGCGGGCGAGCCTTCGGGAACCGCCGGAAAGCCGATCCTCGCGGCGATCACAGCGGCCGGTCTCGACGAAACGTGCGTGACAGTCGTGCGCTATTTTCGGAGGGACGAAGCTCGGGACGGCGGGTCTCGTGCGCTGCTACCGCGAAGCCGCGCGCCTCGCACTCGAGCAGGCGGGGTGCGAGGAAGTGCTGGAGACGGAGTCTTTCGAGCTCGCCGTTCCGTACGACCGGATTTCCTCCGTCAAGGATCTCGCCGATCCGCCGCACGTCGTCATCCTCGAGGAGAGCTTCACCGACGTCGCGCGGTTTCGAATCCGCGTCCGGAGAAGCCGCGTGGAGGAGTTCAAGAGGGTTCTGCGGGAGCGCAGACTCGTCGCCGAGTCTCGATAGTTCGCTCGCCGCCTGGCCGTGGAATTCGCTCGGCCCCGCTCGGGTCAACCCCAGCGCCGGCTCGGCAAATGCTTCGCAGGCCGGGTCCTGTCACGGGACTCGCTCCACTTTTCCGCTCGCCGCGAGCCAGACGACTTTGCTACACCCGCGTCGCGAGCGGCAAAAGGGAGCTCGCCCCGTGCCACCCGTCCTTCGCGGAGAACTGCCGGCGCGTTGGCCACCCTCGCGGGCCTTCGCTCAGGGATTGGGGCCCCCATCCCACAAGCGAGGTCCGGGACCGCAAGGGGACCAGGCCCGGGGGCGCAGGCACTCGTCCGCAGGCCATGAGTGAGCCGCATGAGGAACCACGGCTTCAGCTCACAAGACAGTGTCGCGGCGAACGCTCGAGGCGCGGGGGACCGATTCCATCGCGACTGACCGCGCCGTGCCAGCGGACGAGTGCCGAGCCCCGCAGCCTTGGGGGCAACCGGCGATCCGGGCGAGCGAGTCCGCGATTCCCGAACGAGCGATCTCCCGGCGTCGCGCCGTGGGGCGGACCCCCCTCACCCGCCGCTCCGCGGCACCCTCTCGCGTTTCCCCGGCTCTTGAAGGCTGCCCGCCGGGAGAGGGAATTCGGATCTCAGCTCTTGTGTCGGGCCGAGCGAGTCTTACTCGAGAGAGTTTCCCGCTTCCGCGCGGACAAACCGCGCCTTCCACGCGGTCCGCTTCATCGCCTCGATCGCGTCGCTTCCGATCTTTAGCTCCACGCGCGCCCTCCGGTACTCCTCGAGCGTGCTCGTCCCGAAAATCGCCGGGTCGTCCGCCGAGAGACACACGGAGACTCCCGCGTCGAGGAGCTTCGGAAGCGGGTGCTTGTTCCAGTTCGCGGCGGCTCCCGTGGCAACGTTCGAGCTCGGGGCCACGCACAGCGTGACGTTTGACCGCGCCAGGCGGGCAAGCAACCGAGCATCTTCGACGGCTCGGACGCCGTGGTCGACGCGATCGGGCGAGAGCTCGTCGAGAGCTTCCTCCACGGATTGCGGTCCCGCCCACTCCCCGGCGTGAATCGTCGTCGAAAGGCCGAGCCGCCGGGCCCTCTCGTACACCTTTCGAAACTGCCGGGCGGAGACCGAGGCCTCGTCTCCGCCAATTCCAAAGCCGACGATGCGCGCGAGCCTCGTCCGCTCGAAAACGTCCAGCACCCGGTTCGCCGCGTCGCTGCCCCACTGGCGCACCGAATCGAGCAGGAGCAAAAGCCGCGCCCCCGTCTCTTTCTCCACGCGGCCCAGCGCTGCGTCGATGCTCTCGAGAACGGCGAAAGGGTCGAGGCCGAAACGGGCCCAGATCTCCGGGGAAACGTAAATTTCCGCGTGGTGAACCTCGCGCGCAAGCTCGCGGCCGAGCGCGGCCGCCGCCTCGCCGTAGTCCGCGGGCGACCCGAAAACGCGGCAGCAATCCGCGAAAAGGCGCAAAAAAGAGCCCGCCTCGCGAGATCGAGCGAGCGCCGACTCGAACGCTCCCTCGGCGCCGAAGGAATGACCGTTCTTTCGAGCGATCCCGACGAGCGTGCCCCGCGGCACGCTGCCTTCGAAGTGAAGGTGAAGATCGGCTAGCATCCTGGGCATGGGCCGGCTCCGTGCGCTCTCGCTCGTTCTCGATGCCGTGGTTTTCGCCTTCCTCATCGACGGGCCGGCGCTTCTCGCGCTCGCGCTGGCTTTCTTCTTCTTCCCGGACGCCCGGCTCCTGGAAATCGGGATTCTCGCCTTCATCCT
>JBOGJO010000376.1:0-1896 GCA_050747885.1 Thermoanaerobaculia bacterium
ATTCTGAATTGTTGCGCGGAAAGGAATCGCGGCGCGTCGTCGGCATCCGCGTGGATGCCGTATCCGTTCCACGCGGGCCGTGGAACGGATAACTGGTTGCATAAGGTATCGAAATATGCTATCTTCCTTTCATGGCGAAGAAGAAGAGCCCGAACCCGATCCTGAAAGCCTTGAAGGACGCGACGGCGAATGAAGCCCTCGCCGTTGAATTCTTGGAGAAGCAACGATGGGCTGATGAACCCTACTGCCCGCTCTGCGGAGTATTCGACACGTATCAGATGCGGTCGGCCGATGGGCAGCGCAACAAGGACTTCCGCTGGCGCTGCCGGGGCTGCAGGGGAATGTTCACGGTCCGGACCCGAACCGTTTTCGAGGAAAGTCGCCTCCCCCTTCGGGTATGGGTTTATGCCTTCTGGAAAGCATGTTCCTCGAAGAAGGGAATCTCGGCTCTTCAGCTTTCTCGCGAAATGGAGATCACCCACAAGAGCGCGCTTTTCGTCCTTCGTCGAATCCGCCACGGCGTCGGCGACGTTGGCCCGCTCCCGAAGCTCTCGGGAACGGTTGAAGCCGACGAAACCTACGTCGGCGGGAAGCCGCGAAACAAAGGGCCGCACAACATCCGGGGTCGCGGAACGGCGAGGATTCCGGTTGCGGCGGTCGTCGAGCGTGGTGGGGACGTGCGCTTCAAGGTAATGCCCCGGGTGACGGTCGCTAACCTTGCCGCCGCAATCCTCGAAAACGTCGATGCAAGCTCACGGTTGATTACCGACGATTTGAACCTTTACAAGCACGTCGGGCGATTCTTCGAGGGCGGACACGAGACGGTGAAGCACTCCGAAGGCGAGTACCAGCGCAAGGGAACCGACATTCACTCGAACACGGTGGAGGGCGTCTTTTCGCTCGTGAAGCGAGGAATCTACGGGACGTTCCATAGCGTGTCGAAGAAGCATCTGGCGAACTACCTCGACGAATTCGCCTTCCGCCACAACACCCGCAAGATGAACGATGGAGAGCGCGTTGCTTGCGCTATCCGAAAGGTCGAAGGGAAGCGAATCGAGTACCGCGAGAGCGTTGAGGCTCCCCCGTGGCACTCTCAGTGAGGGGGTTTCAACAAGTATGCAGTCCCGAAGTTTTTTCGCTGGAAAGCCCGTAATTTCGGTAAGAGTCGAATCGCGAAAAAATTTGCCCGAGGAGCGCGCACGGTCAGGATGCCACCGCGCTGCGCGCTGCGTCTCCGCGAGGGAGACACCGAGAACCGCGCGGGGCTTTGCCGAGGCCGGCAAGCGAGTTTTGTGAAAGGCTGAATTCATGAGCTTCAAGGTCGACCTGCATTCCCACTCCACCGTCTCCGACGGCCTCGATTCGCCGACGCGCCTCGTCGAGAAGATGTGGCAGGCGGGCGTGTCCGCGCTCGCCCTGACCGACCACGATGCGCTGGCAGGGCTGCCCGAGGCTCGAGAAGCCGCGGCTTCGACCGGCCTCCGGCTCATCCCCGGCGCCGAAATCTCGGCCGACGCCGACGGCGGCGACGACGTCCACATCCTCGGGCTCTTTCTCGACGAGGGAAACGAAGTCTTTCGCGGGAAGCTCGAGCTCCGCCAGAAGAACCGGAAGCTTCGCGGCGAGCAGATGGCGCACAACCTGGTTGCCGCGGGCTACCCTCTCGACCTGGACGCGATTCGCGCCGACGTGGGGGACGGCGTGTGGGGGAGGCCGCACCTGGCTCGCGCCCTTGTGGCCGCCGGGCACGCGAAGGACAACGACGACGCCTTCGCGCGGTTTCTTCACCGCAAGTGCCCCTGGTACGTCCCGGCGGAGAAGTGGGCGGCCCGCGAGGTGGTCGCGTCGATCCGCGAGGCGGGCGGCATCTCCTCGCTCGCCCACGCAGTCTGGTAC
>JBOGJO010000377.1:0-11535 GCA_050747885.1 Thermoanaerobaculia bacterium
AAGCGAGCTGGACACACTGGGGGGGCTACCAGTTCTGGGTGGAAGCGCACGGCGACCGCGGCGTGGCGCGCGCGTCGTACGCTCCGATGAGGGCGAGCCTGATCGAGCGTAACGACCGGGGCCGCCCGGCGCGGAGTTTTCGAATCTTCCCCGGCGTTCAGATCGCGGAGCGCCTCGGCTCCTGGCGGTCGACCGTGGTCGCCACGTTTCGCCGGGAGTTCGCGGAATTCGCGCTCGTCGCGTCCGGAGGCAAGCCGGCCGTCGCCGCCACGGGCGAGGATGGGGCCCGGGCCGTCGAGATCGTCGCGGCGGCCTACGAATCGGCCCGAACGGGGCGGGTCGTCGCTTGCGCTCCGGTGGACACTTCCCTCGGAAGTCTCTAAACTCAAGCAGCGGCATGCAGGAGAAAAGTCGGCTCAAAGAGCGGATGATCCGCGATCTCGTGCAGGAGAATCTGGACGTGGCGCGCGGCGTTCCTCGTCATCGGTCGCGATCGCGCGACTCGAAACGGGCGGGCGGCTGGATCCTCGGCGCCCTGATCGTGGCGCTCGTCGCGTTTTTCTCCGGATCGATCGGGACGACGTCGGCCGGCGCGCGCCGGAAGGCCCTCGCCGACGGGAGCCTCTCCGCGAACGCCTTCCGGCCGGCGCCGGGGCCGGTCCTCCCGGCCGCGCCGGTCGCCGCCGCGGCGGAGCAAACACTGCCTGCGCCCCGCGCGATCGATCCGAAGCTGTTCCAACTCGCCGTTCGGAAGATCGTCGTGGACCCGGGACACGGCGGCGGCGACCCGGGAGCGATGACACGCGCCGGCCTTTCAGAGAAGGACATCACGCTCGACATCGCGCAGCGCCTCGCCACGCTGCTGCGCACCGGGAATCTCTTCGGGGTCGTGCTCACGCGCGACCACGACGAATCCGTTTCTCTCGAACAGAGAGTCCAGATCGCGAACCGCGAAAAGGCGGACCTCTTCGTGTCGATTCACGTCAACTCGATTCCGCTTCCCGAGCGGTTCGGCGTCGAGACGTACTACCTCGGGAGCTCCACCGATCCCTCGGCCCTGAGGCTCGCCCATGAAGAGAACTCGGGATCGGGCTATTCGCTCTCCGATTTCAAGACGCTGCTCGAGGGCGTCTACGTGGACGTTCGCCACGATGAGTCGAGACGCCTGGCCGAAGACATGCAGTCCGGGCTGTACCGCCGCCTCCACGTCGTCACCCCGGCCCTCGAAAACCGCGGGGTCAAGACGGCGCCTCTGGTCGTGCTTGTGGGCACGCAAATGCCGGCGATCCTCGCGGAGGTTTCGTGCATCTCCAACGGGGGCGAGGCCCGGCGGCTTTCGACGCCGTCCTACCGGCAGGAGATCGCCCAGGCGCTTCGGGCCGGAGTGGAATCCTACGTGGCCTCGCGCGCCGGCTCCCCGGCGCCGGCCGCCGCGGCGGCGGGCAGCTGACCCGTGACCGAGTCGTCGGAAAGGAATTGATGAGCACGAAGTCTGCGAAGAGCGAAGTCCTCCACGTCGGCATCGACCTCGGAACGTCGCGCAGCTCCATCTCGGCCTCCAACGGAGCGCGCCATGTCGTGGAGAGCTACGTGGGCTGGCCGGTCGACATGGTCGCCCGGAAGGTGGTCAAGAAGCCGATCCTCTTCGGGCACGAGGCGCTGGAAAATCGGCCGATGCTCGATCTTCACCGTCCTCTCGAGCGGGGCCTCATCAAGGAGGGCTCCGAAAAGGACGAGCTCGCGGTGCGGGAGCTGCTGGGGCACCTGATTTCGCTGGCCGAGCCCCGGGACGGCCAGAAGGTCTTTGCCGTCGTCGGTGTGCCGGCCGAGGCCCTCCGGGTCTCGAAACAGCACCTGCGCAACGCCGTGGCGGGCATCGCGAGCTCGCTCATGATCGTTTCCGAACCGTTCGCCGTCGCTTACGGGATGGATTCCCTTCTCCACACGATGATCATCGACATCGGGGCGGGGACGGCCGACTTCTGCGTGATGAACGGGCGCTATCCGACCGACGAAGACCAGAGGACTCTGACCAACGCGGGAGATGCGATTGACGAGCAGCTCGCCACGCTCGTCCGGAGTCGCCACCCCGAAGGCCGCTTCTCCGTTTACATGGTGCGCGAATGGAAGGAGAAGCAAAGCTTCGTGGGCGAACCGAAAAAACCCGTGACCGTCACGTTTCCGGTTGACGGCAAGCCGACGACCGTCGACATCACCTCCGAGATGCGCCGGGCTTGCGAGAGCCTTCTCGCGCCCGTCACCGAAACCATGCTCGACCTGATTTCCCGCGTGGATCCGGAGTTCCAGGAGAAAGTTCGGGGAAACATCATCCTCGCCGGGGGAGGCTCGCAGATCCCGGGCCTCGCGGAAACGCTGGAAAAGGCCCTGGGCGACATGGGAGGGGGCCGCGTCCGCGCCGTCGAAGACCCGGTTTTCGCGGGTTCCAACGGCGGTCTCGCCATCGCGACCGACGCCCCGGAGACCGACTGGGAGACCCTCGCGGACCCCGCCGCCTGACGAACGATGGATCCCTCGGACAGCTCGCAGAATCGGCGCAGGATCCCGGCGGTTTCGGAGGTCGTGGCGGAGCTGTCGAAGAGACTTCTCGCATCCCCCGAGCAGCAGCCGGCCCTCTTTCACGCGGCGCAGCAGGTCTGCGCCGAGGAGCTGCGGCTCGTTCGCACGGGATTCCGGCCGGCTCCCTTCGACGAGCTGGTGGAAAGGGCCTTGCGGATGCTGCCCGCCGAGATGGCGGGCGAGGCCCCTGGACGGCCGCTGGAGAACGCAATTTTTCCGGAAGACGACCCGTTCGGCACGATCGCGTCGCCGACGGTTCCGCAAAAAAGCGGAGAAGACGGTCCGTTCTCGCTCGACTCGGGCCGATCGCTGGAATCGTACGCGGCGCCCGAGCCGCCGCCCCTGCCGCCCGCCCGCCCCCTCGAGCTTTCGGAACGCGTGCCGACGCCCGCGCCGCCTTCCCGTTCCTACCGGGAGCCGCAAAGGGTCCGGTCTTCGAGCTCGACCTCGGCGCTGCGGGTCCTGATTTTCCTGCTCCTCGCCGGAATCGGCTTTGCCGCCTATCGATTCTCTCAATCCGACCGTTGGCGTTTTCGAGCCTCCGGACGGCCGTCGCCTCCCGTCGCCCGGTCCCGGCCGGCCGCGGCGTCGGTGCCCGCCGCTCCGGCGCCGTCCGGAACCGTCCTTGCAACGGGTCTCTCGCCGACGCCGGCCCCGCCCGCTGCGCGAGTTCCCTCCGCGGCTCCGGTCCCGGGGCCCTCGACGGTCGTGCCGCCGCCCGCCTCGAAAGGCGACCGCCGGTCGCGTCCGAATCCTCGGGAGGCCGCAGCGCGAACAGCAGCTCCGGCGGCTCCGCCCGCCCCGGCAGAGAGCCCCCGCGTCTCTTCGGCGGAGTCGGCGCTTCCGGAATCGCGCGGGTCCTCCATGATCTCGAGCGACTGGAGCGGCCGGGCGCCGGCATACATGATCCACTTTTCCTCTTATCAGAAGCGGGACAACGCCGAACGGGATCGGGCGCGCCTCTCGAAGCTCATCGGAAAGCCGTTCCACGTGATCGAGGTCAATCTCGGCCGGGAAGGCGATTGGTTCCGGGTGATGCTCGGGGACTTTCCTTCGCGCGAAGAGGCGCAGAGAGAGCGAGACGCGCTTTCCGCCGCCGGCACGCCGGGGATGGGATTCGTGTACAGGGTTTCGGGATCTCACTGACCCGACCCGACCATGCCCGTCTGCGCGGACATTCTCGCGGAAAGAATCGCCGCCGCCGGTCCCATCTCGTTTCGCGACTTCATGGAGATCGCCCTTTACGAGTCGAAAACCGGCTATTACGTCGCCCGCGCGGAGATTGGCGCGGGGGGCGACTTCGTCACGGCGCCGACGATCTCGCCTCTCTTTGCCCGGGCGGTGGCGCGGGTTTTTGCCGCTGACGCGGCCGCCTTCGAGGGTCCGCTCGTGTTTCTCGAGGCGGCAGCAGCCGGGGGAGTCTTCCTTCGGGACTTTCGGCGGGCGCTCGCGGAAATCGATCCCGCCGTTTCCGCGCGGACGCGGCTCTGGGCGCTCGAGCGGTCGGAACGCGGGCGAGAAGGCATCGCGGAGGCGGGCGCGGCGGAGCGAATCTTCTCGGAGGTTTCCCAGATTCCCCGGGGCTCGATTTCAGGCTGGGTTTTTTCCAACGAGCTGTACGACGCCCTGCCGGTGCACCGGGTGAAGAGAATTGGAGGCGAACTTCTCGAGCTCTGGGTCGACCTTGCGAGGGGCGGCGCCACGGTGAAGGCCGGGCGGGTGGCACGGGGCGAGACTCCTGTAGCCGCTCGCGACGCGGGTGTAGCAAAATCCTCAGGCTTGCGGCGAGCGGGACAGCGGGTCGAGTCCCGTGACAGGACCCGTCCGGCGGAGCCGAACGAAGCCACCGAGGCGCGGTTCGCCTGGACCTCCCGGCCCGCGCCGCCGGAGCTTTCGGCCTATCTCGCCCGCTTCGGCGTCGAGCTCGCCGAGGGGCAGATCGCCGAGATCAACCTCGAAGCCGGCCCGCTCCATCGCGCTCTCTGCGGATCGATCCGCGCCGGAAGGATCGTCTCGTTCGACTACGGACACCCGGCTCCGGTTCTCTACCATCCCCACGCCCGAACGTTCGGAACCCTCGCGGTGCATTCCCGCGGCCGGCGGGGCGGCGATCCGCTGGAAAGGCCCGGGCTCGTCGATCTGACGGCGCACGTGAACTGGGACGATCTGCGCGCGGCCGGCGAAGCCGAGGGGTTCGAATCGGCGAAGATCCGGCGGCTCGCCTTTTTTCTGAGCGAAGCCGGCTTGTTC
The DNA here is from genome assembly GCA_050747885.1 of Thermoanaerobaculia bacterium. Classification (GTDB taxonomy): domain Bacteria; phylum Acidobacteriota; class Thermoanaerobaculia; order UBA5066; family DATFVB01; genus CAWEYG01. The sequence continues at coordinate 4,828 of JBOGJO010000377.1, forward strand.
GAGGACGCCTCGAGAGACCGGATCGCCGCGCTTCGGCTGCTGGATCCGGAGGGTCTCGGCGACGCGCTCTCGGTTCTCACTCAATCGAAGGGAGTTTGACATCGGGAATCCGAATCGAGAGAATCGCGAGGAATCGAATGGAAGCTTATTTCTTCATTCTGGTGTTTGCCTTGCTTGCGGCCGCCCTGCCGATCGGCACGATCGCCGTGGCGCGCCTCCTGCAGCACGGCACGCCGAATCCCGCAAAGGGCGAGCCGTACGAATGCGGAATCGAATCGACGACGACGGCGTTTGACTACCGTTTTTCGGCGAGATATTTCCTGATCGCCGTTCTCTTCGTCGTCTTCGACGTCGAGACGATTTTTCTGTTTCCCTGGGCGATCCTGCTCGACAAGCTCGCGATATTTGGTTTTGTCGAGATGCTGGTTTTCCTGGCGATCTTGATCGTGGGCTATTTTTACGCCTGGAAACGGGGAGCTCTGCAGTGGGCGTGAGCCTCGCGAACCGGTTCGAAGAAAACCTCATCACGACGACGGTCGATTCGGTCATCAACTGGGCCCGGCGCAGCGCGATCTGGCCGATGCAGTTCGGCCTCGCGTGCTGCGCGATCGAGATGATGGCGGTGATGGACTCCCGGCACGACCTTGCCCGGTTCGGGGCGGAAGTTTTTCGCGGCACGCCGCGTCAGTCCGACCTGATGATCGTTGCGGGCACGGTCGTCGAGAAGATGGCTCCGGTCGTCAAGAGACTCTACGATCAGATGCCCGACCCGAAGTGGGTGATCGCCATGGGGTCCTGCGCGACCTGTGGAGGGCCTTACCGGACGTACGCGGTCACCCAGGGTGTCGATCGGATCGTTCCTGTGGACGTGTACGTCCCGGGATGTCCGCCGCGGCCCGAGGCTCTTCTCTACGGGATCATCCAGCTCCAGAAGAAAATCGACAAGATGAAGGTCATCCGAAGGGCGTCGTGATGGCGGAGGCCAAGCCGACCGCGACGGACGCGTCCGATCATCCCTGGGTGGTGTCCCTTCGAGGGGCCCTGCCCGATTCGGTCGTGGCGGCCAAGGAGTTCGCCGGTCAGGTCACGCTCACGGTCCGCCGGGAGACGATCGCGGAAGTGGCGCGGCAACTCAAAGACGCTCAGGACTTCAAGTACTGCGTCGACGTCACGGCTGTCGATTGGCGCGACCGCGTGCCCCGGTTCGACGTCGTTTACCACTTCTATTCGTTTTCCAAGAACTCGCGGGTTCGAGTGAAGCTCGCCTGCGCGGACGGCGAAGACGTTCCGACGATCGCGACGGTGTATCTCGCGGCGAACTGGTCGGAGAGAGAGGTGTTCGATCTGTACGGAATCCGCTTCAGCGGCCACCCGGACCTGCGCCGGCTCGTCACGTGGGACGGCTTCCAGGGGCACCCGCTGCGGAAAGACTTTCCGATCGAAGGCATCGACACCGGCGCCGCGATCTACCCGGAGGAATATCCGGCCGGCGGCGGTCCGGCTCCCGACGACCCGAACATGAAGACCCTGTCATGAGGGCCCGGCGGACGAGGAGCGTTTGCCGAGCCGGCGCTGACTCCGAGGGGAATCGATCATGAGCCGGACGCCCGAGCAGGACGAGGCCGCGTATTTCGCGGCGCGCGCGAAGTCAGCGCAAGCCCTGCACGATCCGCCGGCTCGCACCGTCGCCGCGCCGAAAACGCTCTTCGACGTCACGGAGATGGAGCTCAATTTCGGCCCGCAGCACCCGTCCACGCATGGCGTGCTGCGGATCGTGCTGAAGGTCGACGGGGAAAAGATCGTCGACGCCGTTCCGGACGTCGGCTACCTCCACCGCGGGACGGAGAAACTGTTCGAGACGGAAACCTATCCGATGGCGATCCCGCACACCGACCGCATGGACTACATCGCCGCGGCGACGAGCAACCACGCGTATTGCCTCACCGTCGAGAAGCTTCTCGGCGTCCCGATTCCCCGCCGCGCGCAGCTGATTCGCGTGATCCTGGACGAGCTGCAGCGGATTTCGTCGCATCTCGTCTGGCTCGGGACCTCCGGCATCGATCTCGGAGCGGTCACGCCTTTCTGGTACTGCTTCCGCGAGCGGGAACAGATCCTCGATTTCTTCGAGGAATACTGCGGTGCCCGCCTGACGCTCAACTGCATGAGGATCGGGGGGCTTCCGTTCGACCTGACGCCGAACTGGACGGACCGCGTCGGGGAATTCATCGAGGATTTTCCTGCGCGTGTGGACGACTACGAAACGCTCCTGACGGACAACCGGATCTGGAAGAAGCGCACGGTCGGCATCGGCGTCATCTCGGCCGAAGAATGCGTGGAGTGGGGCCTCACCGGGCCTCTCCTGCGCGGTTCCGGCGTCGAGTGGGACCTTCGCCGGGCCCAGCCCTACGAGTGCTACGACGAGCTCGATTTCGTGGTTCCCACCGGAAAAAATGGCGACACCTACGACCGCTATCTCGTCCGGGTCGCGGAAATGCGGCAATCGGCGAAAATCATTCGCCAGTGCCTGGACAGGCTCGAGCCGGGCGACATCAAGGGCAAGGTTCCCCGGGTGATCAAGCCGCCCGCCGAAGAGGTGTACGTCTCGATCGAGTCTCCGAAAGGGGAAATCGGGTTCTATCTCGTTTCCAACGGCACGAGCAAGCCGTACCGCCTGCACGTCCGGCCGCCGTCGCTCATCAACCTTCAGGCGCTGCCCCGGCTCGCGCGCGGCCACCTCATCTCGGACCTCGTCGCGCTGATCGGCACGGTCGACATCGTGTTGGGCGAGGTGGACCGGTGAGCCCCGCGAATCTCCAGACGCTCCTCACGGCGATCAAGGTGCTCCTGATCGTCCTCGTCGTTCCGGCGGTCGTCGGCTTCGTCGTCGTGCTGGCGGAGCGCCGGTTCATGGGATTCATGCAAGGGAGACTCGGGCCGAACCGTGTCGGGCCCCAGGGAACTCTCCAGGGCCTCGCGGACCTCCTCAAGCTCGTCACGAAAGAAGACCTGACGCCCGCCCGGGCGGAGAAGGTGAGCCACTTCCTCGGCCCGGTGCTGTCGGTCATCCCGGCCCTGACGGCCCTCGCCCTCATTCCGTTCGGGGCCTCGATCAAGATCGCCGGCGTCGAGACGCCATTGTGGGTCGCCGACGTGAACGTGGGGCTCCTCTTTCTGCTCGGAATCACGTCGATCGGGGTTTACGGCATCATCCTCGGAGGATGGGCTTCGAACAACAAGTTCTCGCTCCTCGGAGGGCTTCGCTCGGCGGCGCAGCTGGTGTCCTACGAGGTTCCGATGGGACTGGCCGTCGTCGCGGTCCTCCTGATGTCGCGGACGATGTCGCTCGTTGACATCGTCCGGGTCCAGGAGCGCGCGCACCTCTGGTTCATCTTTCCCGGCCTTCTGTCCTTTTTCATCTATTTCGTGTCGGGGGTGGCCGAGACCAACCGGAACCCCTTCGACCTGCCGGAAGCCGAGTCGGAGCTCGTGTCGGGCTTCAACACCGAGTACTCGGGAATCAAATTCGCGTTCTACTTCCTCGGGGAGTACACGGCCATGATCGTGGTTTCCTCCGTCGCGGTCACGCTGTTCTTCGGCGGCTGGCTCCCGCCGTTTCCCCGTCTTCTTCCCTTCCTGAGCGTCGTGCCGGGCATCGTCTGGTTCCTCGCGAAAGTGGGGGTGTTCATCTTCTGTTACATCTGGTTTCGTTCGACCTTTCCGAGATACCGTTTCGATCAGCTCATGAACCTGGGGTGGAAATGGCTCATCCCGCTGGCGCTCGCGAATCTTCTGATCGTCGCCGCGTGCGTTCTGGCCGACACGACGTATCTGCACGGCCTGCGCGCCCTCGGCTGGGTCTTCACGGGGCTCTTCGCCGCGATGTTCGGCCTCTCGGTCCTGCGGCGGTCGCTCGCGGCGGCGGAGGCGAAATGAGTCTCAAGAAATTCCTCGACCGGATCGCCCTCCTCGACCTTTTCGACGGGCTCATGGTCACCGGCCGGCACTTCGTGAAGAAGAAGACGACCATTCAGTACCCCGAGCAGAAAAAGGAACCGTCGGACCGCTTCCGCGGGATGTTTCGCCTCGACGAAGAGCGGTGCATCAAGTGCACGCTGTGCGCGATCGAGTGCCCGATCAACATCATTTTCATCGACTGGCACAATGAGAAAAACGAGGCGGCCAAATCGGTCAAGGTGCTGGACCGGTTCGACCTCGACCTGAAGCGCTGCATGTTCTGTCAATTGTGCGAAGAGGCCTGCCCCACAGTCCCGAAGTCGATCTGGCTGACGACCAAGACCTACGAGCTCTCGACTTACGAGCGCAACGACGCCCTCTACCTGGACATCGACAAGCTGACCGAATGGGACGAGAACGTGAAACCCTTCACCATCACGGAGAGAGGATGAGCGAGGGCGCGCTGCTGACGGGCCTCGCGGGCTGGATTTTCGCCGCGTTCGCGCTCGTCGCGGTCGTGAGCGCGATCACCGTGATTCTCGCTCGCAATCCCATCCATTCCGCGCTTTCCCTCCTTCTGGCGTTCCTCATGGTCGCGGGGATCTTCTTTCTGCAGCAGGCGGAATTCCTGGGCGCCGTGCAGATCCTCGTGTACGCCGGCGGCATCATGGTTCTGTTCCTCTTCGTGATCATGCTCGTCAACGTCCAGCGGCTGCCGCAGGTCGAGCCTTACCAGAAGCAAATCGTCGCCGCGGTGGTTCTCGGGTTCCTGATCAACGTGCTGTTCGACTCCCAGCTCATCCTCGAGCCGCTCGGCGCCGGCGCCCCGTTTCAACCGGACGTGTTCCGAACGGCGGCGGGAAAGCTCCTGGGAAACTCGCAGGCGGTCGCCTGGGGCCTCTACCGCGAGTACCTGCTTCCGTTCGAGATCGCTTCGATTTTCCTTCTCGTCGCGATCGTCGGCGCGGTCGTTCTCGGGCGGCGTTCCGTCGAGAAGATGGACTGACAGGGTCTTCGATGACGATCACGATCAACGACACCCTCGCGCTTTCGTTCCTCCTCTTCACGATCGGGTTCATCGGGGTCCTGGTCCGCCGGAACTTTCTGACGGTCCTGATGTCGATCGAGCTCATGCTCAACGCGGTGAACCTCAACCTCGTCGCGTTTTCCCACCGGCTCTCCGACCTCTCCGGCCAGATTTTTGCCATCTTCGTGATTACGATCGCGGCGGGCGAGGCGGCGATCGGGCTGGCGATCATCATTTCCCTCTACCGGCAGAAGCAGACGCTGTACGTCGACGAAGCCGACACGATGGAGGGTTGATGAAGGACCTCCTCTGGTTGATCCCGCTGTTTCCGCTCGCCGGGTTCGTCGTCAACGGCCTGCTGTATCTGTCGTCGCATCGAACGTCCTCGAGCGAGGGTCCCGAGGACGGGCACGAGGCCCATCCGACGGAAGCGAAGGCGTTTGCCGCGCCTCACCACTCGGCGCCGTCGGCTCACGTCGATCAACATCCGCACATCCCGTACAAGTCGGTCCACGCCATCGTGTCGCCCCTGATGATCGCGCTGTCCTGCGCGCTCTCTTTCGCCGCGATCATCGATTGGGTCCGGTCCGAGGGGCTCGCGCATCCCCATGTCGTGACGCTCGCCTCCTGGATTCCCCAGGGCATCAACCCCCTGAGGCTCGGGGGGGCGGCGAGCATGGGCGTCGACTGGACGTTCCGGCTCGACCCGCTGTCGGCCCTGATGATCTCGTTCGTGACGTTCGTGGGGTTCCTGATCCACGTGTACTCGATCGGTTACATGGGCCACGAGGAAGGGTTCGGCCGCTTTTTCGCCTACCTCAACCTGTTCATGTTCTCGATGCTGCTCCTCGTTCTCGGGGGCAACTTCATCGTGATGTTCGCCGGCTGGGAGGGCGTGGGGCTGTGTTCCTACCTCCTGATCGGCTACTACTACGAGAAGACCTTCGCGGCCGACGCGGGCAAAAAGGCTTTCGTCGTCAATCGCGTGGGCGATCTCGGCTTCGCGCTCGGGATCTTCGGGATCTTTGCTCTGTTCGGCACGTCCGATTTCGGCCGGGTCTTCTCTCTCGCGGCGTCGGATCCCGCGAAATACGCCCCGTTCATGACCGTCATCTGCCTCTCCCTTTTCGTCGGAGCCATGGGCAAATCGGCGCAAATTCCGCTCTACGTCTGGCTTCCCGACGCGATGGCCGGACCGACTCCCGTTTCGGCCCTCATCCATGCCGCCACCATGGTGACGGCGGGCGTCTACATGGTCTCCCGCTCGAACGTGATCTATCAGCTCGCCCCGGGCGTCTCGTACTTCGTGGCGGCGATCGGCGCGGCGACGGCTATTTTCGCGGCCACCATCGGCCTGGTGCAAACGGATATCAAGAAGGTGCTGGCCTATTCGACCGTCTCGCAGCTCGGCTACATGTTTCTGGCCGCGGGCCTGGGGGCGTATACGACGGCGGTCTTCCACCTGATGACGCACGCCTTCTTCAAGGCCCTGCTCTTCCTCGGCTCGGGTTCGGTCATCCACGGCATGAGCGACGAGCAGGACATGCGGCGCATGGGCGGCCTGCGCGCGGATCTGCCGATCACCTCCTGGACGTTCCTGATCGCGTCGCTGGCGATTTCCGGGGTGCCGTTCCTGTCGGGCTTTTTCAGCAAGGACGAAATCCTCTACCGCACCTACGCCGGCGGACACACGATGCTGTGGATCGTCGGGCTGCTCACGTCGCTGT
>JBOGJO010000378.1:0-1480 GCA_050747885.1 Thermoanaerobaculia bacterium
GATCGAGAGACGGTCGCCGGACAAGACCGCGGGCGCCGCCGACCTTGAGCCGGTTGACGTGGGCCGAGCTTGTCGGTCTCCCCGCGGACTTGGCCCGGATCTTGAAAGCCAGCTAGGCGAGCCTGCGGGGGAATTCCCGGGGCCATGGGGGTTAAGAATCATGATGGTCGAAGACTTCACCAAGGTGGCGGTTGGATCGCTGGTTTCGAGTTCCAGGACGATCGTTCGATGTTCCCGTTGCGGTCGTTTCGGAGCGCTCGAGGTTCACGGCGACCAGAGCCGACGTTGCGTGCATATCGAGTCATCGATCGTTCAGACCGACGGCATGCTGATCGAACCCCGGGATTATTGCGAACTCGCTCACCCCGCCTCCGAGGAAACGCCGCGGGCGGCGGTGTGAACGTGCGCATGGATTCCCGCGCGAGCACTCCCGCTCCGAGTCCGGCGCCGAGGGCGTATTCCACGGTCGGTTCTGATCTCGTCGCCATCGATGCGCTCTGCCCGGCGCGAGCCATGATGCGATTTTCGATCGGCCCCTTCTCGCCGAGGCAAGCCCAGGTCGTCGAGGTCGTCCGCTGCCCGGTCTGCGCGGGGAGGCATCTGCTGGTGGCGCCGGACGACTGGGTTTCGGGTGTCGCCGCGAACGCCCCGAAGAGTGCGCCGGTGGGCAACATCGCGGGATGGACGGCGCAGCCCGAGCCCGGCAGCGGCGCTCCTGGACCGGCCGACGCCCCCGAGTCCGAGCCCGAGGGGACGGACGCGGTGCCGCGATCCCGACGCGACCGCGGCGGGTTCGAGGAAGCCCCGGCTGAGCGAGGCTTGAAGACACCTCCCGAGATTGCGCCGGGAGAGGATTCCGGCGAGTGGCCGCGCGGAGGAGGGTCGGATCCGCGGTCCGATTCGACCCGGAGGGCCAGGCGAGAGACACCGCGCGTCTGATGCGCGCGGGCGCTCTGCGAGCGAGCGCTACTGCGGTGGTGGCGGAAGGGCGGTGAAGTGAATCTCCTTGCGCTCGACGACCGCTCCGCTGGACGGATCGCTGATCGTGACGAGGAGCGTGTGGGTCCCGGCCCCCACGCCTTCGAGGACGACGGTGTTTTTCCCCTCCTTCGGCGAGCCCTTGGCTTCGTTGTCGAGGAAGATTTCGATGCGCGGTTTCGGCGTCGGTGTGGCGTCCTGGGGAGGGGGCGTCGTTCGGGCGCTCGGCTCGAGCTCGGCAACCACACGCACCGCGCCTTCTGAGACCGAGGCCCCCTCCCGGGGTTCGATCACCCTGAGCCGGAAGGGATTCTGGAACGGGTCGAGCACTCTCGCGGGCGATAGGGCCGCAAGGGCGATCAGCCCGAGACCGACAGCGATTCCGAGGAGGCGGGTGGTTCCCAGGCTCTCCTCGCGGCTGGTCTTTGCGTCAGGCCGCGGTTTGCCAATGGAACTTGCATGAAGCATGAATGTGGCCACTGCAAGCGTCGTGCCCCGGGGG
>JBOGJO010000379.1:0-2115 GCA_050747885.1 Thermoanaerobaculia bacterium
TGTCGAGCCCCTCTTCCAGACCGGGGCCCCGAAACGACCGAATCGAGGTTCGGTTCGCCTTGTCGAAGGACGACTTGAAAACGATTTTCGCGCCGGTCTTCTCGGCGACACCCTTGATCTTTCGGGCCATCGCGAGCGAGTGTTGGCGCGACTCGATGACACACGGGCCCGCGAAAAAGAGCGGGGGAGCGCCGGGCCCGATCTCGTAGCCGGGGGCGATGTGGATGCGTTTCACTGGGGCCGGAGCTTATCAGTGCTCGTTCGAGCTCTCATTCGCTCTGGCGAAGGGCTTGCTGCGCGGCCACAGCGTCCGCCTGGGTTTCCTTCGAGCCATGGTGCGCCTTTGCGGCCCGAATGAAGTCGCGAAAGAGCGGATGGCAGGCAAACGGTTTGGACTTCAATTCCGGATGGAACTGGCACCCGAGGAACCAGGGGTGGTCCTGGTGGTACTCGATGATTTCGACGAATTTCTTGTCGGGCGACATTCCGGTGAAGGACAGGCCGTGCTCCTTCAGGATCGGCAGGAATTCCTGGTTGACCTCGTAACGGTGGCGGTGGCGGTCCCAGACGACCGGCTCGCCGTACGCGCGCGCGGCAAACGAGCCGGGCGACAGTTCTGCGGGGTACTTGCCGAGCCGCATCGTTCCGCCGAGCGCCTCGACGCCGATCAGGTCCCGCAGCTTGTAGATGACCTTGTGCGCCGGTTCTTCCTCGAACTCCGTGGAATTCGCGCCTTCGAGGCCGCAGACATTGCGCGCAAACTCGATCACCGCGCACTGGAGGCCGAGGCAGATCCCGAAGAACGGAACCTTCGTCTCCCTCGCGTACTGGATCGCGCGCATCATTCCTTCGGTTCCCCGCTTGCCGAAGCCTCCGGGGACGAGGATCGCGTCCACGCGGAAGAGGTCGTCCGGGAAACTGTCTCCCTCGAGCGCCTCGGCGTCAATGTAGGCGAGCTTGACGCGGACGTCGTTGGCGATTCCGCCGTGGACGAGGGCTTCGTTGAGCGATTTGTAGGAATCGCCGTAGTCGACGTACTTGCCGACGACTCCGATCGTCACCTCTCCATGGGGCGCCTTGATCCGATTGACGAGGGCTTCCCATTTCGAAAGATCGCGCTCGTAGTGCGGCAGGTTCAGCAGGTCGAGGATCTGGGTGTCCAGGTTCTCGGACGAAAACGCGAGGGGAACTTCGTAGATCGAGGGGACGTCCCTCGCCGTGATGACAGCTTCGACCGGGACGTTGCAGAAAAGCGCGATCTTGCGTTTGATGTCGAGCGGAAGGACGCGATCCGTCCGACAGAGAAGAATGTCGGGCTGGACCCCGATCGAAAGCAGCTCCTTGACCGAGTGCTGTGTCGGCTTGGTCTTGAGCTCGTCGGAGGCTTTGATGTAGGGAACGAGGGTGAGATGGATGTTCACGGCGTTGCCGCGCCCGACCTCGAGCCGGAACTGCCGCATCGCCTCGAGGAACGGAAGCGATTCGATGTCGCCGACCGTGCCGCCGATCTCGATGATGACGACGTCCACGTCCTGCGAGACGTTGCGGATTGCCTCCTTGATCTCGTCGGTGATGTGAGGAATCACCTGGACGGTTTTCCCGAGGTAGTCGCCCCGACGCTCCTTGTCGATCACGGTCTTGTAGATGCGGCCGGTCGTCGTGTTGTTCATCCGCGAGCCGGTCATCGAGGTGAACCGTTCATAATGGCCGAGGTCGAGATCGGTCTCCGCGCCGTCGTCGGTGACGAAGACTTCGCCGTGCTGGAAGGGGGACATCGTTCCGGGGTCCACGTTGAGGTAGGGATCGAGCTTCGCGAGCGCCACGGAATAGCCCCTCGCCTCCAGGAGGGCGCCGATGGAAGCCGCCGCGATCCCCTTCCCGAGAGAGGACACAACGCCGCCGGTCACAAACAGGTATTTCGTGCTCATGCTGATCTCCTCACGTTGCTCCGGGTCGTTTGGCTGAAACGCAGTTTCCGAATGGATCGGACGGAAGATAATATTAAACCTGGTTTTGAAATTCGTCAAGAGAAGCACGGTGCTCTGGATGCTCTCGACCGCGGTCGCGGGCGCGGCGGCCATCCGCGCCGTCAACCGGTCGTGGCGGAGGATGGAG
>JBOGJO010000380.1:0-1180 GCA_050747885.1 Thermoanaerobaculia bacterium
TCGCAGCATCAAGGAGGTAGGCGTCCTCGAACCGCTCATCGTTCGTGTTCATAAGAACGGCGATGGCGCCGCCTTCCAGATCGTCTGCGGTGCCCGGCGTTATCGGGCCTCCAAACTCGTCGGCCTCGCCGAGGTGCCCGCGACCGTCCGCGAATTCACCGACGACCAGGTTCGCCTCATCCAACTCGCCGAGAACGGCGCGCGGGAGGACCTCACGCCGCTTGACGAGGCGGTAGCCTACGCCGCGCTCGCGGCGGATGGCCAGGATGCCGCGTCGATCGCGAAGACGCTCGGCAAGAAGACGCGCGAAGTCGCGCGCCGCCTGCCGCTCGCGAGACTCCCGAAGAGCGCAAAGGAGGCGCTCTCTTCCGGCCTCCTGCCGGTCGGTCACGCCGAGCTCCTCGCCCGGATCCCGGACGCCAAGTTGCAGGAAGAGGCGCTCGAACGGCTCCTCTACGATGCGAACGAGCGCGGCGAGGGTAAGCCGCTCTATGCACCGGTGCCGTTTGGAATCGCAAAGCGGATCGTCGAAGAGGAGTTTATGACGTCGCTTTCGGTCGCAATCTTCGACCCCGAAGACCCGTCGCTCTCACCCCTCGGCGCCTGTTCCAAGTGTCCGCATCTCGCGGGCAACAACCCCGATCTTTTCGGCGACGTGAAGGCGAAAGCCGTCTGCACGAACCCGAAGGATTTCCGCCTGAAGGTCGAGAATCACCTCGCGAAGCTGCGCGAATCCGGCTACACCGTCCTCCTCTCCAAAAACGAAGTGAAGCGCGCCTTCCCCTACGCCGGGAGCGACGAGCTCGGGAAAGAGTTCGTCGACCTCGAACGCATGTGTCTCGACGATCCGAAGCGGCGCACCTTCGAGGAACTCCTCGGCCGCGGCGAAAAGTTGAAGACAGTCTTTGCCCTGAAGGACGGCCGGGTGCGGAAGCTGTATCCGGCGAAAGACATCCGGGCGGCGCTCGTCGCCTCCGGCCATGCATTCGCCAAGGAGAATAAACCACGCCGGCTCCTCGACCACGGTGCGGAGGCCACCCGCTCCGCCGCGCGACTCGATCAAATCGGCGACGCCGCGGTGAGCCGCGAACTTGCGACGAAACTCCGGAGCGTGAAGCTCGCGCCTGGCGGTTGGATCGATCTCCTTCTGAAGATCGTCGTCCTCATCCAGAACTGGCGC
>JBOGJO010000381.1:0-1977 GCA_050747885.1 Thermoanaerobaculia bacterium
AACGTGGCCATGGAGATCAACCTGATCACCCCGATCGCCATGGAGAAGGGGCTTCGCTTCGCCATCCGCGAAGGAGGCCGCACCGTGGGCGCCGGAACCATCACCGAAATCATCGAATAGGGAGACAGGAATCATGCAGGAAATCATTTCTCTCGCGTGCGGCGGGTGCAAACGGCGCAACTACACGACGACGAAGAACAAGAAGACGAACACCGAGAAGCTGGAGCGAAGCAAGTACTGCCGATTCTGTCGGAAGCACACGCCGCACAAAGAGGGCAAGGTTTGAGCTTGAGGGGTGTAGCTCGAATTGGTAGAGCGCCGGTCTCCAAAACCGGATGTTGGGGGTTCGAGTCCCTCCACCCCTGCCATCTTTCGAGGATGAGCGAGCGGCCCCGCGGCGGGCGAGGATAGGGAGACGATGGCAGCGATTTCACAGTGGTGGCCCAGCACACGGACCTTCGTCCGGGAAGTGGTTGCGGAGGCCAAGAAGGTCACGTGGCCCGACCGCAAGATGGTGGTCGGAACGACGATCGTGGTAATCGTCGCGACCCTGATCATCGGGTTTTATCTTTCCGCGTGCGATCTGGTCCTGGGGAAGGGCCTCGAGGCGGTTTACAAGGTGCTCGGCGTATGAATCGCGCGGCAACGGGCGAGAAGCGCTGGTACATCGTTCACACGTACTCCGGGTTCGAGGACCGCGTGCGGCAGAATCTCCTGCAGCGGGTCGAGGCGATGGGAATGAGCCCGGCCTTCGGCGAGGTCCGAATTCCGACCGAGACGCTGGTCGAAATGAAGGCCGGGAAAAAGCGGGAAATCCATCGCAAGTTTTTTCCCGGCTACATCCTCGTGGAAATGGAAATGTCCGACGAGGCCTGGCATCTCGTCAAGAATACCCCCAAAGTCACGGGCTTCGTGGGGTCAGGGAAAGAGCCCACTCCGTTGACCGACGAGGAGGTCGAGCAGATCCTCCATCAGGTCCACTCGACGAAAGAGAAACCCAAGCCAAGGCACTCCTTCGAGCACGGCGAGACGGTGCGGATTACCGACGGCCCGTTCACGAATTTCACCGGTGTCGTCGAGGACGTCAACCTCGACCGCTCGACCCTCAAGGTGATGGTCACGATTTTCGGCCGGGCGACTCCGGTTGAATTGGACTTTCTCCAGGTTCAGAAGATTTAACGCAGAGAGAATAGGAAAGCGCGCATGGCCAAGAAAATCACCGGTTACATCAAGCTGCAGATTCCCGCGGGCGAAGCCACGCCGGCCCCGCCGGTCGGAACGGCTCTCGGCCCGGCGGGCGTCAACATCATGGATTTTGTGAAGAACTTCAACGCGAGAACCGCCAAGGACAAGGGCCTCATCATCCCCGTAGTGCTGACGGTTTACGCGGACCGTTCCTACACGTTCATCACAAAAACCCCGCCCGCGCCGGTGCTCCTGTTGAAGGCGGCCGGGGTTCCGAAGGGCTCGGGACAGCCCAACAAGGTCAAGGCCGGGAAGGTGACCCGGGCGCAGGTCGAGGAGATCGCGCGGCTGAAGATGCCCGATCTCAATGCGGGCTCGCTTGATGCGGCGGTCAAGACAATTTCCGGCACGGCCCGGAACATGGGGCTCGATATCGTTTGATCCGGGGACACAGCGGTCTCTTCCGGGGCGAGTCAGCGCCCAGGGAACGGAGGCGGCCGAGAACGTAAGTCGGAGATCCCGGCAAGAGGGATCGATTGCACGACGAAAGGAATTTATGGCTTCAAGCGGAAAAAAATTTCAGGCTGCCAAAGCGCAGGTCCAGGACCGGCCCTACGGGCTGGATGAGGCGATCGCCCTCGCGAAAAAGATCAAATTCGCGAAGTTCGACGAGACCCTGGACGTGTCGATCCTGCTGGGAGTTGATCCGAAGCACGCCGACCAGATGGTGCGGGGCACGGTGATTCTTCCTCACGGGCTCGGCAAGTCCAAGCGTGTGGCGGTCATCACCAC
>JBOGJO010000382.1:0-12986 GCA_050747885.1 Thermoanaerobaculia bacterium
GGATCGGGGAGTCGACCTTGCCGGTCTTTCGCCACCAGCGCGTCTGCCGGAGCCTGACCGTGGGAGTCGTGAACGAAAAACGGTGGTCCTCCTTCAGCTTCTTTCCGGAGACCGCCCCCGCCGCCGATGCCACCGTCACCGTGTACTTGGTCGCGAAGGGAAGCTTGTTGGCGGGCGTGAAGATCAGCGTCGTCGTTCCGGACCAGCGGAAGGCTCCCGGCACCGGCGGATCGATCTTGAAGAACGGCGCGGCGACGGGAGTGGGAATCCGCCCGAGAGCCACCATGGGCTCGGAGAAGACGATGCGGATTTCTTTCGCCTGCGCGAGACTGTCCAGCTCTCCATCAGGTCCGGCGCGGACGACGCGGAGAGGGGCGTCCGGTTTCGCCATCGCGGTCAAAGAAAGCAACAGAAGGATGGGGAAGACCCGCCGATGGCGCTTCGTCACGCTGTTCCTCCGTTTGAGTCGATCCGTTTCCGGGGGCCGGTGCGGGAATTATCCCACAGGGGAAAGTTCGAGGGGTCCCGTGCCGTGCCCTCTCCCTCTGGGAGAGGGCAAGTACCGAAGGTGCGCGGGTGAGGGACGCCCGGTCCTGGCCACCCCTCACCCCAGCTCGCCGTTCGCTCGCTTCCCTCTCCCACGGGGAGAGGGGACAGCGCCGAGCGGCTCCTCTTGTTTGTAGGACAATCTCCGCGTGGAAACCGCGTTCACGAGGTTCGGCACCGCGACCTGGAACTACCCCGGCTGGCGCGGCGTCGTCTACCCGTCCGACTCGCCGGAGAAGATGTCCTCGGCCGACCGCCTCGCGCTCTACGCGCAGACCGGCCGCTACGAGACCGTCGAGGCGGACTTCACGTTCTACCGGCCGCAGAACGCGCGCGAGTGGACGCGCTACGCGGCCGCGCTTCCGCCGAAGTTCCCGGTCGTCTCGAAGGTCTGGGAGGAGATCACGTGCGAGCGGTTTCCCCAGATCGAGCGCCAGGGCGACCGGGGAGGCAAGGTCAATCCCAACTACCTGAACGTCGGGGCGTTCAAGACGTTCGTCCTCAAGCCGGCCGAGGAAGCGTTTTCCGACCATCTCGGCCCGTTCGTCTTCGAGTTTCGGCGCGACCGGCGGCCGACGGAGGAAGGGCGGAGGAAGTTTCGCGACGGGCTCGAGAGATTCCTCAATGCCCTGCCGCGAGGGCCTCGCTACGCGGTCGAGATGCGGACGCGCGAGTATTTCGACCGCGAGCACGTCGCGCTCTTGAACGCGCACGGCGCGGGCCACGTCCTCAACTGGTGGACGGCGATGCCCCCGCTCTCGGAGCAGTTCGCGGTGAATGGGATCACCGACTCGGCATTTCTCATTTCGCGGATCCTCGTCGCGCCCGGCCGCGACTACGCCGACGCAGTGCGGATGTTTACGCCCTACGACCGGATCCGAGACGCGCATCCCGAGATGCGTGCCGACGTGGCGAAGGTCGCGCGATTCGCGGAAGAGAGAAAGAAGGACTTTTTTCTGATCGTGAACAACCGCGCGGAGGGAAGCGCGCCCTACACGATCAACGCGATCCGCAAGATGCTCGGCCAGGCGCCGCCGCCGTTGCCGGAGCCGGCCGCCGAGGACGCAGATTTGCCGCTTTAGGGTCACATCGCGACGCGATGCAGCCGAATTCCCTCTCCCGGTGGGAGAGGGCGGCCGCCAAAGGCGGCCGGGTGAGGGGCGGGCGTTCCGTTTCCCTCACTCCTCGGCGCATCGCAAGGAGGGGATTGAAGCCCTCATTCCCGCGAAGCTCGTCCCCGCGAAAACGGGGAGCGGCAATCGCTCCGGTCGAGGAGCTCGGCGTTATGATTTGAGGAAGGATGGAGGAAGGCCACGAGCGGAAACGGCAGCACGTTCCACGACATCCTGAAGGGCGCGAAGCCGGAGCTTCGTTCCGTCTGTGAATCCCTGCGTCGCCGGATTGGCGCTCTGCACGAGGGTTTCGTCGAGGTCGTCTGGCCAAAGTTGAAAATCGCGAGTTTCGGCGTTGGCCCCCGGAAGATGACCGAGCACTACGCGTACATCGCCGTTCAGCGCAGCCACGTGAATCTCGGTTTCTATCGCGGCGCCGCGCTGAAGGACCCGGATGGACTTCTCGAGGGCGCGGGAAAGAACTTGCGGCACATCAAAGTTCACAGCGTTGCCGAGGCGAAGCGCCCGGCGGTCGCCGCTCTTTTGAGGCAGGCGATTGCCGAACGGCGACAGGCAAGCGCCGAACGGCGACAGGCCAATGCCGAACGACGCCGCGCAAGCGCCGATGAATAGCCTGCTCGATGGCGCGGAGGCGGTTGAGGTCACCATCGCTTCCACCGACCGGCACTTTGAGGAGATCCTCGCGCTTCAGCGCCGGAACCACCTGAGCGCGGTCTCGACGGAGGTCCAGAACCGAGAGGGCTTCGTTTTCGCGGAGCACACCGTGCCCCTGCTCCGGAGTATGGCGGCACTGTCGCCGCAGGCGATCGCGCTCTCCGGCGGGAGCGTCGTCGGCTATTGCCTCACACTTCCGCGCGCCTTGAAAGAGGAGCTTCCGAGCCTTCTGCCGATGTTCCGGCAGTTCGGGAGGTGCGATTACCGCGGCAGGCGGCTCTCGTCCTACCGCTATTTCGTCGGCGGACAGGTCTGCGTGGACCGGAAGCAGAGGGGGCAGGGACTCCTCGCTCGGCTCTACGAGCGGCTCCGGGAGTCTCTCGCGGCGAGCTGCGACCTGTGCGTCACCGAGATCTCGGTCCGCAATCAGGTCTCGATCCGCGCGCACGAGAAGGTGGGCTTCGAGATCATTTCCCGCTACTCCGGCCAGGGGGAGGATTGGGTGATCGTCGCCTGGGATCTCAGGGTTCGGGAGGGCAAACGTGGCAACTGATTCCCGCGTCACGATCCACATGGCGGCGAGCCTCGACGGCTTCATCGCCCGAAAGGACGGTCGCGTCGACTGGATCGAGACCTCGGACGAGTTCGCGGGCGGCGAAAGCATGGATCCCGCATTCATCGCGGCGTTCTTGAAAACGATCGACTGCTACGTGATGGGATCGCGAACGTATGAGACGGCGCTGCGTTTTGAGTCCCAGGGCCTGGGGTGGTCGTACGGCGACACGCCCACCTTCGTCCTGACCCATCGAGAGCTGCCTCGGACGCGCAAGACCGTGGAGCTCGTCTCGGGCGACCTTACGCAGTTCGTGAGCGCGCGCCTTCGGCCCGCGTTTCGCAACATCTGGTTCGTGGGAGGCGGCGCCGTCTCCGCGGAATGCCTGCGTCTCGGCCTTGCGGACGAAGTTCGGTATTCGATCCTGCCGATTTTGATCGGCGACGGAGTCCGATTTTTCGAGAGGCTCGACGGAGACGTCGCCCTCCACCTGGCGGAGGCGAAAGCTTATAAGAATGGAATGGTGGCGCTTCGTTACGAGGTGCGATGACGGGCGACGACGCGGGAAGGAAATCGGGAGGGAAACGATGCTGAGCCGAATCGGGCCCTTCTCGGTTTTCTTGCTGTGGCTTTCGGCTCCCGCCGTCTCACCGGCCGCCGAGCCCCCGCCCACCGTCGTCGCTTTCAACGGATATGCGCTCGAAGTTCCCTCGGGCTTCTGCATCCAAACGAGGCGCGGTCCGGATTTTGTCGTCCGGTATCTGCGATCGGGCGGGCTCACGGGACCGATTCTCGCGGGTGCGTACACCGGTTTCGCCCCGGACTTCCGGCCGGACTGCGCGAATCCGACGAAGCGCTCGTGGACCGCCAAGGCGTTGTCCTTCGAATCCGTTCGCGGCGCGGACGGCTGCGCCGAGTTCCTCGTGAGGGATCCGAAGAAAGAGACCCGGGGCGTTCTCCACGTGTGGTTCGGCCCGGACGCCAAGGCCAACCGGACGCTCGCCGAGAAGATGGTCGATTCGATCGCTCCTGCAGACAAAGCGGCCGGAGACGTCGAACCGCTCGCGTGCAAATAAGGGGCTGGGCCGTGTGGGAACCATTCTTGCATTTTCCCCGTTTGACGGGGCGCTGCCGCGGTACGCGCCGGCCTGAACGAGCCGGCCCCGCTCGGGACGCTAGAATGATGGCCATGAATTCGGGCCGATTCGATCTTGACGACGCCGTCGCGGTCCTGAGGCGAACGCCCGCGAGCCTCGCGGCCCTGCTCGAGGGGTTGCCCCAGGCGTGGATCACCGCGACCGAAGGCGGGGAGACCTGGTCCCCGTACGACGTGATCGGTCACCTGATCCACGGCGAGCGGACCGACTGGATCCCCCGGGCGCGCCACATCCTGGCGGGGGAGACGCGGCCGTTTGAAAAGTTCGACCGGACGGCGCAGCTTCGAGAAAGCCGGGCCACGAGCCTTGCCGATCTCCTTGCGACGTTTTCCCGGCTTCGAGAAGAAAATCTTGCAGCTCTTACCGCGATGAAGATTTCCGACGCCGACATGGCCCGCGGGGGCCTCCACCCGGAGCTCGGGCCCGTGACGCTCGGGCAATTGCTGTCGACGTGGGTCGTTCACGACCTGGATCACGTCGCGCAGATCGCCCGGACGATGGCAAAGGTTTACGGGAAAGCCGTTGGTCCCTGGACGGCTTATCTCTCGATCTTGCACGACCGGGAGCCGAAGCCTCCGGCTTGAGGCGGGCGCTAGGGCAGCCCGAATTCCTTTTTGATCTTCTCGGAGTGCTCGCCGAGCTTCGGCGGGCGGCGCAGCGGCGGCTCGCAAGATCCTAACCGAATGGGCGAGGCGACGGTTCGAAAATCGCCGGCTTTTCGAACGAGTCCGAGCGCCTCGGCCTGCGGAGACCGCAGCGCCTCGAGCGGACCCCGGACCGGCCCGGCGGGGACGCCCGCCGCGCGGCAGCGCGCGAGCCAGTCGTCCTTTCGGCCCGCGCGAAACGTCTCGGCGAGCAGCGGGAGGAGAACGAGCCGGTTCGCGACCCTCACGGCGTTGGACGCGAAGCGCGGGTCGTCTTTCCAATCGGGTCGATCCACGACGCGCTCACACAGGTTGCGAAACTGCCGTTCCGTTCCCACCGCGAGAATGAAATCGCCGTCGGACGCTTCGAACATCTGGTACGGGACGATCTGCGCGTGACCCGTTCCGAATCGGGCGGCCTCGCTTCCGGAGACGAGGCAGGACTGCGTGTAATTCGGAAGCATTCCGACGGTCGAGGAAAAGAGATCCACCTCCACGCGGTCGCCCCCTCCGGTCTGTGTGCGGGCCGCGAGCGCGGCGAGGACCCCCACCGCGAGGTTGTAGCCGGCGATGACGTCGGAGACCGCCATTCCGACTTTCTGCGGCGGTCCATCCGGATCGCCCGTCACCCACATCAATCCGCCCCCCGCCTGGGCGAGCAAATCGAAGCCGACGGCGTCCCGGTCCGGGCCGGCGCGCCCGAATCCCGTCACGGAGCCGGTGACCAAACGAGGGTTGTCGGCGCGCAATTTCTCCAGGGAAATGCCGAGACGGTCGAGCGCGCCGGGCGCGAAATTTTCGAGGAGCACGTCGGCCCTCGACGCGAGCGTCTTCACGGAGCTTCGTCCCCCTTCCGTCGCCAGGTCGAGGACGATCGACTCTTTGTTCCGGTTGATCGAGAGGTAGTAGGCCGATTCGCCGGAAGCATCGAAGGGAGGGCCCCAGCCCCGCGTCGTGTCGCCTCCGCCGGGGTGCTCGACCTTGATGACGCGCGCGCCGAGATCGGCGAGCATCATCGAGCAGTAGGGGCCCGCGAGCACCCGGGTGAGGTCGACGACGAGGATCCCGGTCAGGGGAAGGTTCGGCGATTTTGTGCTTTCGTTTTTCGCGTTCTGCATGGAAGATCAGACGGCGGTCCCGACTTTACCCGTCGGAGGGAAGGAGGCGCAAGTGGTTCCACCTGCTGGGAAGGGCGCGCGGCTTCGGTGGCCGACGCCCCGAAGACTGTTGGAGTATCTCGTGGCGATCCTGGCGGGCAACGCCGTCTACTTTTTGATTCTCTCGCCCCTCCTTCCCGAAGAGCTGCGCCATCGGCCGTTCCGGGAGGACTGGGGCCTGCTCGTCGATTTCGTGGTTTGCGTCCTCGTGTACGGGCTCCTGAGACGCGTTCTGCCCGGCCGGTCGCCAGGAAGCGGGCCGTGAGGAGCTAGACGCCGAACTTCCCGTTCGCGTAGCGCGCTTCGACCCGGGAGTGAATTCCTCCCCGCGAGGAAAACGTACCGGTAATCGACATCCGCTTCGGCCGGCAAGCCGCGACGCAATCCCGCAGGATCCGGTTGACCGCGTTCTCGTAGAAGATCCCGACGTTCCGGAACGCCACGATGTAGAGCTTGAGGGACTTGAGCTCGAGGCAGAGGCGATCGGGCACGTAGCGGAGAGAAAGCCCGCCGAAATCGGGGAGCCCGGTCTTCGGGCAGATCGCGTTGTACTCGGGGATCTCGACGACGATCTCATAGCCGGGAAACTGATTCGGCCAGGTTTCGATCGCCGGAAACGGCTCGTCGATTCCGGATCTCGCGTGCTCCTCGGTGTATTCGCCCGGTTTTCTCTTCATGCTCTCCCCGTCCCCCGGGCGATTGTAACCGCGGTGGTAGGATTCGGCCCGTGGACCTGCTGAAGGAATTTCAGGAGACGGGCGCGCTCCTGTCCGGCCATTTCAAGCTGTCGTCCGGTCTCCACAGCGACCGATACCTCCAGTGCGCGACGCTCCTGCAATGGCCCGACCGCGCCGAAAAAATCGGCCGACTTCTCGCGGACCAACTTCGCCCTGCCGGCGCCGCGGCGGTCGTCTCTCCGGCGCTCGGAGGCGTCATCGTCGGCCATGAGGTCGCCAGGGCGCTCGGCGTGCGCGCTCTCTTCACGGAGCGCAAGGACGGTCGCATGCAGTTGCGCCGGGGGTTTCGGCTCGGACCTTCCGAGCGAGTCGTTGTCGTCGAGGACGTGTTCACGACCGGAAAATCGACGCGCGAAACGATTCAGGCGATCTCGGAGCTGGGGGGATCGGTCGTCGCGGCCGGCTCGATCGTGGATCGCGGCCTGCCGCCGGGGGCCCTTCCGGTCCCGGCAAAATCGCTTCTCGCCTTGGAGGTCCCGTCCTGGCCGGCGGATCAGTGCCCGCTCTGTGCGGAAGGGTTTCCGGTCGAATCGCCCGGGAGCCGGCACGCGGCGGGCTGAGGAGTCGTATGGAAATTCGATCCGTCTGCGTCTATTGCGCTTCTTCAACCACCGCTCCCGCGTGGCTGAACGAGGAGGTTCGGGAATTCGGCCGGGGACTGGCGTCGCGCGGCTGGAGACTCGTCTATGGAGGGGCGTCGGTCGGCGTCATGGGCGCTCTGGCGGACTCGGTCCTCGCGTCTTCCGGACAGGTCCTCGGGGTGATTCCGAGGGCCCTGATCGGCCGCGAAATCGCGCATCCGGGATTGACGGAGCTCAAAATCGTCGAGACGATGCACGCGAGGAAGGCGGAGATGTTCAAGGCCGCCGACGCGTTCGTCGCATTTCCCGGCGGCTTCGGGACGATGGAAGAGTTCTTCGAGATGCTCACCTGGAAGCAGATGGGCATCCACAGCAAACCGATCGTCTTCGTCAACAGCCACGGTTTCTACGATCCGCTGGTGGCCCAGTTCGAGAGATGCATCGCCGAGGGGATCATCCGGAAGGACGCGCGAATCCTCTACTCGCTGGCCGATTCGGGAGCGCGGGTGTTCAGTGTGCTCGAGGATTCGACGGTCCTGAACCGCCAGCCGGGGAAGTGGTACTAGACGTCCTCTCCTTCAAATCCTCCAGCAGCGTCCGGTTGATCGAGACGAGGTCCGCGAGAAGCGCGATCAGGAAAGTCTGGGCGCCGACGACGATGAGAATTGCCGCGACGATGAGCGACTGCACGTGCCCCGCGGGGTTGCGGCCGGTCGTGTAGAGCCACGCAAACCGGAGGACCAGGGCGAGACCCGCGCCAAGAAACAGGGCGGCGGCGGCGGAAAACACCTTCAGGGGCTTGTACAGCGCGGTGATTCGCAGGATGTTCGCGCCCGACAACACGACGTATTTCGTGGTCGAGGCGATGAGCCGGGAAGGCCGGACGGGGGGGTTCGTGCGAACCGGGACCGAGGCGATGCGCAGGCCTTTCGACCCGGCCTGGATGAGCGTTTCCAGCGTGTAGGTCAGCTTCGAGAAAACGTGGACCGACTCCGCGGCGTGTCGCGAGAGGGCGCGGTATCCGGACGTGGCGTCGGGGACGTCCGTCGAGGAGGCCTGGCGCACGACCCAGGAGCCGGCCGCCTGGAGGAGTTTCTTCGCGGGAGAAAAATGCGGAATGCGATGGGTCTGGCGATCGCCGACGACGAGATCGGCCTCCCCGCGCACGATCGGTCCGACGAGGAGGGGCAGGTCGTCCGCGGCGTACTGGTTGTCGGCGTCGAAGTTCACGATGCAGTCGGCGCCGCGGCGCAGGCTCGCTTCGATGCCGGCGGTGAACGCCGCGGCGAGGCCCCGGTGGGCCGGAAAGCGAACGACCTGAGCGGCGCCGGCCGCGCGCGCCTCCTCGGAGGTCCGATCGGAGGACCCGTCGTCGATGACGAGGATTTCCACCGAGTCGAAGCCTTCGACGGTCTTCGGCAGCGCGGCCATCGCGGCGGCGAGGGAGCTCTCCTCGTTGAAGGCGGGAATCTGAATGACGAGTTTCATCGGTTTTCCCGATCCATGGCCCGGAAGTATACGGCCCGGAGTACGATTCGCGAATGATTCCGTTTCTGCTGGACGGGCCCGAAAACGCTCCCGCCACGCTCGTCCTCGCCCACGGCGCCGGCGCGCCGATGGACTCGCCGTTCCTCCAGACGGTGGCGGCCGCGATCGCAAGGAGGGGTTTCCGGGTCGCGCGATTCGAGTTCCCGTACATGCACCATCGCCGCTCCACGGCAGGGCGCCCACGCCCGGAGAAGGCAAGCCGCGGGGCGCCGGATCGCCTCCCCGTTCTGAAGGAGACGTGGATGCAGGTGATCGAACACTTCGGAAGGGAGCGGCTCGTGATCGGCGGGAAATCGATGGGCGGCCGAATCGCGAGCATGGTCGCCGATGAAGCGAAAGTCGCCGGGCTCGTCTGCCTCGGCTATCCGTTTCACCCGCCGGGAAGGCCCGAAAAGCTCCGCGTCGCTCACCTTGCCGCCCTCGAAACGCCCTCGTTGATCGTTCAGGGGACGCGCGATCCGTTGGGCTCGAAGGACGAGGTCGCCGGCTATTCGCTCTCGGCCGCAATCCGAATTGCCTGGATCGAGGGGGGCGAGCACTCCTTCAAGCCGCCCGCCCGGGGGCCCGGGACCGAGCCGGGGAACCTCACGCTTGCGGTCGAGGCGGTGGTCGAATTCCTTTCGCGCCGGCTCTGACCGCGGCGAGAGTCAGAACGAGCAAAACGGCCGCCCCCGCGAGGGACAGCGCAACCTCGCGCCGCGGAAAAAGGAAACGTCCTTCGACGCGGTGCCGTCCTTCCGGCACGAGCATTCCGAAGAAGAGCCCGTCCGAGCGCGTCACCGAAGCGGGGCGGCCGTCCAGGAAGCCCCGCCAGTAGGGATCGAAGAGTTTCTGGGACGAGGCGAGGAACACGGCGGATCGGGCATCCACGTCGACCGCGAACCGTTCCGCCCGGTATTCGACGACGTCGAGCCGCGAGCCCTCCGCTCGGGACCGGAGCAGGGCGCTTTGAATGGCTTCGACCGACGGACCCGGGACCCAGGCCGTCGTCGCGAGGTCGCGGCGCGAGGCCGCCGCCGCTTCGGTCGCCCCGCCCGCTCGAACGCCGTCGACGAGGAAGAATCGGGGGAAAGCGGTCGGCCTCGAAAAGAGGGTCATGTCCGGCCCGGAGTACGCGAGCGGGAGGGGAGCGCGGGGCCGGTCCCCTGCCGGGGAGGCTCGCGCCGTTTGCTCGGAAAAGAGGTACACGGGATCGGCGGCCGCCGCCTCGGGGGAGTCGGGTCGTGAGGCGCCCGGAGGGGCGGCGATCCGCGTGACGTTCAGCAGGTCGAGGACCGGCGCATCGGGATCGAAGCTCCTTGGCCCGAAAATCGTCAACGTTCCGAAGCCTCCGTACACGTTCGGATCGGCGGCGCGGAGGAGATCGACGTACGCGCGCTCGTGCATCAGGTGGCTGCGAAGGTCTTCGACGCCGAACGCCTCGGCGAGATTCGGCATCAGAGTCCAGCCCGTGCCGAAGAACCGGGCGGGAGCGGCGCTTTCCGAGGCGAGAAGCTTTTCGAGTCCGGGGGTCGCGTGAAAAACCGCGTCTCCCGGGGCAACGGCCGGATAGTTTCTCGCCGCGAGAAAGACGAGCGGAACCGCGATTCCGTACGGCACGGCCGAGAAAAGCGGAGCGAGAAATCGCCGGCCCCGCAAAAGGTCTTCGGCCACTTCAGCGCCCACCGCGCACGCGATCGAGATTCCCAGGACGATGAGGACCTTCGTACGCCCGAAGTGTCCGGCGGAGAAACCGGGGAGATTCCCCATGAACTTCAGGAGGGCTCCTCCCGCATACAGCGGGATCCCGACCGACAGGGCGAGCGCGGCCGCGAGCAGAACCAGACGCCGACGGCGGCGCGAGGCGATCGCAAGCGCGGCAAGCCCGATCGCAAAGGGCCCGACCGCCGACGCGGTTTCGAAGGGGTTGTCGATCGCGCCGAGCCCCACGCCCGTGTAGCTTTCGTCCGTCGCGTTGCCGGCGTAGCCGGGCGCCAGGTACAGCCTCAGCTGGCGCAGCGGCATCGGGTTTTCGCCTCCCAGGCCCGCTCGGCGTTGAATCTCTCCGGTCTCCTTCAGGAATCGGATCGAAACCAGAGCGGCCGGAGCGACGATCGCGAGCGCCGCGGCGGCAGCGCACGAGAGCCGCGCGGCGGCGGCGAGCGTCCTGCGCACGGGGAATTCGCCGAGCCGGGACAGAAAACAAAACGCGACGAGAATCGCCCCGAAGAAAATCCAGAAAGGGTATCCGCCCGCGAAAAGGCCGAGAAAGACCCACGCGCACGCGGCGGCGGAGGCCCCAAAGCGCGGCGACTCGAGGGCCACGTCGACCGCCCACAGGAGGAGCGGAAAGAAGACCGAGACGGAGGTCTGCATCCAGAGCCACCAGAAGGTCTGGACGCTCGAGAACGCCCACGCCGCAGCGCCTGCCGCGGCCGCCGTTTCCGAGAATTTCCGGCGCCGGAGAAAGAGCCAGGCGAAGAGAAACGAGGCGTTGAGCTTCAGAAACAGGATTCCGGTCTCGATGCCGGCCTCGGGAAGCGTCAGCGCCGGAAGCCAGAAGAACGGCGACAGGTTCCCCTGGACGAGGTTGATCGGGCCGGGCACGCCGCCCCCGATCGACCGGTTCCAAAAAAAGCCCTCCGGGAATTTCCGGAGATTCCGAAGGAGGGTCTCCGACGACGTTGCGGGGTCCGCGAGCATGCGGTTGCGCGGAAGGTCGATTCCGGAGGACGCCTTCCACGGGTGGAGCGACAGGGCCACATCGTGCGAAGAAAACACCCTTCCGTGGAACAGCACCGGCCAGAAAAAGAGGACGTTGCAGAGGGCCAGGAGTGCGCCCGCCCGCTTCATTTCCGGCGGGCGACGAGGATCCGAAAGTACGATTCGACCCAGCGGTTCTCGAGCAGGTGGTCTTCCAGGGCGATCAGGCGCGAGAGCGCGCCGCTGCGGTCGCGCCGGAGCATCTTCATGTCGAGGCAGGGGAACGTGAACCAGAGAATGTTGCCGCCGTACGGGCGGTCTTCGAGGATCTCGAACCGGCGGGCGAGCTCGCCTGCGATTTCCGAAGAGCGGACCGATTCGGAAGGGTCGTCGAGGGGCAGCGGGATCATCAGGTTCGGGCGGTTCTTGAGTCCGGGCTCGAGCGATTCGAACGCGGCCTGCGCGAACCTCCAGACCGTGTCGCTCCATTCGAGCCGGGCCGGGCCGAGGTATTCATCGAGAAAGACGATTCCCCCCGGCTTCAAGCTGTCGTGAACCGTCGACAGGACGTTTTCGATCTCCCGGACGTGATGCAGAGAACCGTGGAAAAAGACGATGTCGTAGGCGGCGGCCGGGAGCGCCAGCGCGTCGAGGTTGCCCGTCCGGTATCGAATCCGGGAGGCAACCCCCGTTTCCTCCGCCAGGATCTCCGCGCGGCGAAGGGCCTCGCGCGAGAAGTCGATACCCTCGACCATCCGGCACACGTTTTTCGCGACGAGGTCGCGCTCGAGAGCGCCTTCACCGCAGCCGGCCGACAGCCCGAGCTCGAACGGCGTCGCGGCGTACTTCCGCGCGAACCAGTCCATCGGCCAGACATTCGGGTCGCCGGTGATCCGACGGTTGATCGCTCGCCGGACGAGCGGCTGGGCGCCCCAGTAGTGATTTTCCTCGCTCTCGGCGGTTCCCGTCTCCCAGTATTCGAGCGCTTCGTCGTGGTGGCGGTCGTGGCGGAGCGGCCCGGCGACTCGGCGCGCGATTCGGGAGAGGTTTTCGCGAGAGAGAAGCGCCATGGCTTGCCGGCATCGTAGCACGGCGGGATTGTTGAATTCCCGGGGCCGCTCTGCTACCCTTACGCCCTTTCCGCCAAATGGCGGACGTTCTTTGGGTGAATTCAGGGTCGAGGGCCGGATTTGAAAATAGCCTCGCGGCTTTCCGGCCGGTAGCCCGAAAACAGGCTCGTAGCTCAGCTGGTAGAGCACTACCTCGACACGGTAGGGGTCAGCGGTTCGAACCCGCTCGAGCCTACCAACATCCGGCCTTCGGACGGTGAGCCGTCTCGCGGCCGGGGCGTCAGGCGCTTAGCTCAGCTGGGAGAGCGCTTCCTTCACACGGAAGAGGTCGGCGGTTCGATCCCGCCAGCGCCTACCATTGTTGGCGGGAGGATTGTTTGAAACGCGGGGCAACCCGCGTTTTTTATTTTGGAGGGATTTCTTGGAAGGTTCCCCGGAGATTCAGGTCACGCTTCCGGACAGCTCGGTTCGCTCGTTTCCGAAGGGATCGACGGTTCGAGAAGTCGCGGCTTCGATCGGTCCCG
>JBOGJO010000383.1:0-20315 GCA_050747885.1 Thermoanaerobaculia bacterium
CCGCTGTAGCGCAGCACGTGAACGAGGCCGGTGTAGATCTCCGGATCGGAGCTTCCGGGCGCGGCCCGGGACAGCAGCCTCCGAAGGGCGTCTTTCGTCCGGCCCGCCTCGACTTCGAACTGCGAGAAGAGATTGTGGGCGAGCGAAAGGTCCGGGTTGAGCGCGAGCGCGCGCGAGAAGGCCTGCTCCGCTTCGCCGAGGCGGTTTCCGTGTACCTCCGGAAAGAACTTCGCGAGGAGCCGCAGGATCCGGCCGAGGCGCGCCCACGCGGGAGCGTAGGCGGGATCGTCGCGCAGGCATTCGCGGTAAAGGTCTCCCGCGACCGTCCAGCTCTTCGAGTCGTTGGCAAGCTGATTCGCGCGAAGATAGAACTCGTACGCGCGGGCGGTCGCGGGGATGTCGCTCGAGAGAAGACGGCGCTCGCGCGAAGTCAGCGGAACGGCGAGCGACTGCAGGATTTCTTTCACGATTCCATCCTGCAGGCGGAAGATGTCGTCGAGCGCGACGTCCGAAGTCTGCGACCAGAGGACGCCTCCTTCGGGGGCGTCGACCAGTTGCGCCGTCACGCGCAGGCGCTCGCCCGCGCGCAGCAACGTCCCCGTCAGGACGACGTCGACGTCCATCTCCGCCGCAATGGCCTTCAAGTCCGCCGCGGCCGAGGCGTATTTCGCCGCCGCGAGGCTCGAGCGAATGACGAGCGTGCTCAGGCCCGCGAGGGACGAGCTGATCGCATCGGAGAGACTGAACGAGAGGAAGTCGGTCTCCGGGTCGCTGCGCAGGATTCGGAAGGGAAGCACGATCAGCCGCGTCATGGGACGCACCGCGGAGAGCGAGGCGGGGGCCGACCCCTCGGTCAGCAAGGCCGCCCGGAGCGCTTCGGCCATCGCGGCGGCGGAAGGATGACGGTCCGCCCGGTTCTTCGCCAGGGCTTTTCGGATCACGCGGTCGACCGCGACGACTTCCGCCGAACCTCCCAGGGCCGGTGGCTGCTCGTTGAGGATCGCCTGAAAGACCTCCACCGGCGTGCGCCCGCCGAAGGCGGCACGCCCCGAGACCATCTCGAAGAGAATCGCGCCGGCCGCGAAGAGATCGGTGCCGCCGTCGACCGGCTCGCTTCTCGCCTGTTCCGGCGACATGTAGCGAGGAGTGCCGACGAGAACCCCGGCCCCCGTGAGATCGAGCGCCGAGACACCCGCATCGGCCGAGCCGGCGTTGCGGCGCGCGAGCCCGAAGTCGAGGAGTTTCACGCCGTTTTCGGTGAGGTGGATGTTCGAGGGCTTCAGGTCGCGGTGGGTGAACCCCGCGCGGTGCAGAGCGTCGAGGCCGTTGAGGACTTCCAGAATGATCGAAACGGAATCGGCGAGCGTGAGGGGCCCTGCGGCCATCCGTGAGCTCAGCGATTCTCCGTCGAGGAGCTCCATGACGATGTACGGCTCGCCGTCTTCTTCGCCGATTTCATAGACCTGGCAGATGTTGGGGTGATTCACGCTTGCGGCCGCGCGGGCTTCGCGCCAGAGTCGTTCGGGCGCGCTCGGGTCTTCGCTCTTCCGGTGGAGCTTCTTGATGGCGACGGGGCGGCCGAGTCTTTCGTCGTCGGCCGCATAGACGATGCCCATTCCCCCTTCGCCGAGCTTGCGCCGAACGCGGTAGCGTCCGATCACGGCCGGGTCTGCCGCCTTCCGCTTACCGAACATTCGAGGAGGATAATCTAACGCCGATGCAAATGGCTCTGAAGGTCGACTGCGACACGGCGATCGGGACCCGGGACGGCGTGCCGCGCCTCCTGCGGCTGTTCGACCGGCATGGGATCCGCGCGACCTTCTTTTTCTCCCTGGGGCCCGACCGTTCGGGGCGAGCCGCCCTGCGCGTGTTCACGCGGCGGGGATTTCTGCGCAAGATGCTTCGCTCCCGGGCTCCGTCGCTCTATCCGTGGCGCACGATGTTTTCCGGGACGCTTCTGCCGGCGCCGAAGATCGCCGCCTTTGCGAAAGAGCAGATTCGGTCGGCGGCCGATGCCGGCCACGAAGTGGGAGTTCACGCGTGGGACCATGTCTCCTGGCACGACCGCCTTCCGCGATGGGATCGCGAGAGGACGTCGCGAGAATACGGGCTCGCGATGGATTCCTTCGCGTTGATTTTCGGCCGGCCGGCGTCGGCGTCGGCGTGCGCAGGCTGGACGGTGTCGGAGGCCTACCTTGCGGCGCGCGAGACGTATCCCCTCCTCTACACTTCGGACACGCGCGGGGGCTCTCCGTTTCGGCCCAGGTTCGGCCTCGTCGAATCGCGGATACCGGAGATCCCCTCGACGCTTCCCACCCTCGACGAGAGGATCGGAGATCCCGCCGGTTCTTCCGCCGACGAGCTGCTCGCGGAATTCCGCGACCTCGCGTCCGACCGCAGCGTCCACACGGTCCACACCGAGGTGGAAGGGGGCCCGTACCTTGCGTGGTTCGACCGGCTGCTCTCGGAGTGGCGCGGACGAGGCGCAACTTTCGTTCCCCTCGAAACCCTCGCGCGCGAGTCCGCGGAGAACCCGATGCTGCCTGCCCGGCGGATCGGGCAGATCACGCTTCCGGGGCGGGCCGGGACTGTGGCTTCGGGCTTCGACGAATCGATGCCGGAGCAGGGCGAAAGAAAATGAAAGAGACGAGAAGGGCGGCCAGGAGAAGCGCCGTCGCGATGCATCCTCCGACAAACGGGCACGCGTCGTAGAGAAGGTCGACACGATGGCGGCCCGGGGGAACGCGGACACCGCAAAAACCGCCGTTGGCGATTTCGACGTCGGCGCGGATTCCATCCACGGCGGCGAGCCAGTACCGGAAATACGTAGCGGCGAAAACCGCGACGGCAGGCCCGGAGGAATCGACGTCCGCCGAGATTCCGGAGGATGAAAATCGGACGGAGGAGACGCGGTTTTCCGCGGGTGCTCCGGGAGGGGGGCTGCGGTCCGGGCCTCGCAGGATCACGTCGCTTGCCGGATCGAAGCTGCGGGATTCGATGAGCTCGATCGCTCCCGAGAGGGACGAGCGCGAGAAGACGCGGCTCGAGCAGCGAACGGCGGGGACCGGAGAAACGGCCTCGAAGAGGAAGACCGATCTGCCGAAGGTTTCCTGGCTCGCGAGGAGACGGAATCCCGGCATCGGTTCCCGTCTCGCCGAAATGTAGAACCGCGTCGCCGCGTTCCGGAGAATGCGGCTGCGACGCTCGGGGGGCGCTGCGGAAAGGGCTTCTCCCATAACCCGGTCGACATACCCGTACGAGCCGTCCGGATCCGTGTCGAATGAGTAGGCCACTCCGTCCGGCAGGGCGGTGAGAGGCCAGATCTCTCTGCGTCCCGCGAGAATCAGGTCGGAGACGTCGTCCGCGGGAAACCGGTGCGACGTGCCGAATTTCGCAACGGCGAATTCCGAGATCGGCCCCACCCACACACGGCCCCGGCCCGCGACGGCGCGGGCGAGGGGGGGAGTGGACACGTAGGGAGCCGTCGGTGTCGACACGAAGAGCCGCCACCCGGACGGAAGCAGGCACAGCAGGACGGCGCCGAGGAGGCTCCCGGCCCGAGCTCCCCGGCGCCGGGCCGAGGCGGCGGCCCACAGGAGCGCGGCTGCCGCAAGCCCGAAAAGGCAGTCGAGTCGAACCGTCCGGAGAGCGCCGGAGAGAATCGCCCCGGTAGAAATGGCGAGTCCCCGCGTCTGGGGCTCCAGCGCGCGAAGGATCGTGCCGCGCGCGAGCGCGGTCCCGAGGAGCGCGATGGCAAAGAGGGCGCCGGCGGCAGCGGCGGTCCCTTTCAACGCCGTCTGCCGGCCTTCTCCGGCGATCGAATCCCGGGCGGCGAGCGAGACGAGCGCCGCCGCGCACAGGGTCGCCGGCAGCGCGAACTTGACGGGATACCGGAAGTGCCGAAGCGGCTTCACGGCATACAGGATTTCGAAGAGGGGCGTGCGGAACCCGAAACTCAACAGGACCAGCAGCCCCGCCGCCGCGATCAGAATGAGGACCGATCGGGACCGACGAAACTCGCGCTTCGCGAGCGCGGTGGCCACGAGGATCGCGCCGGCAAGGCCGATGTTCATCGAATACAGGTAGGGTTGGAGCGAGACAAACGCGCGATACGCCCAGAAGGCTCCGGACGCCAGCGGGCGGGGAGCTCCGAAAACGAGGGGAAACAGCGTCTCGACGGCTCGGATCGGCAGGTTCGCGGCGGCGCTGAATTGTTCTCTCGAGAAAAGGTGCTCCCCGCGAAACGAGTAAGGGATGGCGGCCGCGGTGGCCAGGATCTGAGGCGCGGCGAGAGCGGCCGCAAGGCCCGCCGCGGCGGCTCCGGCGCCGGGGAGCTTTCGCGCCCCGCGTCCCGAAAAAGCGATCGAGACCGCGAGGACCGCGGCCCACGTCCACGCCGAGATCGCAGGCTCGCCCGCGAGAAGCTGGAGGCCGAGCGCGATTCCGAGAGCCAGAACCGCCTTGCGCGCGCGAGTCGTCGAGCCGTTCCGGAGGGAGCGACCGAGGCGCACCGCCTCCGACACCGCCCAGGGCGCCCATGCCGCGGCCGCGGTCGCGTTCGCGAACGCCGATCCATACGAAAGAAACGGTCCCGAGAACGCGTACGTCGCCGCGCCGATCCAGGAAGCCGGCCTTCCCGATCCGAGCCGGCGGCACAGCGCCGCAGCGCCGAGGAAAGCCCAGACGACGTGAAGGAGAAGGTGGAGATTGAAGGCGGCCGCCGGACCGAGAACGTGAAACAGCAGATGGGTCGGGTAGAGGCTGACCGTGTTCGGGTTGGCAAGCAGCGGCTCGACGTTGGATGCGCCGAGGTTGAGAAAGGGAACCTCTCCGCCCCTCTCCCGGGCGAGGCTGTAAAGCTGGATGGGGAAATGGGTCACGAAGGCGTCCCGGAAGACGAGCAGGCGCGTGCCGACGATCTCCGGAACGAGCGGCGCGAGAAAGGCGCCCGTCGCGGCCCACGGAAGCCAGCGCGACCGCGTCACCGAAAGATCGCGCTCTGCCAGATTCCCCAGGAATGGAGCTTGAATTTCAAGAGAACCCAGAGGATCGAGAAGCCGTATCGCAGCGAGCGCCGGAAGCTGATCTGCGATGCTTCGTCGAAATAACGCGTCTCGATCGGAATTTCGCGGAAGCGCATTTTTTTGGCGATCCCCTGCGCGATGATTTCCGTGTCGAAAATGAAGTCGTTCGAGTCGGCCTCGATCGCCACGGAGCTCAGGTAATGGCGGGAATACGCGCGCAGGCCGCTGTGAATCTCGGTGAAGTACCGGAGAAAGACCACGTTCGCGCAGGCGGTCAGGAAGACGTTGGCGTAGTACTTCCAGCGCGGCATGCCGCCCTCGAGCGTGCGTCCGCCCAGCATCCGGCTGCCGAACACGGCGTCGGCTTCGCCGTCGAGGATCGGCGCGACGAGATCGGGCAGCACGCGCGGGTCGTACTGATGGTCGGGATGGATCATGACCGCGACATCGGCGCCCGAGGCGAGCGCCTCCCGGTAGCAGGTCTTCTGGTTCGCGCCATATCCCTCGTTTCGGTCGTGAACGACCACGCGCAGTCCGAGCTTGTGCGCGAGCGCGACGGTGCCGTCCCGAGAGGCGTCGTCGACGAGAAGGATTTCGTCGGCCCACTCGCGGGGAATATCGGCGAGGGTCCGCTCGAGGGTCCGCTCGGCGTTGTACGCTGGCATGACGACGACGACCTTTCCGTTGCGGCGGGCCGGTATCGTCATCCCCGCAATCCTGAGAAGATAGGGAGAATGAACGGCTCGCGGAAATCCCGGGACGAGCCCGCCGCGCGGGTGGTGCTCGGGGCGTTTCTTCTCGTCACGGTGCTCTTCGTCAACCTGTTTCCGCCCCGGAAGGACGGCGCATTTTCACAGAGTCCCAACGAGTTTAGTCGATTCGACCTCGTGGTGTCGATGGCGGAGCGCGGGACTTTTGCGATCGACCGCGAGCTCGCCGAGTTCGGAACCCATGAGGACCGGTCCGACGTCAACGGCCATTCCTATTCGAACAAGGCTCCCGGCTTGTCCTTTGCGGCCTTGCCGTTCTACTTTGTTTTCCGGATTTTTCTCGGGCCGGCGAGCCGGTCGAACATGCAAACGATGCTGTACCTGCTTCGCGTGTCGACGGTCTCCGTTTCGGTCTGGCTCGCGCTGGTTCTGCTGGCGAGAAGGGCCCGCAAAATCTCTCCGGACGGCGCGTCTTCGGCGCTCGTCGTGTTCGCCGCGGCTTTCGGGACGCCGATTCTCGTGTATGCGCGTTCCTTCTTTTCCCACGCCTGGTCGGCCGCTCTCCTTTACATCGCGTTCGAGCTGCTCGAGACCGAGGAAGGGCGGCGTTGGAACGCGGCCCTCGCGGGATTGCTCGCGGGATGGGCGGTGATTTCGGAATTCCCCGTCCTCCTCCTCGCCGCCGCTCTGTTCGGGGCAGCGGCCTGGAGGAACGGGAAACGAGGCGCGGCTTTCGCAGCCGGGGGCGCGCCGCCCGCGATCCTTCTCGGGATCTACAACGGGTCCTGTTTTGGTCGACCCTGGAGACTGTCCTACGGGTACGAGTGGTATCGCTCGCACACGGAGCTGTCGCACCGTTTCTTCGGCTTTCTCGCGCCGGACGCCGGGATCGCTTTTCGTTATCTGTTCTCCGAAAGCCGCGGGCTCCTCTTCGCGTCGCCGATCCTCCTTCTCCTTCCCCTCGCGCTCCTGCGGCCGCGGGGCCGAACCCGCGCGGCGGCGCTGTGTCTGGGAGCTTCGGCTCTCTACTTCGTGGTGATGACGGGCTACGAGAACTGGCACGGGGGATGGGCCCTCGGGTCGAGGTACCTCGTTCCCATGATCCTCCTCATGGTCTGGCCGCTGGCGGCGCTGGGCCCGACTCGCCGGAACGGCGCTCCCGGAGCCGGGCTCTGGCTCGCGGGAATTGCGGCCGCTTATTCGGCGGCTTTCTTTTTCTTTTCGGGATCGACGTTCTGGTTTCTTCCCTCGGAGCCCGAAGCCGGGATTCGCTTTTACTCCGCGTTCTGGCTTTCGCGCGGATGGATCACGCCTTCGCTCGCCGGGTCCGGCCCGCTCGCCCTGGGTCTCGCCGCGATCGCCACTTCCGCGGCGGCGGCGGCGGCGTTGTGGCCGATCTTTCGCGACGCGGGACGCGTCGTGCTCTCCGTCCTCGCCGGAGGCCTCCTCTTCTCGCTCCTGTTCGCGGGAAAGCCGCCCGACGGGACCTTTCAGGAGCGGGTGCTTCGCGCGTGGGTTCTCGAAAGCTTCACTCCGCTCGATCCGGGCCGCCTGGAGCTCCGGCGGCTCGCGGCGCAGGCGCGAACTCCGGAGGACGTTCGCGCCCTTCGTCGCGCCTTCGCCGCCTCTCCGAACGCGCCCTGAAGCGGGCCGGTTTCACCGAATTTCGAAAATCTTCCACCGCGCGATAAATCGCCCGAAACGGCGCGTTCCGGTGCGCGAGGAATACACGAGGCGGAAGTGGGCCAGAGGTGGATCGCCGGCCGCGTCTTCGTCGTAGAGACGATGTTGCATCGTCCGGAAGTACGTCGGTGTCAGACGGGCCCCGGCGTCGGTGAAATTCAGGGAGGGCGAATGCCCGAGAACTTTCGCGTAGTCGTTCATCTTCGGGAGCAGATCTGTGGCCAGCACCCACCGCGATTTTCGCGAGCGCGCGATCGAGAGGGCTTCTCCTTCATCCTCGGAAAGGAAGAACCGGATCGAATCGAAAAAGCCATACCCGAAGTTGTCAGCCGCCACCGGCATCTCGGCGTAATACGTCACGAAGTGGCCGAGGGACCAGGGAGCGAGGAAATCCTCGGGGAAATCGAGCGCCGGCACCGGTCGCCGCGGAGGCAGGAAGCGGGGATCGTAGATGTCCACGACGTGCGGAAGGGCCGTGCGCGCCCAGTCGAGCGTTCGGACGAGGTCATCGCCGGCCTCGTACCTCGTCGTGATCTGGCGGCGAAGCCCCGGCAAGAGCGTAGAGCCGACGGCCAGGGCGAAGGCGCCGGCCGCGGCGGACGACCAGATCTTCGCCCCGGGTCCGCGCCGACGCCGCCAGATTCGCCGTCGCAGGCGCACCTTCAGCTGGCGCCCCGTCTCGATCGCGGCGAGACCCGCGAGCGGGGCGGCATAATAGATGTTGAGGCGCTGCTCGAGGGCCAGGAAGATCGTCAGCGCCGCCCAGGCGGCCGCGGCCGTGTGCATTCTCCGCCGGGGACCCCGGAGGCCCCTCGCCGACCAGACGAGCAGCGGGATCGGCATCAGGAAGAACGCGACGGACAGCACGTCCAGAGGAAGGCGAAGGCCGTCCGCCATCAGAGGGCGGGCTTCGAACACCTGGGTGAGCATCTCGTGAGGAAACGACACGAACCCGCCCGCGGCGACCCTGGCGCTGCTCTTGATCGTCACATAGCCCATGCCGTCGAGGAATCCCCGCCAGAGCTCCGCGGCGCGGGGGGCGAGGACCCCGACGCCTGCCAGCACCGCGGCCGATTTCAGGACAAGCGCCGAGCGGTTCGGGGCTCGCCTTCGAAAGCCCGCCGCAAGATCGACCGCGATCACGCAGATGGCCAGCGCGACGAGAAACACGGGATGGAACCAGCCGAAAGAGATGAACGTGAAGGGAAGCGCGTCGCCCGCGAGCCAGTAGGCGACGCCGGCGCCCGTGAGAACGGCCGCTCCCCCGAGGACCAGGGCGGCGCATCGCGCGACTCCCGATCCCCTCGGCCGCAGGGCGTCCAGCATGAGGACGCCCGCGATCGCCACCGCCCAGCAGATGGCGCCCTGCCACGAGAGGGCCGCGATCGCGAGGCCCGCGCCGGCGAGCGCTTCGCGCCCGGGTCCGGGCTTCTCGCGCGCACGGAAGAAAAGCGCCATCGCGACGAGGCTCGTCAGCGACTCGGCGACGTGCTGGTCGGTATGCCCGTACTGCGAATACTGCACGTGCGCGCCGCACAGCGCGACGAAGAGTGCGACCGGGACGCCGTACCCTCGGCGGATGCGGCGCGCGAGGAGTCCGGCCGCGACGGCGGCCAGCGCCCCGAGCACCGGCGGGACACGGGAAGCGAGGTCTTCGATTTCGGTTCTCGACGCCGAGGACCCGTGCAGCACCCGCGCCGGAAGCGCGAGCGCGAGATCGAAGAGGGGCGGCCAGATCGAGACCGCGCCCCGGGGAGAATCGATCGTCGGATCGAAGAAGAGGACGCGGGGGAAATGCGCCACCGCGAAGCGGGCGCGGCGCATGTGGTAGAGGCAATCCGGAGAGACGAATCGGCGCGGGGAAGTCTCGCGAAGGCTCCTCTCGGCCGTCATGCGGACGGCGAGGGCGAGGAGGAAAACGGCGCCCAGGCCCATCCAGAATCCCCGGCGGGACGAGAGGAATGGCATGCTCGATTATCGCCTACGGGGCCGGTGGGTCGTCATCGTTCCGGAATGTCCGACTGAGATATTCTCCGGATGCTTTGAAGCTCTCGGTCGTGATCCCGGCCTACAACGAAGCGGCGACGATCCGGGAAATCGTTTCGCGCGTCGTCGCGGTTCCCATCGACAAGGAAATTCTCATCATCGACGACGGATCGACCGACGGGACGCGCGAAATTCTGGCCGAGCTCGACGGGCGAGACGGAGTCCGCGTCTTTTGCCAGCCGGAGAACGGCGGAAAGGGAACGGCGATTGCGCGAGGTTTTCGCGAGGCTCGGGGAGATCTGGTCCTCATCCAGGATGCCGACCTCGAGTACGACCCCGCCGACTATCCGAGACTGATCCACCCGATCGAGAGTGGCCGCGCCGATGTCGTGTACGGCTCGAGGTTTCTCGGCGGTGGGGAGCGCCGGGTGCTGTATTTCTGGCACACCATCGGCAATCGGCTCCTCACTTTCCTGTCGAACATGCTGACAAATCTCAATCTGACGGACATGGAGACCTGTTACAAGGTCTTTCGGCGGGAGGTCATCCAATCCATCCGCCTGGAGTCTCCCCGATTCGGAATGGAGCCGGAGATCACCGCGAAAATCGCCCGCCGCGGCTACCGGGTTTACGAAGTTCCGATTTCCTACTATGGCAGGACCTACGAGGAAGGCAAGAAGATCGGATTCCGCGATGCCGTGTCCGCCGTCTGGACGATGCTGAAGTTCCGATTCCGGGAAGTCGAAGATCCCCGCAACGTCGGTCACGTGACGCTCGCTCGGATGGCGAAGCTCGACTTCTACAACCGGTGGCTCTATGGATTTTTCTCTCCCCACCTGGGGAAACGGATTCTCGAGATCGGCTCGGGCTTCGGAAACATCACGAAGTTCTTTGCCGACCGGGAGCGTGTGATCGCCACCGATCTGGACCCGGTCGCCTGCGAAACGCTTCGCAACACGTTCCGCGAGCAGGAGGCCGTTCGCGTCGGGTCGTTGAAGTTTCCGCTCGACCGGCCGGAGATCGAAGACCTGCTCTCCGAGCGGCTGGACACCGCGATTTGTTCCAACGTGCTGGAGCACATCGAGGACGACCGCGCCACCCTTGCGCAGATCCGGGAGATCCTGCAGCCGGGGGGGCGTTTGATCCTCCTCGTTCCCGCGATTCCAAGCCTTTACGGAACCCTGGACCGCGAGCTTCATCATTTTCGCCGATATTCGCGGCCCGAGTTGGAATCCAAGCTCCTCCAGGCCGGATTTCAGATCGAAGAGATGCGATTCGTGAACCGGCCCGGCGTTTTCGGCTGGTACCTGAATTCTCGCGTGCTCCGGCGCCGGGTCTTGCCGAAGGGACAGCTCCGGATGTTCGCGTTGCTCCAACCGTTCCTGGAAGCCGAGGTCGCGAACCCTCCGTCCTACGGAATGTCTTTGCTCGCGATCGGAAGAAATCCCGTTTCGTCCTCCGACGCCGCGCCGGTTCAGCGGTCGGCTTCGAGGATCGCGTAGCCTCCCGGCGGCTGCAGCACGCGGCGGCGCTGGTTTCCCAGGCTTCGTTGCGCCAGGTCGCGGAGGGCGGCGTCGGGAGGAATCGCGAAGTCGATCCGCCCTCCGGCCGGCACGGCGGCGATCTCCTGGCGAATTCGCGCTTGTTCGGCATCGATGCGAGAAGCCGGGGAGGGCTCGAACCAGCCCGGATGTGATTCGATTTCTTCCGGAAGCCCGATCAGCCGGGCCCGGACCTCGCCCCGGTCCCGTTTGAGTCTCAGCGGGAGATAGTTCGCGTCCGCGGCGACGAGAAGGTCGCCGGGTTTGCTGCGGGCGGCCAAAAATTTTGCCGTTTCCGAATACGGGAACGGCCCGGCCGGACTCAGAACGGAGAAGGCGATTCCCGCCAACCCCGCCCCGGCGGCAACGAGCGTCAGGAGATTCACGGCGGCCGAGCGGCGCGAAGCCCTCGCGAAAGCCCAGAGCGCCACGGGAAGAGTCGCCATTTCCGTCCGGCCCGGAAAATACACCGGGCGAAAGAAATTCGCCGCGGCCACGAGCGCGAGGGGAAGCAGAGAGAACGCGAGGGCGCCGCGAACGGCGCTCGATTTTCTTGCCGCGGCCAGGGCCGCCAGAAGGATTGCAAAGCCAAGAGCGATCCCCGCCCACGCCGCCGGCGGCCGCCACGCAGAGAAGTAGGCGGGCAGCCCGCCCCAGAACCCGAACGCCTGGGGAGCCCGCAGGGCCGGCGAATCCGACGAGAAGTTCCAGGCGATCGAGAGGGGAGGTTGATCGATGGCCACCGGTAGCCAGGCCAGGAACAGGCTCGCGGCCGCGGCCTGGAGGGCGGCGAGTCCCCATCGCTTCCGGATCGCGCAAAGGATGACCGATCCCGCGACGACGAAAAGCCCGAGGTAGTGGATCCACGGAAGGACGGCTGCCGACAGGGCCGCGACAACCCGCGAGCGGCGCGTGTCGGGCGCCCGCACCGCCGCGAGGAAGAGCGCGAAGGAGACGGCCGAGAGCAGCGCATAGGGCCTCGCTTCGCCCGAGTAGAAGAAGATCAGCGGCGAGCTCGCGAGCAAGACGGCGAAGCGGCGCCCGCCGGAATATCGCGGGCCGAACGCAACGAAGAGGAGGGCGAGCGCGCCAAACGAGAGGAGCCGGGCCGCCGGATCGAAATGCAATCGCTCGCCCGCGCGGACGAAGGGAAGAGACAGGGCGTAGAAGAGGGGAGGCCCCGAGTCGAGCCGCAGGTGCTGGACGATCTTCGTGAGAGACTGGCGAGAGATCCACTCGGTGAAGATCTCGTCAAACCAGAGCGGGCGGCCAACGAGCGAGATCGCGCGAACGACGATCATTGCCCCCGCAAGGGCCGCCGCGGTCCGATCGAGCTTTCTCACCATGCCGCATCCTCTATTATCATCGGCGCCAGCGATGTTTTCGTTTCCCGCCGAGAATCAATTGGAATTCCCCTCCCGACGGGCCGCGGTCGGGTTCGCCGCCGGACTCGGGGCGCTTCTGGTCGTGATGTTTGCGGACCCTCTCTTCGTTTCGAAGACCTTCTCGGGCCGGGATCTGGTTCCGTTTTTCCTTCCGATCGAAAAGGCCGTTCATGAGTCGTGGCGGGAGGGGAAGATCCCCCTTCTCCTTCGCGACGTTTCGTTCGGACGACCGCTCGCGGCCAACCCGAACACGGGGGCGTTTTACCCCCTGAGGATCGCGATGGCGGCCGTCCCGTTTCCGTTCGCGTTCAAGGTCTTTCCGGTGCTTCACCTCTGGATCGCCGGCGTCGGCGCGTTCGTTCTGGCGGGGTCCCTGGGACTCTCGCCTGCGGCGTGCGCGCTGGCGGGCTCCGCATTCGCCTTGAGCGGCCCTGCCATTTCCGAAATTGTCTATCCCAACGTGCTCCCGGGCCTCGGTCTTTTCCCGTGGGTCGTCTGGGCGGGCGGAAGGCTGTCGAGGACGGGAGCCCTGCGGCGCGTGGCGGTGTTCGGGGCCCTCTGGGGCGTCGACCTTCTCGCCGGCGACGTCTTTACCGCGGGGCTTGCGCTGCTGGGCGCGCTGCTGCTCATCCTGCAAGACGCGGCGCCCGGGGAGGCGCCGCGCCGGATCCGGACGCTGTTTGCGGCGTTGGTCCCCGGCTTTCTTCTCGCCGGAATCCAGGTCGTGCCCGCGCTTCTTTTCGTTCCTGAAACCGTTCGGGCGCTCGGCCGGTTCCCGCTGCGCGCGGCGACGATGTGGTCGGTCCCTCCGTGGCGTCTGCTGGAGATGATCCTTCCGTTTCCCTTCGGGAATGCCGCCGTTTCTTCAACGGTGTGGGGAGAGACGCTGTGGAGCCAGAAGACGGCCGGATTTTTCCAGACGCTCTCTCCCGGCGTCTTCGCCGCGGCTGCGTTGTTTTTCTTTCGTCCCCCGAGGGGGCGCCGGCTCCTGGTGTACGGTCTCGTGGGCACCTCTTTCGCGGCCGCCACGCTGGGATCCTTCCTCCCTCCGGCATGGTTGTCCTTGTCCTCGCCCATCCCGCTCCGGTATCCCGAAAAGTTCATGGTCGGCGCCGCCCTCGGAATCGCCCTCCTCGCGGGGTTCGGGTTCGACTCCCTCCGGGCGGGACGGGCAGCTCCCGCGGCCGTCGGAGTCTTTGGCGTCGCGCTCGCGCTGCTGGCGGCGTCAGTCGTGGCGGCCGCCGATCCGAGCTCGGTCGCGGCGTTCGTCGATCGGCACTGGTCGGCGACCCTCAAGAACGGTTCTCTCGCGGCGCGTCAGCTTCCCGGGATGCTGGCCGAGGCCGCGGGGCTCTGGGCCGCGCTGGGGCTGATTTTCGCCTGGTGCTCGCGCCGACGGGCCGCGCTCGCGGTCCTTTTCGTCTTCTCGATTGCCGACCTCGCCGTTCTGCGATGGCGGGCGGTGGGAACGGATTCGGAGCGGGCGGTCCTGACGACTCCACCGAGCGCGCGCGCGATCCTGCGCCTTCCGGAAAGCGATCGGTTCGGCTTCTTTCCCGTCGAGGAATACTACCGTTCCGCCGGAGGCCCGGGCCGATCGGGCGACGAGAAAGCGCGGGATGCGCTCAAGAGCGATGTCGGCGCGGCCTTCGGAGTCTCCTATTCGTTCAACCAGGATTACGACGTCTCGGACTTCTATCGCGTCGAGCTCGCGCGCCGAGAAATCTATCGGGACTTCGGGTTGTGGCCGGGTCTCCGGAATTTCCTGGGCGCATATTCCGCCCGAGCCGCGATCGTGGAGCGGGGCAGGATCCCGAACGGCTTTCCGGTCGTCACGGGGAAGGTCATCGGTCCCGAGTGGGCGGTTCTGAACCCCGCCGCCCTTCCGGCGTTTCGGCTGGCGACCCGGGTCGTGGAAGTCCACGACGTTGGACAGGCGTACGATCGGATTCATGGCGGTCGAGCGGACCTTCGCTGGGAGACCGTGGTCGAGACGGGCCGGTCGGCCGAAGAGCAGCTTGCGGGCGGCACCGTCGCGCTCCAGCGGGAAAACGCGGATTCGGTCGTCGTTCTCACGCGCTCGCCGGGCCCGTCCCGTCTGGTCTTCCCGCTGGCATTCTTTCCGTTTCGATCCGTGAGCGTGGACGGACGGCCCGTTTCGGTGGACCCGGCGAATCTCTGTCTGAGCTCGGTGGCCGTGCCCGCGGGCGCGCACCGGATTTTAATCCGGGAGCAGCTTCCGGGCGGGGCGGCGGGGCCGGCCGCGACCCTCGCGGGAGCCGTGTTGGCCTTCGTTTGCTACAAGGAGACGAAAGAGTCATGAACGACGTGCGAAAACTTTTCGCCGCCCTTGCGCTCCTCGCCGTCATGGCGGTTTCGTGCCGGAGGGGCCGTCCCGCGGAGCGATCGCTCGAGCTGCCCGATTGGCAGCCCGAGATGGCGAGGACTCCCGCTCGTTGGCTCGAAGAGGAACCGATCCGGCTGCTCCGCGACTACGTTCGGATCGACACGAGAAACCCCCCCGGCCGAGAACGTCCGGGGGCGGAGTTTCTGAAACGCTATCTCGACTGCGAGGGAATCCCGTCGGAGTTGATCTGCCCCGACCGCGATCGCTGCAACCTGTACTCCCGTCTTCCGGGGCGCTCCCGGAACAAGGCGATCCTCCTGCTCAATCACATCGACGTCGTGCCGGTCGCGGACTCGCTCTGGACGAAGCCCCCGTTTGGCGGAACGATCGAAAAGAGCTACCTGTACGGCCGCGGTTCGTACGACATGAAGTCGATCGCCATTTCCCAACTCCTCGCCTACGTCGATCTCTTCCACTCCGGCCTTCTCCCCGACCGGGACGTGGTTTTCCTCGCCGAATGCGGAGAGGAACTGGGCGGGACCGACGGGGTGCCGTGGATCTATGAGCACCGGCCCGACGTTCTCGCGGGCGTCGACCTGGTCCTCAACGAGGGGGGGTACGAAGAAGTCGTGGCGGGGGTGCCCCGCTATATCGGGATCGAGGTCGGGCAGGGGGGCATGGCGTACGCGATTCTCGGGTCCGACGACCCGGCGGTTCTCCGGCCCGAAGAGACCTTCCGGAGTCTCGATCTTTTCGTGCCGCCGGCTCCCGCGCTCGCGCAGTTTTTCGATGCGATTTCCGAATTTCGTCCCCCGTTCTTCGCGAACGCGTTCCGGCACCCGGAGCTTCTCAAGCTCCCCGAAGTTCGGAAATGGATTCCGTACCAGAACCTGAGCCTCGTGACGGGAGGAATCTGGCGGCAGCCCCCCTTCGAAGGAAGACTCTTGCCGGAGTTCTCCGGCGGCTATCAATGGGGCGCGGTCGCGATGGTCTCGCTTCCGCTCGGCGTCGACCCGAAGCCGTATTTCACTCCTCTCCTCGAGCGCTTGGAAAGCCGGGGCGCGCACGTCATTTTTTCGCTGTGCGGTCCGCCGGGGACCGCGTCGCCGTTTCCCACGGCGGACACGAATGCGATCAGGCGGGTGCTTCAGGCGGTGGCGCCGGGAGTTCCGGTCATCCCCCTCGTGAACTCGTTTTCGGGAACGACGTCTCTGGAGTTTCGGAAGCGCGGCGTGCCGGCGTACGGGTTCACCCCGTTCCAGATCGATCCTTTCGACGCGGCCCGGCGGCACGGCAACGACGAGCGAATCTTCTTGCCTTTCTATACGAGGGGCGTGGGCACGATGCGCGAAGTGCTGTTCGAGGTCTCGGGTGCATTGACAGAAAATCGAGCAAGTTCAAATCAAGAACTGACAAAAATCGTCGCCTTCAGCGGCAAATTGACTTTAAGTTGTTTAGATTGAGTTAGTTCATAATCAATGAGATGGTCTGGAACTTGCTAGTGGGAGTGTAGCTTCGTAAGGAGGAAGTATGAAATTGAACCGTCTTCGAAATCGAGCGGCTGGATTTACCCTGATCGAGCTGCTCATCGTGATCGCGAT
This sequence comes from Thermoanaerobaculia bacterium, assembly GCA_050747885.1. GTDB lineage: Bacteria > Acidobacteriota > Thermoanaerobaculia > UBA5066 > DATFVB01 > CAWEYG01. The sequence continues at coordinate 16,278 of JBOGJO010000383.1, forward strand.
CATCGGGATCCTGGCGGCCATCGCGATTCCGAATCTTCTCAACGCTCTGCAGCGCGGCAAGCAGAAACGGACGATGTCGGACATGCGCAATCTCGCGATCGCCATCGAGTCGTACAACGTCGACAACAACCAGTACCCGACGGCGACGACCTGCCCGACGTTTCCTGCGGCGGACAAGTCGCTGGATTCCGGCTCGTTCGTGCTCTTGAAGCCGACTTATATCGCTCAGCCCCCCTTCCAGGACGGCTGGCAGAAACCTCTCCACTACGGCGTCGAGGCCACCACCGGTCAGTCGTACACGATCGGGTCCGGCGGCAGGGACGGGGCGTACACGGATCCCACCGTTTGCGGGACGACGACCGACTTCAACGCGGACATCGTCTACTCGAACGGAACGTTCATCGCGTACCCGGACGGCCCGCAGCACTGATTCTCCGGAATTCTTGAGAGAAGACCGGCCGACAAGGCCGGTCTTTTTTTTGTGCGATGTTTCTCCATTGACCACCGCGGAATCCTGAACCGAACTGCAAAGAGTTGTCAGTTCTGCGGACCGGCCGTTCCGCAAGTCACTGAATTCAAAGTCACTCGTCCGCTGGTGAGTGGTCCGGAGTTTGCACCTGACGAGTCCGAGAATATCGGGAGGAGGTCAAGGATGAATCTGGTGAAAAATCGCTCGGTGAAGGGCTTCACGCTGATCGAGCTCCTGGTGGTGATCGCGATCATCGGGATTCTGGCGGCGATCGCGATTCCGAACCTGCTGAACGCGCTTCAGCGGGCGAAGCAGAAACGGACGATGGCGGACATCCGCACTCTCGCGACGGCGGTCGAGACCTACAACGCGGACAACAGCTCGTACCCGGCGGCCGCCTGTCCCTCGACGGTTCCCGCCGCGGGGGCGACGCTGGATTCCTCGTCTTTCACTCTTCTTCGGCCGACGTACATCCAGCCGCCGTTCACCGACGGCTGGCGGAACTTCCTGCACTATGGCGTCGATCAGGAAAACTTCGAATACAACATCAGCTCGTTCGGACGGGACGGGGTTTCCGACGGAGACCCGTCGTCGCTCGCGTGTGGCACGACCACGAATTTCAACAACGACATCATCTATTCGAACGGGAGCTTCGTGCAATATCCGGACGGTCCCCAGCACTGAGACGATCGGAGTCTCCGGCCGCCGGGAGAAACGGCTGGACCCTCTCCATCCGCGGACGGATTCGCGCGATCGCGTCGGGGTCGAGAAAAATTCGTCCATCGCTCGAGAAGTAGGGCCTCAGCGCCGCCACGTCTTTGTCGTCGACGTCGGCGTATTCCACCGCGGGTGCGTCGGGGCCGACCCGGGTCGGGTCCGGAAAGCCGAGGAGGGCCGGAATCGCGAGCAGCGAGATCGGGCGCGAAGGGTCGGCGCGCGCGGTCCCGAACGTTGCAAGCAGGACGTTCCAGTAGGTCGGGTTTCCGAGATTTTGCGCCGTCAGGTCCTTTCGGCTTCCGTGGTCGGAGAAGACGACGAGCCGGTTTCCGCGCGAGGGATCGAGATAACCCGTCCTCTCGACCGCTCGTCGCACGAGATCCTGCACATGGCGGACTTTCCAGGCGTAGAGCCCCAGCGAGTCGCCCTCGATCGCGGGGTAGCGCCAGTCGAAACTCAGGTCCTCCACCGAGGCAACGGGTGACCGAAGGACAAGCCCCCGCTCGGCCGGCGTGAGCTCGTCTAAGGTGGGATAGAGCGGCTGGTGAAGGGAATCGAGGTGCCCGGCGGAGAAGCATCGATCAACGCCCTCGGGGCAGCGGAAGAAATCGTCGAGCTCGGCTCCGACGTCGAATGCGAACGTCCCGGACTGGTTTCGGGGAGTTTGTGCGCCGGGCAGCACGGGAAGTCGCGGAAGGACTGCGGCGAGAAATATGCTGTCCTGCTTGAGAGTCGCGGTCGCGAGCTGAAACCATCCCCGCGGCCCGCTTCGATCGACGTCGAAACCGGCGTCGTCTCCGACATACGAGGTGAACTGATCGGAAAAATAGGAAACCGTCGTCCAGCCCGACCGGTGGGCCTCGCGAACGAGGCTGTAGGGCACCGTCCGCCAGTCCGTCGCGAGGAAGATCGTCCAGTTGCCGATCTCGCTCACGGGTCGATGCTGCAGGATCGAGCTCCAGACCGCGTTCGTGACGACTCCCGTCGTGACGGCGCGCGTGAAAAATGTTCCGCCGTGATCCCGGGCGAGGCTTCGCATCGGCTCGAGGTCGTCGCTTTGTGACAACGAATCGATACCGAGAAGAGCGATCGAGCGGCGGGCCGGGGCGCCGTGACGACGGGCGGCCGGGATTCGCGAGGCGAACGCCGTCAGCGCAATGAGCGAGAGGCTCGCGCCGAGCCATACCGCGCCCCGTGCCGGACCGCCGAGCCGGGTCCCGAGAAGAAAAAACAGCGCGGCGGCCAGAAGAACGAGGATCAGGATGGCTGAGCGAACGGACAGGGGGCGCAAGCTCCGCAGGAACGGGTGCGAAAGGACGGCCGGGTACTCGGTCGCGATGCCGGCGGCGACCGCGGCCATCAGAAGGAAGGGCTCGGCCACGAGGCCGAGGACGGGAGCGTTTTCGCGGCCGCGGCGCCAGGACAGCGCCGAAAAGAGCGCGACGGAACCCGCCGCGCCGAGCAGGCCGGCGACGAGCCATTCGCTCGACAGCTGCGGCAGGGCGCGGGCAAGCATGATGAACGTGTCGGCCCAGGGGAGGCGCGAAGTCATCGGCTGCGACTTCAAGTCGATCGTCGCGGCGACGGTGGAGGCGAGCGGCCAGGCGAGGAAAAAGGCGGCCCCGTGAAGGAAAATCCTCCGGACGACGCTGCTGCCGAACATTCCGGGCAGTATAGGACTGTTCGCCCTTAGAATTCGTTTCGTGCACCGTGTCCGAAAATGGTCGGTCGGAGCCGCCTTCGCCCTCGCGCCCGCGGCCTTCTCTCTGCTATTCGTCTGGGGCTCGCTTCGGCACGACCGCGTGCCGTCGTTTCGGGACCAGAGTGACTTCTTCTTTCCCTCGCACGTGTACACCGCCTCCCGCCTGCGCTCCTTTTCGCTGCCCCTCTGGAATCCGCTTTCGGGAAACGGCGAATCGTGGATCGGCAGCGGCCAGAGCGAGGCCTTCTACCCGCCCGCCCTCGTGTTTCTGCTTCGAAACGCGGCTGTCGCGACCGGAGCGTTTCTGTTTTTTCATTTTCTGCTTGCGAACTTTTGCTTTTTCGGCTGGCTTCGGTCGAGGTCCCTCGGCCGTCCGGCCGCGACTCTGGGGAGCGCGGTCTTCGCGTTTTCCGGAGGCGCCGTCTCGATGTCGGTCTACTGGAATCATTTCGCGGGATTCGCCTGGCTTCCCGCGATGGCGTGGGCCGCTCAGCTGGGGCTGACGACCCGGAAGCAGCGAGCGGGTTTCGCGGTCTCGCTGGCGGCCGCCGTTCTCGCGGGGAGCCCGGAAATGGGTCTCTTTGGCCTGGTTCTCGGGGCGTTCATCTTTTTTTTCGAGACGCGGCGCAAAGAACTTGAGCAGCGGGAGACCGGCAGGGTGCGCCGCAGGAGCTGGCGGCTCTTCGCGGCGGCCGCGATCTCGGGAAGCGTCCTGTGCGCCGTCCAGGTGTTCCCGATTTTCGACACGGTGGTCCACGCGAACGCGAGGTCGTCGGTGTGGCCGGGCCAGATCGGAATTCGTCAGCTCGCCGGCAGCGTCGCGGCTCCCTCGCTTTCCCCGTGGCCGTGGCTTCCCGCGGGAGCCGGATACCTTCAATCGATTTACGTGTCGCTTCCGATCCTGCTGCTTCCCGTGGCGGCCTTCGCGCTGCCCGAGCGAAAGCGCGAGCGCGCGGTCTGGGCGGCGCTGGGGACGGCCGCGCTGGCCGCCGCGATGGTGCCGTTGGAAGGGCCGTTCCGGTATCCCTCGAAGCTGTTCGCGATCGTTCTTTTCGCTTTCGCTCTTCTCGCAGCCGAGGGGCTCGAGGGCCTGCGCTTTGCCGTTCGCGGCCGATCCGCTTGGGTGGCCGCGGCCGCGGCAGCCCTAACC
>JBOGJO010000384.1:0-16408 GCA_050747885.1 Thermoanaerobaculia bacterium
GGTATGAAGTCGAGTGAGGTCCGGGAACGGTTCCTGCGCTACTTCGAGCGGCGCGGGCACCGCCGCGTCCCGTCGTCGTCGCTGATACCGGCCGAGGATCCGACGCTGCTCTTCACCAACGCCGGGATGAACCAGTTCAAGGACGTCTTCACGGGCCGCGAGAAGCGCGACTATGCTCGGGCGACGACCGCGCAGAAATGCGTGCGCGCGGGCGGCAAGCACAACGACCTCGACAACGTCGGCTACACGGCGCGCCACCACACGTTCTTCGAGATGCTCGGCAACTTTTCGTTCGGCGATTACTTCAAGAGGGAAGCCGCTCAGTTTGCCTGGGATCTGATGACGGACAAGAAGGCGGGCTACGGACTGGAGAAGGATCGCCTCTGGTTCACGGTCTTCGAAACCGACGACGAGGCGGCGGCGATCTGGGAACAGGTCGGCGCTCCAAAGAACCGAATCCTTCGGTTCGGCGAAAAAGAGAATTTCTGGGCGATGGGCGAGACGGGTCCGTGCGGCCCGTGCTCGGAAATCCACTATTTCCGCGGCGACGACATGTCCCGGAACACGGCGGACCTCGTCAATGGCCCGGGCGACGGCGTCATCGAGGTCTGGAACCTCGTGTTCATGCAATACGAGCGCGATCCCTCCGGGAAGATGAGGCCCCTTCCCAAACCGTCCGTCGATACCGGCGCGGGCCTCGAGCGGATCACATCGATCCTTCAGAACGTCAACAACAACTTCGACACGGACCTGTTCCGGCCGATCATTCGGCGGATCGAGGAGATCTCGGGCCGGAAGTATCAGGGCGGAATGGCGGTCGCGGACGCTCCCTTCAGAGTGATCGCCGACCACGCCCGCGCGGCGACGATGCTGATTATGGATGGTGTCCTGCCGTCGAATGAAGGGCGCGGATACGTGCTCCGGCGCATCATCCGCCGCGGGTTGCGGTATGCGCGGCATCTCGGCGTCGAGCGCCCGATCCTTAGCGATCTCTCGGGATTGGTTATCAGAGGCTTCGACGGTGTGTTTTTCCGAAGGCTGGACGACGACAGGTATGCGCCTGATTCGTCCCATGTTATTCGTGTCTCGCAAATTGCGGAACAGTTGAGTGTCGAAGAGGAGCTGTTCGCCCGAACGTTAACCTCCGGAATCGACCGGATCGGCGAGGAAATCGAATCCCTCCGGCGGTCTGGAGCGACGGTCGTTCCTGGCGAGACCGCGTTCCGTCTGTACGACACGTACGGTATTCCGCTCGATTTAATTTCCGAAATCGCGAAAGACGAGGGCCTCAACGTCGATCTCGCCGGATTCGAGAAGGCAATGGAAGGTCAGAGGGCCCGGTCCCAGGCCTCCGCGAAATTTCAGGCCGCCGATGCGCGGGCGTTCGAAGCCCTGGCTCTTCCCGCCGCGCATTCGGAGTTCCGCGGCTACCCGGAGCTGGATTTCGTCGCGCTCTCGGGAGCGCGCGTCCTCGCCATCGTCACCGACAAGGGCGCGGTGACGTCGCTGAAAGCAGGCGAGACCGGCGACGTCGTCACCGACCGGACGGTCTTTTATCCCGAGGGGGGAGGCCAGGTCGGCGACGTGGGGTCGTGGACGTGGACGGGGGGCGAGGCGCGGATTCTCGATGCGCAGAAGCCGTCCGGCACGATCATCGCCCACCGGGTCGAGGTGGATTCCGGCGGCCTGGCGGTCGGTGATTCCGTGGACATGATCGTCTCGGAATGGACGCGGCGGCGCATCCAGGCGAACCACACGGGGACGCACCTTCTCCATGCGGCGCTCCGCGCCGTCCTCGGCGACTCCGCGCGGCAGATGGGCTCGCTCGTCGCGGCGGACCGGCTCCGGTTCGACTACGCGGCGCGGTCGCCGCTGACGCCGGAGCAGATCCGCGAGATCGAGGATCAGGTGAATCGCGAGATCCTCCTCGACAAGCCGGTCGCCAAGGAGGTCGTCGCGCGGGAAGAGGCGGACAAAAAAGGGGCGATCGCCTTCTTCGGCGAAAAGTACGGCGATCGGGTGCGCGTCGTGTCGGTGCCGGGATATTCGGTCGAGCTCTGCGGCGGCTGCCACGTTCCCTCGACGGGCGAGATCGGAGCCTTCAAGATCATCTCGGACAGGAGTCTGGCGGCCGGAGTCCGGCGGATCGAGGCCGTCACGTCGCTCGGCGCGGTGGAATTGCTCCGGCGCGACGAGGATTTGCTTTCGACGCTCTCGCAGCAGGCGAAAGCGGAACGGGAACGGCTCCCCGAGATCCTCCGGGCGTCGGAGGAGAAAATTCGGTCTCTCGAAAAGGAGCTCGCCGCGGCGCGTCTCAAGATCGCCTCCGGCGGATCCGGTTCCGGGCTCTCGGCGGAAGAAGTCCATGACGTCTCCGGCGTTCGGGTGCTGACGAGAGAGGCCCGAGGCTTCTCGGCGAGCGAGCTTCGCAACCTGTCGGACACCCTCAAGGGGAAGCTCAAGTCGGGCGTGGTTGCCGTCGGGGGGGCCTCGGACGGCAAGACGTCCGTCGTGATCTCGGTCACGCCCGATCTGACGGGCCGCCTTTCAGCCTCCGACATCGCCGCGAGGGTCGGGCCGGCTCTCGGGGGGAAGGGCGGGGGCAAGCGCGAGCTGGCGCAGGTCGGCGGGCGCGACGAATCCCTTCTTGCGGCAGGTCTTGCCGCCGCCGTGGCGGCCGTTCGGGACATCCTGTCGGCCTGAAAAGTGGTATCATCCGCGGCGCGATTCTCGTGGGATGAAACGGAATATCTGTGTCCTCGTGGCTCTCCTGCTCCAGGCGTCGGTCAGCCGCGCCGGGGTGCACCTTGCCGTGCGTCCCGACGGCACGAAGGTGATCTACAACGACGAGGTGGACAGCCGTCGCTACCGTCCCGTTCTTCGGAGCGACGCGTGGCTCGCGCAGCGCCTCAACCGTCCGAGCGCATACGACGGTCTGATTCGCGAGGCGGCGCTCGCCCACGAAATGGACCCGCAGCTCGTGAAATCGGTGATGCTCGTCGAGTCGGGGTTCAATCCTGCCGCTCGGTCCCGGAAGGGAGCCCTCGGGCTCATGCAACTGATGCCGGCGACCGCACGGATGTACGGCGTGCGAAACGCCCTCGACGCGCGGGACAACGTCTTCGGGGGAACCCGGTATCTCACGTATCTCCTGAACCTGTACAAGGGCGACCTCGAAAGCACACTGGCGGCGTACAACGCGGGCGAGGGAGCCGTGGAGAAGTATGGCGGAATTCCCCCCTACGATGAGACTCTCCTGTACGTCCACAAGACCCTGACCGCGTACTACGGAAAGGCGTACCTCGGAGGTGGATTTGGCCGGGCGTTCACGAGCCGCTACCGGCTCCTCGCGGACCTTTCGCCGGGAAATCCCGTCCACATCGCCCGGGACGCCGACAATCGGCCGATCTTGACCACCGGTGACCCCGCCGCGGCTCTCCGCCGCAGATAGCCGTGGCTTACACGCGGCACGACGCGCCCCCCTTCGACCAGGGCCTCTTCCTGCTTCACCTGAACAAGGGACGGGAAGCTTTGCGCCTGGGCAACGCCGCCCCGGCGAGGGCCGAGCTCGAGCTGGCCCAGTCCATGCGGCCGGACGACGAGGACGTTCTCAATCTGTTGTCGGTCGTGTATTTCAAGGCCGGCGAGATGGAGGCCGCGGAAAGGATCACCCGTCGGCTGATCGTGGAAAACGGGGATTCGGCGGTTCTTCATTCGAACCTGGGTGTGATTCTCGTCAAGCGCGGCGATCTCGAGAGCGCCGAGATCGAGCTGCGGCGCGCGATCGAGCTCAAACCCGACCACCCGAAGAGTCATCTCTATCTCGGGTTCATCTACCGCCAGAACGGCAAGCTCGGCCTCGCGCTCGAGCACTTCCGGTTCGCGGGCGCCGAGAAGCTCGTGGTCGAGCTCGAAGGGCAGCTCCGGCGATCGACGCGCGACAGCGGCGAGCTTCGCACCCTTGGGGCGCAGGACGCGCCGGTGAGCACGACGGCGAAGGTCCTCATCCCGAAGGAGCTGCGAAAGGCCGCCTTCTCGCCGCCTCCGGCGGTGGAAGCTCCTCGCGAGGACCGGAGCGGCCGGCTTTTCCGAGTGAGGGAGCACGGCGCGGTCGAAATCAATTTCCGCGGGGAAGTCCTCGTTCGCCGGGGAACGGTCGCCTCGTACGGAGGGCGGATGGGGTTCGCGCCCGACCCCAAGCTCGAGGGTACGAAGGCGGAGCTTCTCCTCCGCGCGACGGGCCAGGGAACGATTTTCCTCGCGGACCGCGGGCGCCGCCCGATGCTGATCGAGCTCAAGAACGAGTTCTTCTCGGTCGAGGGATCGCGCATCCTCGCGATCGGACCCACCCTCTCGTTTCGGTACGAGCCGATCCATGATTTTCCCCGCCGCCGGCGCGTCGATGTGCTCCGGATCTTCGGGCGCGGGAGCCTCGTGCTGTCGCCCGCCCGAGACACGTTTTCAATTCCGGTGTCCGCGGAATTTCCGCTCAACGTTTCCTCCCGCGACCTCGTCGGTTGGAACGGCAACCTCGTTCCGTCGGTGCTCCCGGACCGGTTCCTCGACGAGGTGATGCTGCCCGACAGCGAGGATCCTCCCAAGATCCGGTTCGAAGGGGAGGGGACGGTGATCACGGAAGCCCCCGCTTGACCGACGCCGTCCAGGCCGAAAGAGTTCGCGCGTTCCTCAGGGCCGGAATGGTCGGCTGCGGAAGCTTGTTGTTGGTGTTCCTCGTCATGGCCACGCTGATCGGCTCGTTCGTCTCCCGCCACCCGGACCGTTATCGATCCCTTCTGGCAACGGTCTTCGACTCCCTCGAAGACGAGCTCGCGAAGAGTTTCGCTCCCGACGTCACGGCGGCCGACCGTGCCGCGTTTGCCAGCGCGAGGGAGCGATTTCGCCTCGCGTGGGCGGCCGGCCGACTTCCCGCCACCGCGGCCGACCGACTTCGCCGCCGCCTCCTTTCCGCGGCGAGGAAGGGAAGGCTCGCGGCTTCGGATGTCCGCTCCCTCACGACGTTCTTGAACGGCCTGGCTTCGGGAGGGCCGCGGGCATCCGCTCTGTCCCTACCGGCGGCGCGCGCCGCGTGAAGGTCAAGAAGGTTTCCGGCGGCTCCGCCCGGCCCGATTCACCGGCTCGAGAGGCGGGCCGGCCGACGCTCGCGGAGTCGCGCCAGCGCGCCGGCGGATCCTTCCGCGTCGTCTCGGAGTTCACCCCCCAGGGAGACCAGCCCGGGGCCATCGAGTCTCTCGTGGCCGGACTGCGCGCGCGCAAGCGCAATCAGGTCCTCCTCGGCGTGACCGGATCGGGAAAGACGTTCACGATGGCCAAGGTCGTCGAAGCGGTGAACCGGCCGACCCTGGTGCTGTCCCACAACAAAACGCTCGCCGCGCAGCTGTATCAGGAGTTTCGGGCGTTCTTCCCGGAAAACTCGGTCGAATATTTCGTGTCCTACTACGACTATTACCAGCCCGAGGCGTACGTTCCGCAGACCGACACCTACATCGAGAAGGAGACCTCCCGAAACGAGGAGATCGACAAGCTTCGCCTCTCGGCATCGAAGGCGCTGTTCGAGCGGCGCGACGTACTCGTCGTCGCGTCCGTGTCGTGCATTTACGGCCTCGGGAGTCCCGAGTCGTACTACGACATGCTTGCGTTCCTGGAAGTCGGCGAAACCGCCGGAATCCCGGCCCTGCTCAAGCGGCTGGTGGAGATGCAGTACGAGCGAACCAACGCGGACCTGGCCCGGGGAATGTTCCGCGTTCGGGGCGACGTCGTGGAAGTGGTTCCGGCCTACGAAGACACGGCCGTTCGCGTCGAGTTTTTCGGCGACGAGATCGAAAAGATCTCGCGGATCGATCCACTGCGGGGGACCGTGCTCGCCCGGGTTCCTCGCCTGGCGATTTATCCGCGGACCTTCTACGCCACGCCGAGGAGCATTCTCGACCTCGCGATCGCGGACATTCAGGTCGAGCTCGAAGAGCGGCTCGCTCAACTCAATGAGGAGAACAAGAAGCTGGAAGCCCAGCGGCTCCACCAGAGGACGATGTTCGACATCGAAATGATCCGCGAGCTGGGGTTTTGCAACGGCATCGAGAATTATTCACGCCACCTCTCGCGGAGGCTTCCGGGTCAGCCTCCACCGACCCTCCTCGACTACTTTCCGGAGGACTTTCTCCTCATCGTGGACGAATCGCACGTCACGGTGCCTCAGGTTCGGGGAATGTATTTCGGGGACCGTTCGCGCAAACAGACCCTCGTGGACTTCGGGTTCCGGCTTCCGTCGGCGCTCGACAACCGGCCCCTGACCTTCGATGAGTTCAACGAGCGAGTCAGCCAGACCGTCTACGTGTCCGCGACGCCCGCGGCCTACGAATTGGAGCAGACGGGCGGCGAGGTCGTCGAACAGTTGATCCGCCCAACGGGGCTCCCCGATCCCGAGATCGAGGTTCGGCCCGTTCGAGGCCAGGTCGACGACCTTCTCGGCGTCGTCCGCGCGGCGGCGGAGAAGTCGGAGCGGGTCATGGTCACCACGCTGACGAAGCGGATGGCGGAAGACCTGACGAACTACTTCACCGAGCTCGGAGTGCGCTGCCAGTATTTGCACTCCGACATCGAGACGCTCGAGCGGGTGCGGTTGATCGGCGAATTTCGAAAAGGTTCCTTCGACTGCCTCGTCGGCATCAATTTGCTCCGAGAAGGCCTGGACATTCCGGAGGTCGCGGTCGTCGCCATCCTCGACGCCGACAAGGAGGGGTTCCTCCGGAGCACGACGTCGCTGATTCAGACCTCCGGCCGCGCAGCCCGGAATCTCGGGGGACGCGTGATCTTTTATGCCGACGCCGTGACGGATTCGATGCGGCGGGCGATGGACGAGACGAAGCGGAGGCGGGAGATCCAGGTGGCGTACAACACGGAACACGGGATCGAGCCCGCCTCGATCGTCAAGAAACTCGGCTCGCCTCTCATCGCCCTGTCGAACCTCGACTACCTGGAGCCGATGCAGATCCGGGAGCGGCCGGACCCGGCTCGCGAAGAATCCCTCGCGAAGCGCGCCGCGTCCCTCGAAAAGGAGATGAAGGCGGCGGCCCGAGAGCTCGATTTCGAGCGGGCCGCCAGGCTCCGCGACGAGTTGCGCGCGATTCGAGAGCTGGAGATCTTTCGGACCTAGTTGGTGGGAATCAGCGCGCCGCCGCCGGCGCGTCCGATCGCGCAGCGGGCCTGGCCCGCGCGCAAGCGCGCGAGAGGGCAAATGCCAGGAGCGCGACCGCGAGGCCGGCAACCACCCAGATCGTCGCCGTCTTCGGCTTCGAGAGGTCGGCCCGCGTGTAGAACCCGGTGCGAAAAATGTCCACCTGGTTCTTGCAATGGGGGCACTCGACGACGTCGTTTCCAATGGGACGCAGGCAGAAAGGGCACTCTTTCACGGCATGCAATCATACATACTCCGGCATTCCGTTTATAATTTGAGCGTGACGGAGCCCCATTCTCCAGCGGCCCCGGAAAACCTGCCGGATGCGCCCGGTGTCTATCTGTTCCGGAACTCGAATGATCGCATCCTTTACGTCGGGAAAGCCCGGTCTCTCAAGAAGAGAGTTTTGTCGTATTTCCACAGGAACGTGGAAGACACGAAGACGAGGGCGCTCCTGTCCGAACAGCGCTCCGTGGAGACCATCGTCACGCGGACCGAGCTCGAGGCCCTTCTCCTCGAAAACTCTCTCATCAAAAAACACAAACCGCGCTACAACATCTGCCTTCGTGACGACAAGACGTACCCGTACATCAAGATCACGACGGGAGAGGAATGGCCCCGGGCGCTCGTGACGCGTCGCGTGCTCGACGACGGTCACTCCTACTTCGGCCCGTTCTGGGGCGGACTCGCGCGCCGAACGATGAAGATGATCACCCGGCACTTCCAGATCCGCACCTGCTCGATCGAGATCGACGGCCGTCTTCCTCGCCCCTGCCTTTACTACGACCTTCACGCCTGCCTCGGGCCCTGCGTCGCCGGGTTGACGACGAAGGAGGCCTACGGCGAAGCCGTCCGCGACGTCGTCCTCTTCCTGCAGGGGCGCAACGCCGAGCTCGAAAGCAGCCTGAAGAACAAGATGGAGGCGGCTTCGGAAGCAGAGCGTTTCGAGATGGCGGCGGCGTACCGCGACGCCCTGAAGACCGTGGAAGAGGTGGCCGAGCGCCAGGTCGTGCAGAGAATGTCCGGCGAGGACACCGATACGTGGGGAATCCACGAGAGCGAGGGCGACGCCGCGGTGCAGGTCCTCGTCGTTCGGGGCGGAACGATGGTCGATCGGCGCGAGCTCTTCTTCGAGAAGGCGGAAATTCTCGACCCGGCGGAGCTGCTGTCGAGCCTGCTCGCGCAGTTCTACGAGCGCAACTCCTTCCTCCCTGAGGAAATTCACGTTCCGGTCGATCTCCCGGATCGGGACCTGCTGGAAGAGTTTCTTTCCAGCCGGAAGGGAGCGCGCGTCGTCATCCGACGCCCTCAGAGAGGTCCGGCCCGCGATCGCCTCGAGATGGCCCGGACGAACGCGAAGAGCCGGCATCAGGCGCGCTTCCGCAGGGCGACGACCGCCGAAGAGGAGGCCGTCAGCCGGCTCGCCCGGGTTCTGGAGATGCCGGACCCCGTGCGGCGGATCGAGGGCTTCGACATCTCGCACACGCAGGGCACCGACTCCTACGCGTCCATGGTCGTCTTCGAGGCGGGAAAGCCGAAAAAGGCCGACTACCGGCTGTTCCGGATTCGCTCCCAGCGCCTGCTCGAGCCCGACGATTTCGCGTCGATGGCGGAGGCGGTGACGAGGCGTTATTCGAAGCTCGCGTCGGAAAACCGGCCGATGCCGGACCTCGTGCTCGTGGACGGGGGCCGGGGACAGCTGTCCGCCGCTCTCACGGCCCTGGACCGAATCGGCGTCGATGTCCCGGTTGCGGGACTCGCCAAGAAGGAGGAGGAGCTTTACGTTCCCGGACGGCCCGAGCCGATCCGTCTCTCCCGGCACGATCCCGCCTTGAAGCTCGTTCAGCGCGTTCGGGACGAGGCGCACCGGTTCGCGATCGCGCGCCACCGAAAGACTCGGACGACGACGGCGCTCACGAGCGATCTCCGGAGAATTCCGGGCGTCGGTCCCGCGAGGGCCCGCGCTCTCTTGAGGGAGTTCGGTTCCGTCGACGGAATGAAGAGCGCGAACGCGGGCGATCTGACGCGGGTCGTGGGGGAGAAGACGGCTCAGGCCGTCCTCTCACATCTGAGCGGTGGCGCTTGAGGGGGGCTTTTCAGGCCGAAGGGGAGTTGGGCTCGATCGATCTCCTCGCCGCGTTGTGCGCGGTCGGGCGGGAAGGCTCCACGGCGAGGGTCGTTTTTACACGGGAGGCGGAAACGGTCGTTTTCGTGATCGAGGGCGGCCTTCTCGCCGACCTCCAGGCGCCGGCCGACTGCTCGGCGTCGGAAGTCCTGATTCGAAGCGGCAAGCTTCAACGCGAGACCTATGACGCCCTCGTGGTTCCTTCCGGCCAGGATCGTTTTTCAGTGGCGACGTCTTCCGGCGTCGTTTCGCGAAAAGAGGCGGCCTGGGGATGGAAGCTCTCCGCGATCGAATCCCTCGCGCATCTGCTTTCCTGGACCGACGGCTCCTATGCGTTCGAGCCGCTGGCGCCGGAGAGCCCGGGCAGCTTCCGGATTCCGGTCGACAAATGGATCCTCGAGCTGTTCCTGCGGTCCAACGACCGCGTCCTCGTGATGTCGCGAATCGGACCGACCGACCTTCCTCTCGTGAAGGCCGGCGATTTTGCGTCGTCGTTCGGCGCCCTCGGCCTCACCGCGGACGCCGATACCGTCGCTTCGCTCGTCGACGGCGAGCGAACGGTGGAAGAAATCGTTCGCCATGCCCGGGCGGATGAATTCGCGGTCCTCAAGCTCCTCGCCGCCTTGATCTCTCTGGGGCTCGTCCTGCCCGCTTATGAATCACCGTTCCCGGCTTCCTCGGGAACCGAGACGCAGCTCGCGGCTCCTGCCCTCGAGACCGAACCGGAGCCGGCTTCTTTCGAGACAGAGGCTTTCGATCTGCCGGCCGCGAGGGAAGAAGAGCCTCCTCCCTCGCCCGATCCGATCGCAATCCCGCTTTTTGCCCTCACGGCCCCCGAGGAACCGGTTCTTCCCCCGGAGCCGGACGCCGCCGAGCCGGCCCCGGCCCCTCCGAGGCGAAGGAGCCTCGCGGGAGTTTGGATCACCCTCCTGCTCGCGGCGGCGGGAGCCGCCGCTTACTGGCTTCTCTCGAACCGCACCCGCTCGATTCCCGTCCCCGGAACCGCGAATCGAGCGGCAGCAGTCGCGAAAGCCGAGCCACCCCCGGGCAAGAGGGACCTTGCGCCGGAGCCGGCGCAGCGCCGCCCGGCCGTTGCGGTGATCCCGGCGGCCCCCGAGAGAAAGGCGTCCGCCCCGTCGAAGGCGCAAGGATCTTCATCGGCGTGGAAGGCGGAATTGGATCGCGAGCGGCGCGCCTTCGACCATTCGGGGGAGTTCGCCTACGCGATCCAGCTCGAGCTTGCCTGCCAGGACGCAACCGTCGAGAAAGCCCTGCGGGCTGACCCGTCCCGCCGCCGGATCTGGGTCGTTCCATTCGCGTTTCGGGGGCGCGATTGCTACCGCGTTCTCTGGGGAAAGTACAAGACGCTCGCGCTGGCGAAAGCCGCGAAGCCCTCGGTGCCGGCGATCTTTCTTCGGGGCGGAAACCGCCCCGCGGTCATCGCTCTCCCGGGAGCGGGAAAGCCCTCGGGGAAGCGTTGAGCGAGTCTCGAGACGCCGCGCTCGATCTCCCGCGGAGCTTGCTCGATCATTCCCTTCCGGAAGCTCTGAAATCGGTGCTGGAAGCGCGCCGAACGGGCACCCTGACGATGACGCGCCCGGGAGAGGAGATCCATCTCTTCTTCGAATCGGGAGAGCTCCGCACGGCAGTCTCAACGGCGGCGGGCCGGCGGCTCGGAGACGCCCTTCGCCGGGAGGGGATCGTTTCCGATGCCGCGCTGGAATCGGCTCTGGAAGAACTGCGGGCGGAAGGGCACGGCCGGCTGGGCAGGCATCTTCTCGACCGGGGGCTGATCACGGAAGAGGCGCTCCATTCGGCGACCCAAAGACACTTCGAGGAGATCGCGATGTCGGCGTTCTCGTGGGACGGAGGACAGCTTCAATTTCACGCCTCGAACGGCCGGCTCGACCCCGTCGTGGCCTTTCCTCTCTCGATCGCGGCCGTTCTGGTCGTCGGAATGCGACAGGCTCCCGAGAGCGAGAGATTCGTCGAGCTTCTTGGCGACCTCGACCGGTTCGCGGCGGCCGCGGCGGCTTCGGTGAATCAATACGAGACTCTTCGGCTGGAACCGGCGGAGGCTTACCTTCTCTCGCTGTGCGACGGAACGACGCCCCTCCGCGCGATCCTGAAGCTTGCTCCTTCCCCGCGGGGAGCGGCCCGCACCCTTTACACTCTGGAGATCACCGGACTGGTCGAATTTCTCGACGGACCGCTTCGCCCAAACGAGGCCGAACCCTCCGCCCGCGCCGGCGCCGTTTGGTCCAGGAGCTCGGAGCCGGACGAGGATGCGCGCTCTCAGGTCGCCCGTGGGAATTACCTGGAGGCGAGGCGTCTGCTCGAACGACGCGACTACTACGGCGCCATCGTGCTTCTTCAGGAGTCCGTCCGGCTCGCGCCCGAGAATTCCGAGTACCATTTTCGGCTGGCGGGCGGGCTTGCGAAAAACGCAAGCTGGAGGGCGAAGGCGACGGCGCATTACAACCGCGCCTTTCAGCTCGACCCGTTCCGGCAGGATGTGATGCGCGAATACGGGGAATTCCTCTCGGCCGGAGGCCAGCACCGAGAGGCTCAGGCCATCGTTCGGCGGCTCGTGCAACGGTATCCTGACGAGCCGCTCCATCAAGAATTGCTCGCGAAGTGCGACCAGGCCGTGCATTGCGAGGAGACGGGCGAAGACGCCTCCCCGACCGGGAAACGATCGCTCCTTTCCCGGATCTGGAGCCGGCGCTCCCCCGAGTAGGCGTCGATGGAAGCGGGGCTCGCAACGGCGCTCGGCCTTTCCATGGCCGCCGGATTCAACGCATGGGCGGCGGTCCTCGTGTTCGGAGGCTGCGCCCGCCTCTTTCCCGCCCTGCTCTGGGGCCCCGCCGCCGACGTGTTTCGCTCGGGGCCCGTGCTGACCGCCGCCCTCGTGCTGTTTCTGGCGGAGTTTCTCGCCGACAAGATTCCCCGGCTCGACCATTTCTGGAATTTCGCCCACACGTTTCTTCGGCCCGCGGCCGGGGCAGGACTGGCCGTCGCCTGCGTGCCGAAGGAAGCGTGGGCGGCCAAGGCCGGGGTGGCCGTTCTCGGCGCGCTCGTGACCCTGGTCGCGCACATGGCGAAGGCGACGTCGAGGCTCACTTCGACGGCCGCGGTGTCCGGCCTGGGACAGTTCAGCATCTCGATCGCCGAGGACGTCATCGCGATCTCGATCTCGGCGGTGGCGATCTTTTCGCCCACGATTTCCCTCGCGGTCCTGTTCAGCGTCGTCCTTCTCATGTGGATCCTGTTCTCGAGGGTGCGCCGCGCGGCCGCGATCCTTTTTTTCACGGCCGCCCACCCGCGACGCGCGTTTCGCCGCAAGCCCGAGGCTTCGGACTGATGCCCTACGTCGTGGACGGCAACAATCTGATCGGCCGCCTTCTGGGAAAGGCGCGCCCCCGGGAGGAAGACCGGCGGGAGCTGCTTCGCCGCATCGCCGAATGCCTTCGGGGAATGCGCGCCCGCGTGCTGGTGGTGTTCGACGGGCCTTCCGAGAGCGGGCGGGACGGGGCGGCAATGGGGCCCCTGACGATTCGGTACTCCGGAAATCGAAGCGCCGACGACGTCATCGTCGAGATCGCGCTCCGGTCGCCGTCCCCGGCCGACCAACGAGTGGTCACCGACGACCGAGACCTCGCTTCCCGGGCCCGGGACGCGGGGGCGACGGTCGTTCCGGCGGAGAAATTCCTGACGCTCATCTCGAGCGCCGTTCCCGTTCCCGCAAGCGCCAAACCGGTCGATGTGCCGGATTGGGAGGCTTTTTTCTCCGACGACCGGAACCGCCTTTGAGGAGGCCGTGAGCGCTCTGCTAGAATGCCGCCGGGCGAGCGGGCCATGCGATCGCCGCGATTTCGATCGGGGAGGAAAGTCCGAACTCCAAAGGGGCAGCGCGCCGGGTAACACCCGGTCGTCCCGGTTTCGGGGCGAAGGAAAGTGCCACAGAAAACAAACCGCCTTCTCCTCGAAAGGGGGGACGGTAAGGGTGAAACGGTGCGGTAAGAGCGCACCGCCCCGACGGCAACGCCGGGGGCACGGTAAACCCCGCGCGGAGCAAGGCCAAATAGGGAAACGGAGGGCGCCCCTCCCGTCCCCTCCGGGGGCCGTTTCCGGGTTGGCTGCTGGAGACCGGGCGAGATCCCGGGCCTAGAGGAATGATCGCGCTCGACAGAATTCGGCTTAACGGCCCGCCCGCCCCTTTGAAACCGCCGAGGTTGCGTCCGGGAGCCAGGATCGGCGTGGCCGCCCTCTCGGGGCGGGTCGACGGCGAGAAGCTCGATCGGGGAATTTCCTACCTGCGGTCGCGCGGCTACGGGGTCGTGGAAGCCGACAACATTCGCCGGGTGGATGGCGACTTCGCCGGCAGCGATCTCGAAAGGGCAGAGGGATACCGGGCGCTGTTGCGCGACCCGGACGTCGAGGCGATCCTGTTCGCGCGCGGCGGCTGGGGCGCCGCCCGGACGCTCGGGCATCTCGATCCCGGGGAAATCTCAAAGAACCCCAAGATCCATCTCGGGGGGTCCGACCTGGCGTCGTTTTTCGCCTTCCTTCGCCGGAGGACCGGGTTGATTTGCTTTCATGGTCCCATGGTCGCCGTGGATTTCGCGTCGCGGCCGCCGGACGCCGAGACCGCGGGTTCCTGGGAGGCTTTGCTGGCCGGAGAAACCCCGGAATTCTCGATCGGCTCGGAAGATGTGGTGCGTCCCGGATCCGGCGCCGGGCCGCTCGTCGGCGGCTGTCTCTCGATCCTGGCTTCCCTCGAGGGGACGCCCGACGCCCTGGACACCCGCGGAACGATCCTGTTCTGGGAAGACGTCAACGAGGAGATCTACCGGCTCGACCGCATGCTCACTCAGCTGCGCCTCGCGGGGCGGCTCGACGGCCTGGCCGGCGTTATAATCGGCACGTTGGAAGAAATTCATCGCCATGGGAAGCGAGACGAAGCGGGCGTCGCGTCGCTCCTGAGCGACCACTTCGGGTCCGCGGGCTTTCCGGTCGTTCGGAACTGGCCTTCGGGCCACGGCCTTCGCAATCGGACGCTGCCGCTCGGAGCCCGGGTCCGCGTGGACGCCGACCGGGGCCTGGTTCGATTCGAAGAGCCGGGGGTCGCATGAAGGCGGTCTTCAAGTCGGGATCCGGGAAAGGCGCGTCGGACCAGTTCCTCGTGACGTACCTCATGGGGGACATCATCTTTTCCGAGGGCGACCTCGGCACCGAGATGTTCATCGTCCAATCGGGCATCGTCGAGATCTTCAAGAAAATCGCCGGCCGCCAGAACGTCATCTCGACTCTCGAGAAGGGGGACTTCTTCGGCGAGATGTCGGTGCTCGAAGACGTCTCGCGAACGGCGTCGGCGCGCGCGAAAACGGACGTCGAGCTGGTCCGGATCAACCAGACGACTTTCGACCAGATGATCAAGAGGGACACCGAGATCGCGGTGCGAATGCTGCGGAAGTTCTCCCGGAGGCTGCGCGAAACCACGGACTTGCTCGAGCAGGCCCTCGGCCGAAAGGTCGATTCCGTGGATTCCCCCTCCGGAGCTCACCCTGCCGCGCGCGAAGAGCACGAAGTTCACCGGCTCGTCTCGCCCGATGGAAAAACCGAGTTCTACCTCAACCGGGGCGGAGAGACCCTGATCGGCCGCGCGGACCCGGTCACGGGGATCAATCCCGACGTCGACCTGACCCCGCTCGACACCCAGCGCTCGACTTCGCGGAGCCACGCGAAAATCTCCCAGGCCGACGACACGTTCCACCTCGTCGAGGAGATCGGGGTCATGAACGGGACCTACGTCAACGATCGCCGCCTGGCTACCGGGACGCCCACCGCGATCAAGGACGGCGACATTCTCAAGTTCGGCCTCATCGCCCTGATCTTCCGGATCACGAAAAATTAACCCGACCGTTCGATTCACCGATTCGATCTCGGAAGAATCGGCGATCGCGCCTTCATCCCGCCGGAAGCTCGCCGCCGCCGGGGTGGAAACCGTGGGGGACCTTCTGCTCCACCTGCCGTTTCGCTATGAGGACCGATCATCGTTCGCGCGGATCGCCGACCTGCACGACGGGCGCGCGGCGACGGTTTCCGCTCGGGTCGTCGACGCGCGGCTCGTTCGAACGCGGCGCCGCGGGTTCACCATCCTTCGGGCGCTCGTCGAGGATGAGAGCGGTTCGATTCGCGTCACCTGGTTCAACCGGGCGTACCTCGCCCGCGGCTTGACCGCGGGAAAGCAAATCGTTCTCTACGGCGCGCCGGAAGCGGAAAAGTCGACTCTGATTCTCAAGAATCCGGAACATGAGCTTCTCGACGGAGACCTGGAAGACCCGGTTCACCTGGGCCGTGTCGTCGGGGTTTACCGCCGCGTCGGCGAGCTCTCCGGCCGGTGGGTCCGCGGAACGGTCGCGAAAATCCTGGATCGCCTCGATCCGGATTTTCGATCCGCCTCAGGCGCGACACGAGTTCTCGCGGCGTTGAGACAGGCTCATTTTCCGGACGGCGACGATTTCGAGGGCGTGGTCTCCCGCGCCCGGCGTGCCCTGGCCTGGGAGGAATTGCTGGCATTTTCAGACCACGTGGAAGAACGCCGGGAGCGCCGTCGATCGATTTCGGTCCGGCCGTGGAACTGGACTCCGGAGACCGCGCGGCGGCTCGTGAAGCTGCTGCCCTTCCGCCTGACTGCGGGGCAGAAACGGGCGGCTTCGGAGATCGGAGCGGACCTGCGGAGCGGGTTTCCAATGGCGAGACTGCTCCAGGGCGACGTCGGGAGCGGAAAGACCGCCGTGGCGCTGCTGGCCTGCCTGCTGGCGGCCGAGAACGCGTCGCAGGCGGCCCTGATGGCTCCCACGGAGATCCTCGCGGAACAGCACGCCGACACCCTCGCCCGATGGCTGGCCGGCAGCCCGTATCGCCTGGCGCTTCTCACGGGGCGAACGCCGGAGCGGGCCCGGCGGCTCCTGCGCCGAGCGCTGCGGGACGGCGAAATCGACCTCCTCGTGGGCACCCATGCGCTGATCGAGAAACCGGTGGAGTTCCGCGGCCTCGGCCTCGCGATCATCGACGAGCAGCACCGG
>JBOGJO010000385.1:0-10190 GCA_050747885.1 Thermoanaerobaculia bacterium
GCTCCAGAAAGCCGGGCTAGACGCCGTCTGCTACGACCGCGGCGGCATCCTCGATTCGATTTATCACTTTCCGGAGGAGATGGTCTGGTTTTCGACCCGGGACCTCCTCGACATCGCGGGCGTCCCGTTCACGACGCCGCAGGCGCATCCCACGCGGCTCGAGAGCCTCGCGTACTATCGCGGCGTCGCCGAGAAGTTCCGTGTCCCCGTGGTGGCGGAGACGGAAATCGAGCGAATCGAGCGGGGGAGGGGCGGCTTCCTCGTCCACGCCCGCCGGCGCGGAGAGAGCGTCTCGTTCCCGGCTTCCGCGGCTGTTCTCGCGACCGGGTTCTTCCACAACCCGAAGAAACTCGACGTGCCCGGCTGCGATCAACCTCACGTCCATTCCCGCTACATTTCCGCGTTCCCCTACCACGGCCGCAACGTCGTCGTCGTGGGCTCGCGAAACGGGGCCGCGGAAGCCGCGCTCGATCTGTACCGCCACGGAGCCCGCGTCACCCTCGTCGCGCGCGCCGGCGGAATCTCCGAGCGCGTCAAGTACTGGGTGAAACCCGACCTCGAGAACCGCATCCGCGACGGCGCGATTCGGGCGTTCTTCCATACCCGAGTGGTCGAGATCGGGCCTCGCACGGTCAGCATCGCAGGGCCGGCACGCGGGCAAGGCTCTGAGACGCCGAGGGAAAGCCCGGACCCCTCCCCGGTCCCTCCCCCGGCGGGGGAGGGTGGCCGAAGGCCGGGAGAGGTCGGACCGAGGCTCGAGGAGCATTTGCCCGCGGGCCGGCCCATGCCGACGACGACACTCCCGGCCGACGCCGTCTTCGCCCTGATCGGCTACGAGCCGGATTTCGCCCTGCTCGAAAGATGCGGGATCCGTCTGGAAGGGGAGAAGAAATTTCCCATTCACGACGCGGAAACGCTCGAGTCCAACGTGCCGGGGATCTACCTCGCGGGCGCGCTCCTGACCGGGACCGAAACGGGGCGGATTTTCATCGAGAACAGCCGGCACCACGCCTCCCAGATCGCCCGCTCGATTGCCGGGCGGGTCCCCTCCGTCCATGCCTGAGGCGACCGAACGGGAGCTTCTGCGCGCCCTCGCCGGGATGGACGTTTCGCCGGAGCGGGTTCGGGAGCTCCTGAGCGACCGCGATGCCCGGCGGCTCCACGTCGTTCGGCGCGTTCTGGCCGCCCATCCCAAGACTCCCCGGGTGGACGCCCTCGTCCTGGTCCCGACGTTGTACTGGCGGGACCTCGCGTGGATCTCTTCGGAGGCGCGCGCCCATCCCGCGATCCGCCGGGCCGCCGACCAGGAGATTCTTCGCCGCGCGCCGGGCCTGGCGCTGGCGGAACGCTGCGCGGTCGCGGAGCTCGCTGGGCGGGGGGTCATCGCCGCGCTTCGCCGCGACGGCGATGCGGCGGTCCTGCGCTCGCTCCTGCGAAATCGACTGACCGTCGAGTCCGACGCGGTATTCATCGCGAGCATGTCCCGGGACCCGCCGTTCCTCGCGACGCTGCCTTTGGCGCCCGTCTGGGGCGCTCGAATCGCCGTCCGAGCCGCGGTCGCGCGCAACGCGTTCACCCCCGCGGCCGTGGCCGTGGAGCTCTTTCCGTCCATCCCGATCGGGGACCTGCGGGAGATCTGCCATGAAGCCGCCCGGCCCGCTTCCGTGAGGCTCCGGGCGAGGCTCGCGCTGGCGGAAAGGGTTGAGGACGGGCTCGGACTGCTTTAGCATCCAGGGAAACGAATGGCCGATTCAGGCGAGGTGGGGTTCGGCGAAGAGTTGCGGCGCAACCGGCTGGTTCGCGAAGTCTCGCTCGAGAGCATCGCAAAAGCGACGAAAATTTCGAAGCGCTATCTCGAGGCGCTCGAGCAGGGAGATTTCTCTCGTCTCCCCGCGCCGGTTTTCACGCGGGGATTCATTCGCGCGTACGCGGGATTCCTCGGCCTGGATCCCGAGGAGATGGTGAACGCGTATCTTTCCGACACGGTGAGCTCCTCGCCGCGCTCGGCGTTTGCGGACTCCGCGCCCCGGCGGTCGCGGACCCTGGCGGTCTGGCCGATCGCGGCCGCGGTCGTGGCCGTGGGAATTCTTGGGGCGGGCTTCGCATGGCGGGCGGCGCACCGCGCTCCCGCCGCGGCAGCGAAGCCGAGCGCGCTGCCGCCGGTCACGACCTCGCCGTTCATTCGAGAGGTGCCTCGCTCGGCGAGCTCGACGAGCGCGACGAGCTCGCCGCCAAACGGGGCCGCGTCCTCGGGTCCGCTGGCGATGACCGTGAGCCTTCGGGAGGACTGCTGGGTCGAGATTTTCGCCGATGATCGGCTGCTGTTCAGCGGAATGCTGAAGAAGGGCGAGGATCGCCGCTTCGAGGCCCGCAACAATTTCCGCATCACGCTGGGAAACGCGAGCGCGGCCTCCGTGTCCGTCAACGGGAGAGACCTGCCGCCGCTCGGCGGGCCGGGCCAGGTCGTTCGGGACCTTCGGATCGACGCCGAGCACCTGGACGAGCTCGTCTCCCGACGGAGCTGAATTGAAACCGGGTCCGACCGCGCCGGAACGCGATTCCACGGTCGCGGCGCTCCTCGACGGGTCCGCGGACCGGGTGCTGCGCCTCTTCGGGGCCCGAGGGCTCCTGCCCCTCGGCGTCGAGGAAAGGCTTCGCGTTCTCCTAACGTGCCGCAACGACACGGATGCGGAAGTCGCCGGCGAAGCGGCCGCGTCGATCGCCAGGGTCCTGCCGGAAGAGTGGCTGAGCTTTCTGGACCTCGGCGCAATCTCGGCGTCGGAGGTCGAGATTCTCGCGTCGTCGACCGACGATCCTCTGGTTCTCGAGCGGCTCGTCCGCCTGCGGACGACGCCGGACTCCGTCCTCGTCCGGATCGCGCGGGAGGGACCCGCCGCCGTTCTCGAGGCCCTGGTGGTCAATCAAACAAGGCTCCTCGCGCATCCCCCGATCATCGACGCGGCGGAAGCCAACTCGGCGCTTCCCGCCGACTGCCGCAGGCTTCTTCGCGAGATCCGCGAGGAGTTCTTCGAGAAGGCGGCTAAAAGACGCGACCGCGCGGACGCGGCTCCGTCGCCGGAGGGCCCCGAACCCGAGGCTTCCGCCCCGACCGAGGAATCCGCGCCGGGGGAGGAGACGCCGGAGGAAGTCCAGCGCCGAATGGCGATCAATCAGCGCATCGCCTACATGAACGCGTCCGAGAAAATCGAAACCGCGCTCAAGGGCACGCGCGAGGAACGCCGAATTCTGATCACGGACGTCAACAAGTCCGTCTGGGCCGCGGTGCTCAAGTGTCCCTACCTGACCGACGTCGAGCTGGAAGGGTTTGCGGCCATGAGGAGCGTTGATGAAGGCGTCTTCCGGGCGATGGCCCTCAAGCCCGACTGGCTCCGCAAGTACGGGGTCGTTTACAGGCTCGTGAACAACCCGGTCGTTCCGGCCGAGATCAGCATGGGGCTCGTGAAATTTCTCCGAATGCGCGACCTGAAGCTCGTCATGAACGACCGGAACCTGCCGGAGGCGGTGCGAGTCACGGCGCGAAAAATCTACCTCATCCGGCGGGCCTAAACGCTCTTCTTCGAAGGTCTTGCGCGAAACCTTCGAATTGCCTGATAATTGTCGAAGAAACCGAAGAATGGCAGAGACGGTCAACCAATACGAAGTGCTCGGCGTCGCGCGGAGCGCGACCCCGGAGGAGATCCGAAAGCGTTTTCGGGACCTGGCCCGCGAGCGCCACCCCGATCGGTTTCCGGCGGAGCAGAAGGCCCGCGCCGAGGCGGAGTTTCAGGCTCTGACGGCGGCTTACAACGTACTGGCGAGCCGGGCCCGGCGGACGGCGCTCGACTTCGATCTCGACAACAAAGTCGTCTCGGAGTCCGATCCGAAGGCGATCGGCCAGGCGTATCTGGCCAAGGGCGTCGAGGAATACCGGGAAGGACGGCTGGATGCCGCGTTCTCCAATTTCGAGCTCGCCCTGCACCACGATCCCGAGAACGCGGTAATTCAGCACCACTACGCCCTTTCCGCCGCGCGTTTGCCGAATCGGCTTCGGCACGCGATTGCAGCGATCGAAAAATCCATTCGGATGGACCCGCGCAACCCGGGGTTCCTGAAGGACGCGGGGTCCATTTTTCGGCAGGCGGGGCTTTGGACTCGGGCCGAAAAGTGTTACCTTGAGGCATTGAGGTGGATGCCCGACTCGCCGGAAATCCGGCGAGGCCTGGAAGATGCGCGGAATCATCGGGCTCCGCAACAGTGAATTTCGCATGACGATGACGTTTCGTGCATTCGGTTTGACCGATATCGGCCGGAAACGCAAACACAACGAGGACTCGTTCGTCATCGACGTCGGCGAAGGGTTGTTCGTCGTGGCGGATGGAATGGGCGGGCACGCCGCGGGCGAAGTCGCCGCCAAAATCGCCGTGGACACGATCGAAGAGTTCATCAGCGACACGAGCCAGAAATTCGAGAGCACCTGGCCGTTCCAGTACAACCATCAATGGCGTTTCAACAGCAACCGGCTGGCCGTGGCCGTCGAAAAGGCCAATGAGAGGGTGATTTCCGCGGTCGCCAAGCAGCCGGCCCTCAAGGGCATGGGGACGACGCTCGTGGGCGCCATCCTGAACGGAACCGGCATGTCGCTGGCCCACGTCGGGGACAGCCGGGCCTACCGTCTGCGCGGGGGCGAGCTGAGGCGCCTGACCGACGACCATTCCTGGGTCCATGAGCAGATCGTGACCGGGATCCTGACCGAGGAAGAGGCGAAGTCTCATCCCCTCAAGAACGTCGTGACCCGCGCTCTGGGAGGAGGTCCGACCGTGATGCCCGAGCTCCAGGAGCTCGACCTGCAGCCCGGCGATCAGTACCTCTTCTGTTCGGACGGTCTCACGACGATGTTGTCCGACGAGGAAGTGGGCAAGGTCCTGGTGGCCGAGGGCGGCCCGGAGGCCTCCTGCCGCGAGCTGATCGAAAAAGCGAATGAAAAGGGAGGGCTCGACAACATCACCGTGATCGTCGTCGAGGTCAACGAGAACTCCCAGCCTTCCTGATCTCCCTTCGCGGCGCAGTCAGCGGAATGAAACGCCCGCGGCGCGTGTTCCGTAAACCTAAGAGCGCATTGACTTCGACTGTTGAGAAAGGCTATCGTCCGCGCATGGCCCATCGGTTCAGACACTTGCCTCTCGCAGCCATGCTCGCGCTGGCGGCGACCGCGATGGGGCCTTCGGCCGTTTTGGCGTCTTCCTGGCAGAGACGAAGCCTGTTACGGTCCCCGCTGAACATCAATCTCATCCATCCGGACCTTCGGTTCCTCGATTCGGCCGCGCCGGGGGAGTTGTCGCTGTGGGGCGGCAAGCTTCGGGTGCTGGCTCCGGGGGTCGACCCGGAGACGCTGGCGCAAATCGCTCCGGTCATCGATTCGAACCTCCACGCCGCGCTCGATTCCTGGGAGACGGCCTCCCCCTCAGGCGAGCCGATCCGGCTTTTGATCCTTTCGGCGGCCGGAGCCCCGTTCTCGGAGGTCTTCAGCGTAGCCGGCGCCGCCGGGACCGAGCGCGACCCGGTCGTGGCATTGAACGTCGCAGGGCAGACGGACGAGGAGATTGGCGCGGAGACGGTTCGAGACGTGGCGTCTTTCATCCTTCGCCGGCTCGCGCCCAACGCCGGGGATTCCCTGGTCTTCGCGGCGGCGCGGGCCCTCTCCATTCGGGGCGACCTGCTCGATTCGGACCGTGAGGAGATCCGCGAAACGGGGTCCTCGCCCGTCAACAGCCTGGACCGGCCCGAGGGCGAGATTTTCGCCGCGACGTGGATCAACGAAATGGCGGCGGCCGCCGGGACGGGTTTCGTGTCCTCCGTGTGGACCCGCCGCATCGCGGGAGGCAACGCGAGCCTTCTTGCGTTCGCGGAGGGGTATTCCGAGGCCGTTCACTCCTCCCCTTGGGACGCTTTTCAGCGCGCGCTCGAGCGGGATTACAGCCGAACGGAAGTCTTCGGCGACCTTTCGCGCCTGACCGAACGCGACCGCGCGGCCGGCGCGCTCGACGTTTCCCGGCCGGGGCCTCTCGCGTGGCGCTTCTACAGCTCCGAGATGCGCTCGACCGGAGGTCTGAGCGTTTCGTGGCCACCCGATGCGGCCGCCGGTTTCGCGGTGCTTCATTACGAGGACTCGCTCCCGAGCGACGTCGTTGCTTTCGCGCCGGGAGATTCTAGGGTGCTGCCCCTTTCGGGCGTTTCCCGCGTCGACTGGGTCATCGCCGGCAACGGGGACGAGGCTTCCTCGCTCGCCGCGCCCGTGACGATCGCGGCGCTCCCGGATTTTCCCGTTTCCGGCCTCGCGGCGCGGGCCGTTTCGCAGCCCGGCCAGGGGGTCTCGCTCGAGTGGAGCACCGCGCGCCAGACCGACCTCTCCGGCTGGGCGATCTTCCGAACGGAAGTGAACGATTCCGGCAAGATTCTCCAGTCGGCGCCTCAATGGCTGCCGTCTTCGGGCGGCGAGCAAGAGCAGTCGCTGTATTCGTTCGTGGATTCCACGGCTACTCCGGGCCTTTACTATCGCTACGATGTCTGGGCCGTCACCGAAGACGGCGCGCTCTCCCGTTCCTTTCACGCGACGATCCGCGCCCGCTGAAGCCTATCCGGCGAAACGTCCGGGATCAGATCGCTTCGACGACGACCGCTCCGCCCTGTCCGCCCCCGATGCACATCGTGGCGACCCCGATCGCGACGTTGCGCCGACGCATTTCCTTGAGCAGAGTGAGGACGAGGCGCGTGCCGGTCGATCCGACGGGGTGGCCGAGCGCGATGGCCCCGCCGTTCACGTTCG
This sequence comes from Thermoanaerobaculia bacterium, assembly GCA_050747885.1. Taxonomy (GTDB): domain Bacteria; phylum Acidobacteriota; class Thermoanaerobaculia; order UBA5066; family DATFVB01; genus CAWEYG01. Next base: position 6,824 of record JBOGJO010000385.1, read on the forward strand.
TGCGGTCGAAATCGATCTCGCCGATCGGACCGTCGAGGCCATTTTTTCGCGCCCAGTCCGCGGAGCCCCAGGCCTTCGCGCACGCGAGAACCTGCGCGGCAAACGCCTCGTTGATTTCGAGGAGGCCGACATCCTTCCACGCGACGCCGGCCCGCTTGAGCGCGAGGGGAGTCGCCACGACAGGGCCCAGACCCATTCGAGCGGGGTCGGTCCCCGCGAATCCGAAGGAAAGAATTCGTCCAAGGGGCCTGAGGCCGAGGCCCCGCGCCGCCTCCTCCGACATCACCAGGGTCGCGGCGCCGCCGTCGGTGATCTGCGAGGAATTTCCCGCCGTGACCGTCCCGAATTTCCGGTCGAAATACGGCTTCAGCTTCGCGAGCGCTTCCAGGGTCTGGTTCTCGCGGATGCCGTTGTCCTGGACCGCGAGGCGCCCGAAGTCGGGCGGAAGGGGAACCGCGACGATTTCCTCGGCGAGCCGGGCTCGGGCCGCCGCGGCGCGCTGGTGAGAGCGCAGGGCGAAGGCGTCCTGCTCCTCCCGGGACACGTGGAATTCCTTCGCGAGGATCTCGGCCGTCTGGCCCATGTTCAGCCCGCAAACCGGATCGGTGAGGCCGAGCTCGAGCCCGACGATCGGGCGAAAATCCGACGGCCGGAACCGGATCGCGGCCGCGAGACGAGATCCCGCGGTTTTTGCGCCGGAAAGGGCGAAGAACTTGCGTTTCGCCGTCTCCGAAAAGAGCAGCGGAATCCGGGACATCGACTCGACGCCGCCGGCCGCAACAGCCTCGTTCAAGCCGGCCTGAATCCTCAGAAACCCGTCCGCGATCGATTCCGCTCCCGATCCGCAATTGCGGCCGACCGTGAAAGCGGGCACCGAGCGCGGCACTCCCGATCGCAGCGCGATGACTCTCGCGATGTTCGCCGCGTCGACGGGTGTCGCGATGTTGCCGAAGATCACCTCGTCGAGGTGCGCGGGATCGAAGCCCGTTCGGGCGAACAGCTCGACGAGCGCCGTTCGGCCCAGGTCCGCCGCCGAAACGTCTTTCAGCTCGGTGTTTACGCGGCAATAAGGGGTTCGGACGCCGTCGACGACGACGACGCTACGCGGCATGCGCCTTCTCTTCGTACATCCGATCGATGAGGTCTTTGTACTTCTCGTCGATGACCTTGCGTTTGATCTTCATCGTCGGAGTGATTTCGCCCGCCTCGATGGTGAGCTCCCGCGGAAGCAGGGAAAACGCGCGGATCTGCTCGTGGTGGGGCTTTCCCTCGTTGTAACGGTCGATCTCCGCCTGAATGCCGGATCGCAGGGCCGTGTCCTCGCCGAGAGCCCGGGCATCCCCCTCCGGGGCGGCGGCCCGCGCGAAGTTCGGAACGATGAGGGCGGAGAGAAATTTTCGCCGGTTCCCGAGGACGATGGGGAGGGAGATCCACTCCGATTGCTTCAGGGCGTTCTCGATGGGCTGCGGCGCGGCCTTTTTCCCGCTGGAGAGAACGATCAGCTCCTTCTTCCGGTCGGTGATTTTCAGAAAACCGTCGGCGTCGAGCTCCCCGATGTCACCCGTCGCGAACCATCCCTCGGGGTCGATGACCTTCGCGGTTTCCTCGGGTTTCCCGAAGTACTCCTTCATCACGTGAGGCCCGCGCGTGAGGATCTCGCCATCCTCCGCGATCCGGACTTCGACGCCGGGGACGGGTCGGCCGACCGTACCGAGTTTCCACCGGCCGGGGCCGTTGACGGAAATCACGGGGGACGTCTCGGTCAGGCCGTACCCCTCGTAGATGGTCACTCCGGCTCCCCAGAAGAACTCGGCCAGCTCCTTCGAGAGAGGAGCGCCCCCGGAGATGGCGAACTGGAAACGCGACCCGAGCCGCGCGCGGAGCTTGCCGAAGACGAGGCGATCGGCGATTCGGATTCCGAGCGAGCTCGGGTTGGTCTCGCCCCGCTCGAGCCGGCGAAGGCGCTCGCGTCCTTTCCCGGCCGCCCAGGAGAAGATCGCGCGCTTGAGCGACGACGCTGCGGCGCTCTCCCGGACCGCCGCGTAGATCTTCTCGTAAACGCGGGGAACGGCCCCGAAGACGGCCGGCTCCACGGTCGCGAGCGCGTCGCGGACTTTATTCACGTCGTCGAGGTAGGCGATGCGGCATTTCTTGTACAGGTAGGCGTAGTCGATCATCCGTTCGAAGACGTGGGAGAGGGGAAGGAAAGAAAGCGTGACCATGCCTTCGGGAAACGGCACGACGGTGCAGCAGGCGCGGACGTTCGACGTGAAGTTCCGGTGCGTCAGTACGGCTCCCTTCGGCTCCCCGGTCGTTCCCGAGGTGTAGATGATCGTGCACGGGTCCTCGGGGCGAATCCGCTTCGCGCGCGCCTCGAACACGGTCGAGCCCATTTCCAGGTTGCCCCGGCCCCGGTCGACGGTCTGCATCCACCCTCCGTATCCCGGTTCGGCAGGGGGATCGGAATCGATCGTCAGAACGTGCTCGAGCGCGGGGCACTGCCCTCGCATCGATCGCACCTTTTCGAGCTGTTCGGCCGTCGAGACGACGACAACGCGGGCGCCGGAATCGTTCAGGATCTGGGTGATCGGCCCCGCCGGGAGGGTCGGGTAGATCGGGACCGTCAGAGCCCCCCCGCACACCACCGCGTAGTCGGTCATCGCCCATTCCGGCCTGTTCTCCGAGAGGAGCGCCACGCGGTCGCCCGGCTGCACTCCCAGGGCGTTGAGCCCGAGGGAAAGCGCGCGGACGGTGAAGGAAAAGTCCCGCGACGCAATCGGCGTCCATTTCTCTCCGTCTCGGCGCAAGAGAAGGTCGGGCCGGTTCGATCCGGCGGCGATCTCGAAGATGTCGTAGAGAGTTTCGATTTCGGTCATCGAGCCTCCCGGCCGCGCTGCGTCCTGCTTCGATTCTACGTTATCCTCTCGCGAGTGCCCCGCACCAAAGATCGCCGTACCGCCGTTCGGAGCGCCGCCGGGCCGACCGCGAGGCGACCCGACGACGGCGACGAATGGGCATTACCGAGGCGCGACGGCACGGTTCTGTTCGGGGAGGGACGCTAGCCAGCTATGGCGATAGCGCTGCTTCTCGTGACCGGCGCCGCGGCGGCGGGTTTTCTCGTTTCCTCCTACTTCGGTTTCGTTCTCGCGGCCCACGGGGCCCACGATCCCCTGGTGCGGGAGCTCGTGACGCGGCATGTCCTGTATTCGATTCCCGCGGTGATGCTGTCTCTCTTTTCGCAATCCATGGTGATCTTTTATTTCATCGGCACCGGCCGGCTCGTGAAAGACGAGACGGCAGCGTTTCCCGAAGTGAAAAAGGCCCCGATCCACCGCGCGCTGCGGCGTTTCAAGGCTCGGACGTCGCC
>JBOGJO010000386.1:0-17412 GCA_050747885.1 Thermoanaerobaculia bacterium
TCGAGATCCGCGTCCGACATCACAACGATGTAGTTCTTCGCCCCGCCGAGCGCCTGAACGCGCTTGCCCGTCCGGGTCGCCCGTTCGTACACGGCGCGGGCCGCGGGGGTCGATCCCACGAAGGAAACCGCGCGAACGCCGGGATGGTCGCAGATTGTTTCCGCGACTTCGCGCCCGCCGTTGATCAGGTTCACCACCCCGGGAGGCAACCCGCTCTCCTCGAGCAACTCGAAGATCCGGACAAGCGAGGTCGGGACCCGCTCGGAAGGCTTCACGAGAAACGTGTTCCCGCAGACGACCGCGAACGGCAGGAACCAGAGCGGGACCATGACCGGAAAGTTGAACGGAACGATCGCCGCGCAGACCCCGAGCGGCTGGCGAAACGACGTGCAGTCCAGGCCCGGGGCGACGTTTTCCAGACTTTGCCCCATCAGCATCGACGGGGCGCCGCACGCCGCCTCCACGCATTCGATCCCCCGCCGCAAACTGCCCCGGGACTCGTCGAACGTCTTGCCGTGCTCGGTGGTCACGAGACCGGCGATTTCCTCGAAATGAACCTCCAACAGGGAGCGAAACCGGAACATGGCGCGCGCGCGAACAGACGGCGGCGTCTCGCTCCACCGGGGAAACGCATCCCGCGCGGCCGCGACGGCATCGTCCACTTCCCCGGGAGTGGACATCGGCGTCCTCGCGACGACCGAGCCGTTCGAAGGATCGTGGACGTCGAGAAAGCTTTCGGAGGCGGAAGGCGACCAGCGGCCGCCGATGAAATTTCGAACCTCGTTCATCGACCGGGGAAGCTTACCGCGGCCGCGCCGCGCCCCGCGAGGCGCCGCTTCCGGCAAGGTCGCCTTCGACCTCTTCGCCGCGCTCGGCGAGATCGCACAGCCGCGCCCAACGCACCGCCTGGGCCGCCAGAAGCTCCATCATCGCGTCGCGGGACGCCGGGCTGATCCCCGAATGCTTGCGCCGCTCGTGGTCTTCCTGCAGGGCCCAGAATTTCCGGTCCTCATCGCCGAAGACCGACGCCGTTTCGGGAGTGAATCTTTTTTGCTTGTTCAGCGTGTTCTTGAATGCCGTCAGCAGCGAGCGCACCTCGCGGAACTTGTCGAGCAGAGGATCATGGGACATCGGGAACGGCTCCGTCGTCGCGCTCCGTCGCGATCCGGATCCTCTCGGCGCCCGCCGAATTGAACCGGGACATGTTGAGCCTGTCCTCCATCGAAACCTCCAGAGAGCGTCTTGATCGTTCGGGATTCAGCAGCCTGGCTGTCAAAAGGCGAGCGATGTGGGAAAGGGCAGCATACCACGCCCCCGGAAGCCGGTTCGGATAGAATGGCCCCATGCTGAACATGCTCGAGCCGGCGGCGATGCTTCAATCCATGCGCGACGAGCTCGTCCGCGCCGGATTCCGGGAGCTTCGCTCGCCCCAGGACGTCGACTCGGTCCTCGGCCCAGCCTCCGGGAAGGTCCTCGTTTTCGTGAACTCCGTATGCGGCTGCGCGGCCGGATCGGCCCGCCCCGGCATCGCCGCCGCCGTTCAGGGCGCCGATCCCTCGCTCACGCTCGCCACCGTGTTCGCGGGCCAGGATCGGGACGCGACCGAACGAGCCCGGGGCTACTTTTCGAACTATCCGCCGTCTTCCCCGTCCATCGCCATCCTGAAGGACGGGGTTCCCGTTTACCACCTCGCGCGCCGCCAGATCGAAGGCCGCGGGCCCGATTTCGTCGCGGCCGAGGTCCGGGCGGCGATCTCGCGGATCTGACCCCACGGTATAATTCGTCCCGAATTTCAGGAGAGGCACATGACTTCGCGGCTCCTCCCGATGGGCCGGGGGGGACGGCTGTCCCCGGGTGGCTCGTGGCATTGACGGAAGAATTCCGGGGAGATTTTCAGCAGCTCCCCGTCCCGATGGTCTTCCATAGGATCGTGGAAGCCCGCGCCCGAGGCACGCTGACCCTCTCGAATCCCGGCGAAAGCGTTCACCTCTTTTTCGTCGACGGAGAGCTCAAGACCGCAGCCTCCACGCGCAGCGGCATGCGCCTCGGCGAAACCCTGCTGCTCCACGGCCTCGTCGAGGAGGAGCAGGTCAACGAGGCGGTGCGCGCGATCGAGTCCGGAACCGGCGGGCGGATCGGAAAGCTGCTCGTCGAAAAGGGATACCTGACCGGGGAAGTCGTCGAGAAAGAAGTCCGGGGCCAGGTCGAAGAGATCTTCTTTTCCACCTTTCTCTGGACGGAGGGCGAGTTCTCGTTCCTTCCTTCCGAGGGAAAGCTCGACCCGGCCGTCTCGCTCGATCTTCCGACGCGCGCCCTGATCATCGAGGGCGTGCGCCGGGCTCCCTTCGACGGAGACCTCGAGCGGGCCCTGGGAGATCCCTCGAGCTACGTCCGGGCCACGAACCTCGTGATGAAGATCGATTCGCTTCGATTGAATTCGGAGGAGGCTTACCTGTTGTCGCTGTGCGACGGCAAGACCCGTCTGCGTGACATCCTTCGCCTCGGAACGTCCCGCTCGGAAACCCGGCAGATCCTCTACGTCCTGCTTGCCGGGGGCTTGATCGCGCTCGACCCGGCGGGTGCCGCGGAAGCGCCGCCGTTTGACGACAGCCCGCTCGTGCTCCCGATTCCGCAGGACAAAACGAGCGAGTCCGTTCCCAACGTGCGGCTGGAGCAGGCGCGCGCCGGTTACGTCGAGGCCCTGGCCTGCCTCGAGAAGAAGGATTTCTACGGCGCGATCCTGCTGCTGCAGGACAGCGTGCGCCTCGCGCCCCAGAATTCCGAATACCGCTTCCGGCTGGCGGGAGCGCTCGCCCGAAACAAATCGTGGAGGCAGCGCGCGCTCGACCAGTACCGCGAGGCGCTCGCCCTGGACCCGATGCGGCAGGCGCTGATGAAGGAGTACATCGAGCTCCTCCTGACCTGCAAGCAGTACTCGAGGGCGCGAATGATCGCCCGGCGGCTCGCCGAGCGCTATCCCGACGTCCCGGGCAACCAGGAGATCCTGGCGCGCTGCGAGCGGGCGGTCCGGGAACATCCGCAGGACGGCGAAGGAAGCGAGGAGGAGACCCGCGATCCGGCTGAGACCCCCGAAGCGGGCCCGTCCCGCCTCGCCCGCCTGTTCCTCCCGAAGCCGAAGTAGATCCGCCGGAAGGTCTCCCGCCCGCGGCTGCGTTTCTTCAAACCTTTTCAACCACCCACGTCGTCATGCACCTCTGATCCTGAACGACGGTCGTCTTGAGCGGATCGAGGAGCCGTCCCCCGATCTCCCGGGTGAGGTCCATCAGGGACCCTTCGTCCACGAGATATCGCTCGCTTCCATCGGGCAGAGCGAACCGCCGTCCGCCGAGCGGGCGAAACCGGCCCTCCATCCCGATCGTCGAGGCGAGGCGGCAGAAGAGCATTCCCCCCGGTTTCGCGAGGCGCCAGGTTCCGTGCAGCATCGCGCGAAACTGAGGCTCGTCGCGAGCGAAGTGCAGCACCGCGCTGCTGACGACGACGTCGGCCGTCGAGGCGGGGAAACTGTTCGATTCGACCGGCTCCTCGCGGATGTTCCCGGGCGGCAGCCGCGGCGCGAGCTCGGAGACGAGCCGGCGCACTCGCCGCACGGCCTCCGGGTCCGGATCGAGGCCGAAGACTTCGTAGCCCTCGCGCAAAAAGAAAACCAGATTTCGCCCGCTCCCGAACCCGGCGTCGAGAATGGTCATTCCGGGCGCAATCCTCCCTCGAAGAATCTGGTCGAACAAATAGATGTCGATCTGGCCGAACCGCGCGCGGAGATCGTTCACGAGAAACGATCGTAGCAGGAGCGCGCGCCGGCGCCCGGGACGTCTCCCGCCATTAGGGGGAAATCCGGATTCGGGATAGCCTCGCGGAAAAGGAGGTCCACGATGAGTCTCAAATCCCGGAGTCTCGGAATGATCCTTCTCTCCATCTGGCTGATCCTTTACGGGCTGCTGCCGCTCCTCTCGATTACGTTTGCCCACCAGGGACAGCTCATGGACGTGCTCGCCATCGCGGCCGGCATCTTCCTCCTCATGGGAAAGTAGCGCCGGCAATCCCGTCGATCCTCCCCCGGCTCGGAGTCTCTTCCCCGGCGCACGCGGGGCGCCGCGCGGACGAAGAGCCGGGGGCAATTCTCAGTCTTTGAATTCAGCCCCAGAAAACCGTTTCCTCGAGGAACGCGTGAGAATCCGACCGAGCGCGCGCTACGGATTCCTGCCCGGCATGGGAGTCGTTGCATTCGGGCTCAAGGCGGAAGTCGAGCCCTCGCCGTGAATGAGGCCTCCCGGCGGGATCGCGAAAATCGTGCCGAATCCCGCCCCTCCCCCTCCGGTCGTTCCATACAGAAGCCCGTCAGGCTCGAGAAGCAGGCCGGGGTTGCCTCCGCCTCCAAACAGAGGAAAATCTCCAAAGTTCGCGATGAACCTGTAATCCGAGCCGTCAACGTTCATCGTGAAAATGCCGCCGAAGTCGTTGTGCCCCCCGTCGATTGCGGTTCCGACGATCGATCCCTGAACGTCGGTGAGGTAGGCGCCGCGTGTGGGATCGCCCGGACGATCACCGAAGGTCACGAGCACGCGGAGGCCCTTTCCGTCGAGACCGACCGAATAGATCTCCCCCTGGTAGTTTGCGCCGCCGGACATGGTCGTGCCGAAAAGCTTTCCGTGGGAGTAGATCAGGTCAATGGGGCTGTCTCCGTCGGGAATCGGGAGGACCGAGGTCTCGCCGAGAAACTCATAGACCTTGCGATAGAACGTCCCGTCGTGGTGGATTGAAAAAATCGTTCCCCTGCCGAGCACTCCACCGCCGGAGGTGATCCCGTAAAAGATGCCGCCGCCAACGTCCACGAGCTTGATCGGAATGCTGCCGTCCGTCAGCGAACCGGGGAATGAATGGAGAATTCGATAGTCGCCTCCGTCGGGTCGAATCGAGAAGAGGACGCCTCCCCCGCCGGATCCTCCTGCGGCGGAGACTCCATAAAGGATGCCATTCAGGAATATCGGGGAACCGGCGCTCCAGCCATCGGTGGGAGGCCCCGCGAAGGAATGCAGCGTCTCGTAACCGGAGCCGTTCGCGTTGATGCGGAAGACGGTCCCGAAATTGAATGCCCCTCCCTGTCCGGTTCCGCCGTACAAAGTCCCGTCGCTGCCGGCAACGAGGTTGCCGGGAAAGATCCCATCGCCCGCGTCAAAGGCGAATTCATGAAGAATCTGCTCTCCGCTCCCATCCGTGTTCACAGAATAAAGCACTCCACTGCCTGGCGAGATTCCCCCGCCGACTGTGGATCCAAAGAGCTTGCCGCCAACGTCAATGACGCCGGCCGCCGGATACCAGCCGTCGGGACTCGTGCGCCCGAAGCTGAAAATCCGACGATACCCGCCCCCGTCCGGATTGATCGCGAAAGCCGTTCCGTTTGCGTTTTCGCCTCCGCCGGGCGTCGTACCAAACAACGCGCCGTTGGCCAGCACGAATCCCGCGTGCGGGACCGCTCCGTCGGCGGCTTCGGATCCGAACGAGTGCAGGATCGTGAACGCCCCGCCGTCCTCAAGGGAATACGCCACGCCCAGGTCGTTGGCCCCGCCGAAAGCCGTGATGCCGAAGATCCGGCCGCCGGCGGCGAGAAGCGCCCCGGCGGGTTCCGACCCGTCGGCATGCTGATCGCTCCCGAAGTTGTGAACGATCCGAAAATCGCTTCCATCGGGCCGAATCGCGTAGGCGATTCCCGGGCCGTACACGCCCCCGCCGTCGGTGACACCATAAAGAAGGCCGTTGGAGAGCGTCAGGGGACCATCGGGAAAATAGCCGTTGGCAGTCGACGTGCGGTCGAAAGCGTGCAACAGTGTCGCCTGCGAACCGTCAGGCAGAACGGAAAAAATCGCCCCGTCCCCATGTTCCGATCCCTGGGACGTCACACCCAAGCAGCGGCCGGCCGCAAACGCCAGCGACACAGCGGGCTGCGTGCCGAGGCCGGATGCGGAATCGAACGAAAAGACGACCGCATAGCCGTCGCCGGCCGGATTCAGGGAAAAGATCGTTCCCTTTCCGCCTCGGCCGCCCGCCGAAGTCGTTCCCCAGAGCTTTCCCTCGAACAGCGACAGACCCGCTTGCGGCGACTCCCCATCGTTTTGACGGTACCCGAAACTGTGAAGGACATGGTAGTCCGCACCATCGGGGCTGAGGGAAAAGATCGAACCCCTCGCGGAATCACCGCCGGCGGACGTCGTCCCGTAGAGATTTCCCGAAAGAAATACGAGGGCGCCTGCGGGAGAGAGGCCGTCGTTCAGAGCAGTGCCGAATTCATGCAGGACGGAAAAATTTCCCGCCGAGCTGATCTCAAAAATAACACCTGCACCCGTGCGAGCGCGCGATGTCACCCCATAGAGGTTTCCAGCGGGATCGGCGACGAGCTCCGACATCGAGCCGGAACCCGTCGAAGACACCCCGAAGGCAAAAATCGTTCCGGGAGAGCCCGCGCGCAAACTGGCCGCCACGCCGAATGCAACGACCGCGAACGCGACGAACAGGAGTCGATTTCGTAAGGTCATTGCGAAACCCCGTCGCGGACGTTACTCCGATCGAAACCGCCAAACAAGGCTTTCGCGGACCCGCCCCCGCGCAGAACATATTCGCGACTCCCGCGCGAAGAGCTCGGCTCCGTTAGTCGTCCGGGCCGGCGCGAGATGTCCGTGGATCCCAGCGACGCAGAACTTCCGCGGCAATGATTTGTGTGGCTCTTTGAAGCGGCGCGAAAATCTCCTGCCCCGCCTGTCGCCGGGGCGCTCGGGCCTCCCTGCCCTCCGCCCGGTCGATCAAGATGGGTCGAGATTCCATGATGGCCTCCCCGGCCGCTCACGGCGACCGAAGAAGACGTTTGCAAGTCCTATTCCACCGGAAGTCGTCGCCCGGTTCGCGTCAACTCTTGCGGCCGCACGCCTTCGAAAACCCGAGATCGCACGCCCTCTTGAAGGCCTCCGACGCCCTGCCGCGGTCGGCCGGAACGCCCGTTCCCTTCTCGTACGCGATCGCAAGGTCGAAGCACCCTTCGCCGTCCCCGGCGCGGCACGCCTTCTCGAGAAAGGACGTCGCCTTCACGGGGCTCGCCTCGACTCCCGAGCCCGCGCTGTAAATCGCCGACGCGTTGAAACAGCCAAACGCGTCCCCCCGCCCGCAGCCGAGCTCGGAGAGCTCCAACGCTTTGCGCGGCTCCGAGTCGAGAAAGAGGGCCCCCAGCAGCGAGCACGCGCGGGAGCCGTTTTCCGCCGCGCCCACGTCGTCGGGATCCACCGCGCGGTCGCAGGCCTCGCGAAAGAGGTCCGCGGACCGCGACTCGTCCTTCGCCACGCCGATTCCGTCCCGGTACGCGCGGCCGAGATTGACGCATCCGTTCAGGTTCGACGCCTGGCACGAGCTCCCGTCGCATCCGCGGCGGTACAGAGCCGCGGAGCGCGCCGCGTCTTTCGCGACGCCTCGGCCGTTCTCGTACAGGAATCCGAGGTTCGTGCACGCGGTGGAGCTTCCCCCCTCGCACGCCTCCTCGTACCGGGCGGCCGCCAGCTTCAGGTTGCGCGGTCCCCCGCGCCCTTCGTCGGCCATCAGCCCGACGTTGTAACAGGCCTTGGCGTCCCCCAGGTCGCAGCCGCGAACGTACAGATTCGTTGCCCGGCGGTCGTCCTTCTTCACGATTTTTCCGGTCGCATACAGGAAGGCCTCGTGCGCGCAGCCGGCGCCGCTTCCCAGCGTGCACGCCCTCGCCAGCGCGGCCAGAGTGTCTTTCGGGCGGTCCGCCCACTGGAAGAGCCTCACGCCCTCGTCCGCGCACGCCGGCGCAAGACCCAGCCGGCACGCCGAGGCGTAGAGCGCGAGCGCGCGCTCCCGGACATTTTCCGACGTTCCGAGCGCCCAGGCCTGGCGCGAACAGGCCGCCGCGTTCCCGCGGCCGCACAGCTCTTCGAAAAACGGCGCCTGCTCCACCGGAGTCAGATCCGCCTCGACCCTGGCGCCCGCGCGCACAACGACGACGCGAACGGGAGAGAGAGCTCGGTTGTAAGCCGCGTCCACGAACTCACACTCGCTCGCGATGCGGGAGCCGCCGACTTCTTCGACGAGGTCCCCCGGCCGAATCGCCGCCGCCGCGCCCGGTCCCCCCGGCAGCACGTCCACCACGAGAGCGCCCTTCGCGGTCTCGGCGAGACCCAGCTTCCTTCTCGCCGACCTCGAAATCGGCGCCGTCTCGATGCCGAGCGTCCCTCGGCCGGATCCGGCCGACCGCGCCCGCGCCGCCGTCTGGGGCGCCGGTCCGGTCGTCGAGCAGCCGGCCGCCAGGGCTCCGGCGGCCAAAAGAAGAAAGACACGGAATCGGGAGGTGAAGTTCTTCAATGGGGACCTCGCTTGCCGAATTGTAATGCTCGCGCGGGGGCCCTCAACCCTTGTCTTACTTCTTTGCGGCGTCGGAGACCTGGAAGAGAGCGTTCTTCCAGCGCCCGTTGCGCCGGACGTACAGCGAGCTGACCCATGAGGGGCTCGGCACCGCGTTGCCGCCGCACGAGGTGTCCTGCTCGGCGTGGTACACGAGCAGGGCCGTGTCGGGGCCGAGTTGCGTGAACCGAAAATCGCCGACGGAGTAGCTTTTCACGACGCAGACCGGGCTCCCGACGACGGCGACGACCGCCGCCTTGTCGGCCGGACCGCCCGCGTGAACGTCCACGTGGTCGTCGGTGACGAAATCGGCGAAAAACGCGCCGTCGCGCTTCTGCCACGCCTCCCACGAGCGCTTTTCGAGGCCGATCAGAGACTCCTTGAGACTCGGTTCCTGGGCGAACGCAAGAAACGAAGACAGCAGGACGACTGCCGCCACAGAAGCGCGGGCGAGGGCGCGGGTGGTCATGGAGGCTCCTTTCGAATCGCGGGCGAAGATATCGGCTCGCCGGCCCGTTCGTTATCGAGAAATTGCGCCGGGCGAGCGGGGAATCTCCCCGGGGTCCGCCGCTCCGGTACGGGTCTTGCTGTCCAGAACTGGCGTGAGGAAGGTTCTTCCGGTTGTTGCGCTTTTCGTCCTGGCCGCTCTGGCCGAGATCGTCCCTCTGGGGGCGGAAACCATCCGGGTGCTCTACCCGGAAGGCGTCGTTCGCGCGTTTCTCGTCGTCAAGACGACGGCCGGCTCAGTCCTCGCCGACGGGGATTTTTTGCAGGAGCCGCGAGCCGGCAGCGTGACGACCCGCACGGTTTTCCACTTTCGCGACGGTTCCGTCCAGGACGAGACCGCCGTTTTCACTCAGCGCGGCCGGTTTCGCCTCGTCAGCGACCGGCTCCTCCAGCGCGGGCCGAGCTTTCCGCATCCGACCGAGATTTCGATCGACGCGAAAACCGGACGCGTGACGGTGAAGTCTCGCGAAGGCGCGAAAGAGAAGTTCCTCGACGAGAAAATGGCGCTGCCCGCCGATCTCGCGAACGGCATCGTTTCGACGCTTTTGAAAAATCTTCCGAGGAGCCAGACGTCGGCGACGGTCTCGATGCTGGTCGCGGCCCCGAAACCACGGATCGTGAAGCTCGCCGTCGCGCGCGAAGGCGAATCGCCCATTTCCAACGGGCGCGACTCCTACCGCGCGGCGCGATTCCGCATCAAAGTCGAAATCGGCGGGATCGCGGGCGTCGTGGCCCCGATCGTGGGCAAGCAGCCCCGGGACGCTTCCGTGTGGATTCTCGGCGGCGACGCCCCCGGATTCATGCGGTCGGAGAGCCAGTTCTACGACGGCGCGCCGCTGTGGCGGATCGAGCTCGCGGCGCCGGAATACCCGAAGCCGGCGCCGTAGCGGCCGCTTCCGCGCGGCGGGGAGATCTCCAAACGCGAACCCGGGGTCGCGATATGCTGCAAGCCAGAGAAGGAGGTTTTCCATGAAAAAAGTCTTTGCAGCGGCGGCTTTGTCGGCCCTGCTCGCCGGGTTTTCCACTCCCGCGCGCGCGGACCAGGGAGCCAAGGCGGCGGTCGAGAAGTTGAGACATGAGTTCATCTCGGCATGGAACGCGCACGACGCGAAGAAGATGGCGTCGGTCTGGTGGGAGGACGGCGACCTCATCAATCCGTTCGGCCGGGTCGAGAAGGGCCGGGAAGCCATCGAGAAGCTGTTCGTGGAAGAGCAGAGCGGCGTGATGAAGCCCACGACGTACAAGGTCGAGTCGACTTCCCTCCGCGAGATCGGGTCCAACGTCGCCATCGAGGACTGGGTGGCCGTCGTCACAGGAATGAAGGCCCCGGATGGGAAGGCGATGCCCGACTTCCGGCACAACGTGACGTTCATCGCGTTGAAGAGGGACGGGCGCTGGTCGGCCGTGAGCGTGCGGGCTTACGTGTTCATGCCCATGCCGGCGGCTCCCGCCACGGCCGCAAAGTAATTCCGCGGGCGCTCCCGGCGGAGGTCTCGAACTTTTCCGCCGGGAGCGGCCCGGGGCCCGCGAGCGAGAGGGGCGGCCGTCGAATCAGCCGCCGTTCCGAACCGCTTCGATGAACGCCGCGGGATCTTCCACACTCACCCGCAGCTCGCGCAGCCGAACCGGGAAACCCATCACCCGCGCGCGCTGCGGCGGCGCCAGAGCAACCGAGACGATGCCGTCGCCCGAGCCGTTCACAAGCCACGTCCCGAAGAACCCGTGCACGCCCCGGCTCCAGTACCGCCGGCCGGCCGGGGCCGCGCCGCTCACGGCCGATCTCGGGAACCGGGCCCGAAATCCCCACCCCATTTTCACCGCAACCTCCGCGGGGTCCACGTCCACGTAGGACTGCGAAGGCAAAAGAAGACACAGCCGCGACAGAACGCCGTACCAGCGATCGAACCGAATCGGAAATCGCCGCGCGATCACTTCTCGGGCGGCGGTGCTGCCCGCTCCGATGCCGGCGTCCACACCTCCGTCCCGATTCGCCACCGGCCGCCGTCTCCCCGGTGCAGCAAGTAGAGCAGGTTTCCCCGCCCGTCGAACGGAGGCTTGCCGCCCGAAAGCCTCACGACCTGATGTTCCACGCAGCTTTCCGTGGCCCAATCGCCGGAAACCGCGATTGTCGAGCAGTCCATCGTGAAAGACTCCATCCGCGCGCCGGCGAGCCCCGATGTGGCCTTTTCCAGAAACGCCGCGATCGCAGGCCTGCCCACCAGGGGCTTCGCGCCGGCAAGAACGCTCACGCCGTCTTCCTCCCACAGCGCAAGGCTCGCGGCGTTGTCCATATTTTTCGTCGCCTCGACGACGGCTCGGTTGAACGCGTCGAGACCGGCCTGTGCCGCCGCCGCGGGGGCTTCCGAGCCGGATGCGCCGGCCGACAAGAAGGCGGCGGCGAGAATCGCCAAAAGTCTTCTTTCCATAGCCCGGCATCTTATCGCTGCGGCGAAGCTTCGGCGGGGTCTCCGCGCTGCCATTCTCAACGTTGAAACGTCCCGCCCGCTCGCCGCGTTAACCCTGGGGAGGTGTTGCCATGAAGGGATTCGCCGTCATTTCGCTGATGGGGCTTCTCGCATTGATCGTTGGGTGCGCGTCGACCGAGAGAGAGAAGTCCCTCCCCGACACCCCGGATCCGTCGGGCGCCCGGCGGCTCGCGCGCGACTGGATCTTCACGATGAAGGCCGGACCCCGCGAAATCGACGGCAAACTGCACTTTTCCTATGACGGGAGTTTCGTCACCGGCTCTTTCACGGAAATTGGAGGCGAAGTCCGCCGGCTCTCCGACATTCGGGTCTCGAAGGACCGGATGGTCTGGAAGATCGACGACGGTCGCGGCGTCGAGCAGCTCACCGGGTCGTTTTCCGAAGACGGAACGCTCACCGGCACGATGACGCGAGCGCGCAAGAAAGAAGCCGAAAGCGCAACCGACGAAGGAAACGAGGGCAGCGCGGAAGGCGGAAGTCAGGAAGGAATGCCCGGCGGTGAAGGGTCGCGCGGCTATGGGCGCGGAGGAAACCGCGGGCGCCATGGCGGCGGGCACGGTGGAGGCGAGAACCGGCAGAGATCATCGGCCACGTGGACGGCAGTGCCGGCTCCGAAGGCCGACGCGCCGGCGCCACACTGACCGCCCTCTCCCCATTGAAGAGCGGGGAACCCCGTCACCCCTCACCCGGCACTGCGGCGGTTCCCCCTCTCCCGCAGGAGAGGGAACGGCCCCGGGGAAGCTGTTGCCTCTCCCTGTGGGAGAGGCCGACGCGAAGCGGCGGGTGAGGGAATCCCCCCGCTGCGGCGGTTCCCCCTCTCCCACAGCCACCCCTCACCCGGCACTGCGGTGCCACCCTCTCCCACAGGAGAGGGAACGACAGCCCTTAGATCGATGTGTAAACGCGGGAGGGTGGCCGCCGGGAAAAAACTCGACCCGCCACAGGCTGTCGACGAGGAGATTGCCGACTTCCCGGGGCGGGTCGAGGAAACCCGGAGATCGATTCAGCTTCGATCGTGGCGGATGAAGAACCCCTATCCGCGGCCTCGACGGTCGCGTCCGGACTGGCGCCGATTCTGATTTCGGCTTCCACGGCTCTCCCGGGACCGGGATTCACCGCCCCGAAAGCCTCGATCGTTCCAGGACTGGCGGGTTTGAGGCGCGAACCGCTGGCCGCCCTGGAACGAGCGATCCGAACGCACGCTTCCACGCCACTCGCCGCCCCTCTGAAAGTTGGGCGCGTACGCAGACCGGCGCTCGAACCCTCGATCGCGGTAATAGGGACGGGCGTACCCGTTGCCGAGGTACACCGGGCTCCCGAGGATCACCCATCGGCCGTCTTGCTGTCCGCACGGAATCCACTCGTCGCCGTCGTAGAACCCGTATCCGTAGTCCGGATCGTCGTACACGGCGTAGCCGCGCGGAACGAATCCTCCGACCTGGAACCGAACGCCGCCGCTCCCGATCGTGATCCGGCCGTGCGGAAGCGGAAACGAGCCTTCGAACCGAACCTGTGCATTGGCGGCGGGCGCGCCGACGAGAGCGACGCCCATCGTCACCACCGCGGCCCCGAGCGAAATGCGAATACCCTTTCTCATCTGACACCTCCTCCGCCGACTTGTTGGCGGCATCATGAGGTCATCGCAAGCAGTGCGCCATGATGACCCCATTGTAAATAAGCGACTTAGACACCGTCTCGCCACCAGACTGTCCACTTCGCAGGTCATAGAAAGTGGTCCAGGGACAGAGCGAAGTCCTCTTGCCATTGCCGGTCGGCCGGAAGCAGGATCGACCCATGAAGCGCGCGTTGCTCATCGGCCTGATCGCGTGCGCCGCCCTGCTCGCCGTTTCGGCCGTCTTCTACCGGCGCGACATCGCCCGCGAGCGCGCGCGCATCACGCGAGGCAGCGCGATCGCCGAGACGCCGTGCGGGCCGGTCGAGTACGCCTCTCTCGGGCAGGGACCGGCCGTCCTGGCCGTCCATGGCGCCGGCGGCGGGTGGGACCAGGGCATGGACCTCGCGGGCTGGCTCGCGGCGAAGGGCTTCCGCGTCGTCTCCGTCTCGCGCTTCGGCTATCTCCGCACGCCGATGCCGCACGACGCGTCGGCGGCAGCCCAGGCCGACGCGCACGCCTGCCTTCTCGATGCGCTCGGCATCTCGCGCGCGGCCGTCATCGGCGCCTCCGCGGGCGGACCGTCGGCGCTCCAGTTCGCGATCCGCCATCCGGACCGCGCCGCCGCTCTCGTCCTCCTCGTCCCGGCCGTCTACGTTCCCCGCCCCGGCGGCGCCCCCTCCATCCGAAGCCCCTTCGGCGTGACGGCTCTCTTCGACACGGCGCTGCGCTCCGACTACCTCTTCTGGATCCTGACGAGGATTTTTCGCCCCCTCGCCATCCGCTCGATCCTTGCGACGCCCCACGAGGTCGTCGCCCGCGCGAGCGCGCCGGAGAAGAAGCGCATCGACATGATGCTGCGCCACATCCTGCCGGTGACCCCGCGGCGGCAGGGCCTTGTCAACGACGCGGCCGTCGTGGCGGGCCTCACGCGCTACGACCTCGAGGCCATCACCGCCCCCACCCTTGTCTTCAGCACCGAAGACGACGGCTACCGCACCTACGAACCCGCCCGCTACACGGCCAACCACATCCGAAATGCCCGGTTCATCGGCTACCCGACCGGCGGCCACCTCCTGGTCGGCCACGAGGATTACGTCGAATCGGAGATCGCGAAATTCGTTAGTGCCCGTTTCCCTTTCCATGATCGTGTTTCGGAGGATTCGGGGGCCGCTTCTGCTGGGGAGCCGGCCTGGCGGAACGGCCGTGGTTCCCGTTGGGATGCGCCTCCCGGGGCTGCATGGGGCGAACCCTCGCGTTTCCCGGATTGCTCGCCTCCGCGTGCCAGCCGGGCGGATGCCAGTTCGTGGGGCGGCGATCCGTCGGAACCACGCGCGGAGCCTGGTGCTGCCCGGCGATTCCGCGCCAGTGAGAAGCGGGCGGCCGACTCAGCCAGACGCCCCGCTGCCCGTACCAGGGCCGCTGCCGGTAATAATTGTCCCAGTACGGACCGACCGAGAACGTCACGATCGGAAGATTCAGATACACCCCGCCGGTTACGATCGGTATCTGACCGTTTTCGTACGGATAGTCGAGATTCCCCGCGTAAATCCACCCTCGATCCTGCGGCAGAATGACATCGCACCACGACCAGTCGTTGAGGCACCCGGCCACCTGGACACCGGTTCCGTAGGGAAGCCGCGCGACGAGCGGATAATCGCGGCTCGGCCCGGCCCGCAGGTTTGCGTCCTTCGTGGTATAGGCCGTCTGCGCCGAAGCCGCCCCAGCCGCCACCAGACACACGAAGATCGACGCGAAAAGGAATCGAGATCGCCACATACGCCCTCCTTTGACAACCGACCCGGCGATTCTACAACCGCCGCAGCCCTATCTCGCGCATCGCTTGCTCAAAACTCGTCCTTCAGAATTCAGAATTCAGAATTCGAAATTCGCGCCCACACACTCACGCTATGCTTCCGGAATGCTTTACGCACTCATGTACAGCGGCGCCACCGACCTCGACCTCGCCCGCCGGCTCTTCCCGGAGCACGCCGCTTCCTGGAAGGAGTTCCAGGACCGCGGCGACCTTCTCATGATCGGGCCCTTCTCGGACCCGCGACAGGGCGCTCTCGGCATTTTTCGGACACGGGAATCGGCGGAAGAATTCGCGAAGCGCGACCCGTTCATCCGGGAAGGCGTCGTCGCAAGCTGGGAGATCCGGGAGTGGCGGGAGGCTCTGTCGCCAGGAAAGGCATAGGAGGGCCACCCCTCACCCACCGCTGCGGCGGTTCCCCCTCTCCCACAGGAGAGGGAATGGCAAACCGGGGAAGCTGTTGCCTCTCCCTTTGGGAGAGGCCGACGCGAAGCGGCGGGTGAGGGAATCCCATGGGGCTAGACTTGGTTCCCAGCCATGAAGCTCGAGGTATTCCGAATGCTTCAGCGGCGAGCGAACGGAATGCGCCGCGAAGAAACAGAGGCAGAGAAAATTCTCTGGGATGCCCTTCGCTCGCGAAATCTCGCAGATGCAAAATTTCGGAGACAGCAGCTCTTCGGTCCCTATATCGCGGATTTCTACTGCCATGAACGAAGGCTCGTCATTGAGGTCGACGGGGCAGCCCATGGCAAGAGCGACGTCCGGGAGTACGACGAGCTGCGAACGCAATACCTTCAGAGTCTGGGCCTGCGAGTTCTCCGGTTCTGGAACGCGGAAGTCTTGCAAAACCTGGAGTCGGTTCTGGCGACGATAGAGCGAGAACTCGAGCCTCGTGGCTAGGGCTGATGCCTCTCCCGGGCGACCCCTCACCCGGCACTCTCGTGCCTCCCTCCCGCGCTTACATACCGGTCTAAAGGCTGCCCACAGGAGAGGGAATGGCAAACCGGGGAAGCTGTTGCCTCTCCCTGTGGGAGAGGCCGACGCGCAGCGGCGGGTGAGGGAAGAATGGCCCCGGGGCTTGAGCTGTCCCCTCTCCCTCTGGGCAGCCCTAGATCGATGTGTAAACGCGGGAGGGTGGAGCACCGCGGGTGCGGAGGGTGAGGGTTACCCTCGACCCATCGTCAGCACGACGCGGAACCGCGCCTTGCCGCTCATCATGCGATCGTAGGCGTCGGAGGCGCGCTCGAGGGGAAAGATTTCGTTTCTCGAGCGGACTCCCGTCAGGGCCGCAAACGCGAGCGCGTCCTGCGAATCGATCGACGAGCCCGACGGCCATCCCGAGATCGCGCGCCGGCCCCCGATCAGAAACCCGGCCGCCACCTGCAGCGGCTCCGGAGGCGCTCCGACGGCTACGAAGCGGCCGTTCAGGCCCAGACCCGGGATCACGGCGTTCATGGCCGGGCCGTTCGTCACCGTCGCGAGGACCACGCGCGCACCGCCCATTTTGACGAGCTCGGCGGCCGGATCGTCTTTTTGGCTGTCGAGGTATCGCCAGGCCCCCAGCTCCTTCGCGAGCGGCGCCTTCTCCGCGCCGCGCGCGATCGCGATTGTCCGGAACCCCATCTTCGACGCGAACTGAACGGCGAGATGGCCAAGCCCTCCGACGCCGAGGACGGCGACCGTGTCCCCGGGCTGCGCTCCCGAATTCCGAAGCGCGTTGAACGTCGTCACGCCCGCGCACATCAAGGGGGCGGCGTCCGCGGCGGTCAGCTCGTCCGGAATATGGGCGAGCGCTCCGGCGGGCGCGATCATGAATTCTTCATAGCCGCCGTCCATCGTGATGCCGGTCACCTGCGGCGCGACCCGGCAGCTCACGAACATGCCCCGCCGGCACGCGTCGCACCAGCCGCAGTTTCCGCCGTGCCATCCCACGCCCGCGCGGTCGCCCGGCTTCCAGCCGCCGACGTCCTCGCCGACCGCATCGACGACACCGGCCACCTCGTGGCCCGGCACGCGCGGGTACGTGACGGAGGGATAGGTGCCGAGCTTTGTGTAGTAGTCCGAGTGGCACACGCCGCACGCGTCAATTCGGAGTCGGACCTTCCCACGGCCCGGCGTCGGGATGTCTCTTTCGACCAGCTCGAACGCCGCGTTCGCACTCGAAACCACGACAGCGCGCATTTTCGTCATCGGACTACCTCCGAAGGGAGTTTACCGCGGCCCTGCAGGCGACCCCTCACCCGGCCCGCCTTCGCTCTTCGAGCTTCGGCGCGGCCACCCTCCCGCGCGTACAGACCGGTCTAAAGGCTGCCCACAGGAGAGGGGATGGCTCCCGGGCTTAAGCTGTGCGGAAGATGAGGGAACGCGGTGGTTGAGACGAGCGCGAAGATCTTCGTCCCCGACACGGTCTTGATTCCGGGCGGCGACGCGATTTCGCCGTTTCGCCTCGGACGCACCGCCGTGACGAATCGCGCGTACGCGAACTTCCTCGCTCGCGAATCCGCGCCGGAGCCGCCGTGGTGGCGGGATCCGCGATTCTCCTCGCCGCTCCAACCGGTCGTGGGCGTCTCCTGGCA
>JBOGJO010000387.1:0-1268 GCA_050747885.1 Thermoanaerobaculia bacterium
CGGCCCGATCTTCCGGCGCGCCGGGGCGTTCTTCATCCGGCGCTCCTTCAAAGGCGACCGGCTCTACTCCTCCGTCGTAGATACGTACATCCGAAGACTCATCCGCGACGGGTTCCCGATCGAGCTCTTCGTCGAAGGCGCGCGCAGCCGCACGGGCAAGCTCCTCGCGCCGAAATTCGGACTCCTCGGCATGATCGTCGAGTCGGCACTCTCGGTGCCGCAGCGGCAAGCGCGTTTCGTGCCCATCAACATCGGCTACGAGCGCATCGTCGAGACCGGCGCCTACGGACGAGATCTCTCCGGCGGTGAAAAGGTGAAGGAGGACGCGGCCGGCCTCCTCAGATCGACGGACGTGCTCAGGCACCGGTACGGCCGAATCAACCTCCAGTTCGGCGCGATCCTCACGCTGGACGACATCCGGGATGACGTGGGTCTCGCGCACGGCTCGGAGCTTCGCCCCTCGCAGCGACGCGCGCTCGTGACGCGGCTCGGAAATCGCGTGATGGATGAGATCAACCGCGTCACCGCCGTGACGCCCGGGTCTCTCACCGCGCTGGCGCTCCTCTCGCACCTGTACCGCGGGCTCCCGCACGACGAGCTCGTCGATCGCTGCGCGCGACTCCTCACGGTCCTGTGCGAGCTGGAAGCGCGCATGACGCCGAGCACGGCCACGTCCTCCGGCAATCTCCGGCCCGAAGCGATCCGGGAAGCCGCGCAGCTCTTCACGGACGCGGCGCTGATCGAAGCGCACGCGCCCGCGGAGCCCGACGTCGGAACACGCCCGGAGGCGAGTCAGGTCGGCTCGGGCACCATCTACACGATCCCCGATTCGAAGCGGCTCGAACTCGACACGTCGAAGAACATGATTTTGCACTTCTTCGTGGAACGGAGCCTCGTATCGGTCGCTCTCTTCGCCAGCCCGGGGCCGCCCATGCCCCTCGACATAGTGAGGGACCGCGTCCAGAAGCTGTCGCGGCTCTTCAAGCACGAGTTCCGGTTTCGCGCCGACGCCCCCTTCACGGAGATCTTCGCCGACACGGTGGAGCGCATGCGCGCCGTCGGGGAGGTCGTCACGGACGACGCCGGACTGCTCGCCCCCGGCCCAGGACGGCTGGGCTGGAGCGGGCGCGAATGGCTGCTCACCTACGCCGCGTTCCTCAGGAACTTCCTCGAAGCGTACCGCATCGCCGCGCGGGGTCTCGGCGCGCTTCTCAAAGGCCCGCTGCCGGAGCGAGAGTTGATCCGGAGGACTCTCCACACCGGAAAGC
>JBOGJO010000388.1:0-1028 GCA_050747885.1 Thermoanaerobaculia bacterium
GCGTTCGCCTCGCGGAGGCGCCCTCGTTTGGAAAGCCGATCCTCGCCTACGACATCAAGTCCAAGGGCTCCGAGGCCTACCTCGCCCTCGCGGCCGAGGTGCTCGCCTCATGAGCCCGAAGCGGCAGCCGCTCGGCCGCGGCCTTTCGGCCCTGCTTCCCGGCAAGGACGAGAAGCGGGATCCGTCGGGCTCTCGCGAGGTCGAGGTCGCGAAAATCCGCCCGGGCCGGCTGCAGCCCCGCACGTCGTTTCGGGCCGAGTCGCTTGCGGAGCTCGCGAAATCCATCCAGTCCAACGGCATCGTCCAGCCAATCCTCGTGGCTCCGGCCGAGAACGGGGAGTTCACGATCCTTGCGGGGGAGCGGCGCTTCCGTGCCGCGAAGCAGGCGGGCCTGACGAAAGTTCCGGTGGTCGTCCGGGTGCCGCGCAACGACGAAGAGAGGCTCGAGATCGCGCTGATCGAAAATCTTCAACGGGAGGACTTGAATCCCATGGAAGAGGCTGCGGCTTACGGCCGCCTGCGGGAGGAATTCCACCTGACCCAGGAACAGATCGCCGAGAAGGTCGGGAAAGACCGCTCGACGGTAGCTAACTCATTGAGAATATTGAGGTTACAGTCGCACGTCCGGGATTTGATTCGGAGCGGAGAGTTGAGCGCGGGTCATGCGAAGGCCATCGCCGCGCTCTCCTCCGCCGACGATCAGATGCGGCTGGCCGACGAGATCGTCCGCCGGGGACTGTCTGTTCGGGAAGCGGAGGCGCGCGCCGCCGCGATGTCCCGTCCCGCGATGACGGTCAGGAAGGAAAAGAAGCGCGACCCGTTCAGCCGCGACGCGGAGGAGAAGCTCTCGCGCCGCCTGCACGCGAAGGTGCGGCTGCAGCGGCGGCGGCGCGGCGGGTCGATCGCGATCGATTTTGCGTCGGAGGAAGAGTTGATCCGTCTTTTTGAAATCTTGATGGGGAAGGCGTGATGTCATCGAAAAAACCGGGAGACGGCATTCTGAACGGGTTTCTCGACCAGGGGAGCTA
>JBOGJO010000389.1:0-1166 GCA_050747885.1 Thermoanaerobaculia bacterium
TCGGTCCAGTCGAGCTCGAAGTCGAGGGTCGTTGCCACGTTGATCGCACGCAGCACGTCCGAGGCCAACCTCGTCCAAATGCAGGGGGCTCTCGCCGCGAAATCGCGCAGATGCGCGGCGCGACAAATGAAGAAATCTGCGCTTCGTCGCCCACCCGAAGTTTCGACTGGAGGCGTGAGGCGTCGAGAGTCCGGTTTTCCGGACGTTGGAGTCCGGGAAATCCGGACGTCCGGAAGAGGCTGGCAGCTCCAGAGGGGCTCGTCGAGGACGTCGTCCGTCCAGTCGAGCTCGAAGTCGAGGGTCGTTGCCACGTTGATCGTACGCAGCACGTCCGAGGCCAACCTCCGTCAGATGCAGGGGGCTCGCGCGGCGAAATCGCGCAGATGCGGGCCGCGATAAATGAAGAAATCTGCGATCCGTCGCCCCGTCCGAAGTTTCGGTTGGAGCCGAGTGGAGCCACGGGGCATCGAGAGTCCGGTTTTCCGGACGTTGGAGTCCGGGAAATCCGGACATCCGGAAGAGGCTGGCAGCTCCAGAGGGGGATTTCCCGGCGTCGTGCGCAACGGCGTGATCAAGACCGCGCCGAATCTCGGCACCGATCGCTTCGCCGGCTTCGACCTCGCCCACTCGCTCCAGAAGACGCTCGGCAAACCATGCCGCGTCCTCAACGATGCCGACGTGCAGGGCTACGCGGTGATCAGCGGTCACGGCCTCGAGGTCGTCGCCACGCTCGGCACCGGCTTCGGAACCGCGATCTTCCACGAGGGCGAGCTTTGCCCTCACCTGGAAGTCGCGCACCTCCCCTTCCGCCCCGGCAAGGACTACGACGGCGTGCTCGGAAACGCCGCCCGCAAGAAAGCCGGCAAGAAGAAGTGGAACAAGCGCGTCCGCGAGGCGATCGAGAACCTCCGCGTGCTCACCAACTTCGACCACCTCTATCTCGGCGGCGGCAACGCGAAGAAGCTCAAGGGCAAGCTCCCCGAGAACGTCACCGTCGTCGACAACGCCGCCGGCATCCTCGGCGGCATCCGCCTCTGGGAAGACCCCCGCCACCGCTGATGAAGCAGTAGCGCACTCTCCCGATGAGTACGACGCGGCGCGTCCCGTAGTTTTACGGACGGCTGAATCCCCGCGGACCGGAATTCGCCTGCGTTCTTCAGGCGCGC
>JBOGJO010000390.1:0-2247 GCA_050747885.1 Thermoanaerobaculia bacterium
AGCCCCGAGACGGCAAGCGAGTCCCACCGAAGACCCCCGACGGGCCTCCAAGCGCCCGCTGTCTAGCGAAGCCTCACACCGCAGCGGTCGGCGCAAGGCGCCGAGTTCCGATTCCCGCGCGAACGAGTACCCGCCTGAGCACTCCGTTCGAGGGAAGCGCTGAAGACCGCTCGGGGTCTCCGAGAGTGCCCGAAGACGAGCAAAGTCCTCGTTTGACTTACGCCTTTATTACGCCATAAAGTAGCCGGCCTGGAGTTGATCCATGGCGCTCCTTTCCCTTTCCGAAAAGCTCGCGGCTCTCGAAGACGCCTTCCCGCGCGAAACGGGTGTTTTCCGCGCTTCGGAGATCGCCGGGCCGCGAAGAGATTCGCCGCTTCCGACGGGCGTCGGACGGCTCGATGCGCTCCTTTCTGGCGGATTGCCGCGCGGCCGGCTCGTCGAGATCATCGGAGGGCGATCGAGCGGGCGGATGGGGATCGCGCTTTCGGCGCTTGCGACGGCCACACGGGCGGGAGAGAACGCCGCGCTCATCGATCTCGGGGATCACTTCGGTCCGCACGACGCGCAGGCCGCCGGGGCCGAGCTTGACCGCCTCCTCTGGATCCGGCCGAGGCGGCTGAAAGACGCCGTCCTCGCGGCGGAAGTCGTCCTCTCGGCCGGATTTCCCCTCGTCGTCGCGGACCTCGGCGTGCCGCCCCTCGGGCATCGCGTTCCTGACGCGTCGTGGATGAGACTCGCCCGGAGCGCGGAAGGGCACTCGATCGCGCTTCTCCTGCTCACTCCCTATCCCGTCGCCGGCCCGGCCTCGGACGCGGTCGTGACCGTGCGGCGACGGCATGCCGCGTGGAGCGGAACGGGCGATTCGCCGAGGCTCCTCTGCGGGATCGAGGCGCGGTTCATCCTCGAGAAGAGACGCGGGCAGCGGCCGGGGCAGACCGAGGAGGCGCGGTTCCGGGTGGAGGAGGCGATCGTGGAAGTCGCTGGCGCGGATCTTCGGCGTCTTCCTCAGGGAGACGCAGCGCGCACCTCAGTGGAATCATTTCCGGCGCGCTCCTCGGGCGGATTTTTTCGCGAGGAAGGTCATTCGAGGAAACAAGCCTTTACTGGCGAAAAAATCTACGCTCCCTTCGAAAGACGCCGATGACCCGCGCGCACGAGCGAAGTCGGCCGAGCGGCTGGGGCCAACGCGCGGGCAGTTCTCCGCGAAGGACGGGTGGCACGGGGCGAGCTCCCTTTTGCCGCTCGCGACGCGGGTGTCGCAACGTCGTCAGGCTCGCGGCGACGGGAAAAGTGGAGCGAACCCCGTGACAGGACCCGTCCTTCGAAGCATTTGCCGCGCCGGCGCTGGGGTCAAGCCGCGATGGGCGGCGAGCGAGATCCTTCGAGGCGACGCATGACCTCCCGCATCGCGTGCATCCTCGTCCCTCTTTTTCCCCTCGCCGCGCGGCTGCGCAGCGAGCCGGAGCTCTCGGGCGAGGCGGTCGCGATCCTCGCCGGCAGCGGCAACGCGGCCCGGATCGTCGCGGCGTCTCGAACGGCGCGCAGAGCGGGGATCCTCGTCGGCTTCTCGCTTTCCCAGGCGCGGGCCATGCTTCCGCGCCTGATCGCCCGGGGAAGCGATCCCGTCTGCGAGAGGTCCGCCCAGGAAGCTCTGCTCGAGGCGGCGGAGACGCTCTCTCCGCGGATCGAGGACGCGGGGAACGGCCTGGTCTATCTCGACGCGGAGGGGATGGAGCGCTTCTTTCCTTCGGAGCGTTCCCTCGGCCAATCGCTCGCCGCCGCCGTGGAGGGCGTGGGGCTTCCGGCGCGAATCGGGGTCGCGGGGAGCAAGCTCGCCGCGCGGGTGGGGGCCGAATCGCCCGATTCCCCGCTGTGCGTGCCGCCGGGGAGAGAGGCGGCGTTTCTTTCGCCGCTGCCCCTCTCGCGCCTCCTCACCACGGCTCCCGCCACCCCTCCCGCGTTCACGGGACGGTCCAACAGCTGCCACAACTCGTGGAGAGGGGCCGGGGGTGAGGAAAAATCGGTGGAGGTCCTCGACACGCTCGCTCGCTGGGGCGTGCGGACCGTCGGGGAATTCGCGAAGCTTCCCGAAGGCGAGGTCGTCGCGCGGCTCGGCGAAGCGGGGAGGCGGCTCCACCTGACGGCGCGCGGAATCGATCCGCGCCCGCTTCTTCCGCGGACGGCGCTCCCGTCGTTTGCCGAAGGGATGGACCTGGAATGGCCGCTCGTCGCCGTCGAGCCGTTTCT
>JBOGJO010000391.1:0-9012 GCA_050747885.1 Thermoanaerobaculia bacterium
AGCGCGGACCTTCCCGTCTGGGTGGTTCGAAAGAATCGGCACCCCATTCCGCCGCGTTGCGCGCTGTCGTGACGCACGACGATCGCTTCACCGACGTAGACACGGTCGCCGCCTTCGACTTCGGGCAGGGGAAACGAAATCGCGAGCCGCGCGCCGATCGACTGCGGGTGCTCCGCCGCGAGGAAAAATCCCGTGCGCGAGATGTCGAGCAGCCGTCCCTGGTGGGAGTTGCCCTCGCGCCAGAAAGCGATCGGCCAATCGACGGAAAGGCGATCCTCGCCCCTCGCGTGAAGCTGAAGGTGCTTCTCGAGCTCGGCGAGAAGAACCGGCTCTTCGACCGGCTTGGGCAGAAAGCGGTCGGCCCCGCATTTCTCGGCGAACTCGGGGCCGTAGTGCGAAGACACGAGCACGATCGGAATGGATTTCGAGCGAGGGTCCGCCTTGATTACGCGGCAGACCTCTCCTCCATTCATGCCGGGCATTTCGATGTCGAGGAAGATCAGGTCCGGCATTTCCCCGCGCGCGAGGCGAAGCGCCGCCATTCCATCCTCCGCCCGAAGCAGGCGACAATCCGCGCGCTGCAGGATGACCTCGAAGAGATCGAGGTGGGCCGGAAGGTCGTCGGCAATCAGGATGGTTTTCACTCTTCGCTCCTCGAGCCTGGGGGGGGCGGACTCGGCGCGTCGCCGGAGCGGCGAAGGATCGCCGTACGAAGACCCGCGTAGTAGCCGACCTTCACGATGGAACGAAGGAAGACGAAGACCTGCTGCGCGGCCACGAGGAGCACGACGCCGCCGGTGGTCGTCGCCGCGGAGTTGACCGAGAGCCTCGACCAGAGGAAAAACAGCAGCCCGGTCGCGAGCGTCGCGAATGCGAGCGTCGCGACGATCGACGGCAGCCTCCCGAGGGCGGACCCGATTCCGACGATGTACCTCGTCACCGGCGGGAGGTCGGGCCTCTCGACGAGAGCCACGCGGATCGCGTCCGCGGCGATCTTGACGAGCGTGAGACAAACCGCCAGCGCGGCGACGCGCAGGGCCACGAACGCGAGCGCTTTTCCTTCCGCGGGGAGGTTTCCGGAGAACGTCCGAAGGGCCCGGCCGCTCAGGTAGTAGACGGAGTGGTACAGCCCCGCGCAGAGCGAGGCCGCCAGGAGGGTGATGATCAGGAACGCGGGAAGCCGGCGCGCTCCTTCGCGCGCGAAGATCGTCAGGTTGTTTCCTTGATCGTCGTGGAGGCTCCCGAAGATTCCACCGAGGAGAAAGGCGTGGAGCACGATCGCGAGAGTGCCGAGGCCGAGGAAAGCCGCCGCGATGCCCTTGGTTCCCGTGAACGAGGATAGACCGGCCGCGCCGTTCGGCGAGAGGAGCGAGAGCGCGGCCTCCGGAAAATTGCCTGCAAGATCGGGATGCTCCCGGCGCTCGGCCTGCCACCAGGCCAGGTCGGGAGAGGCGATCATCCGGTCCCGCTGGAGCGAGTGGTTGAGCTCTGCATGCAGGAAGTTCGAGATGGGGAGCGCGAGAACCGCCGCCAGTGCCGCTTCCACGAGCCACACGGCGATCGCGAAGTGAGGGCGCCGGACGGACACGCTGAGGCCGCTCCAGAAATCTCTCACCAGAGCTCCATGAAGAGGTCGAGCAGGTTTTCGGACCAGAAGAACGCGCGCGCGGTCCACAGGTTCGCCGCCGCGGCGTCCCCGCGGAGAAACCGGCCGTTGTTTCCGCGGTTCGAATCGAGATCGACCTTGGAATCCGGGTCGATGGCAGCCCTCCGGAGCCTCGGCCCGTCCTCCACCCGCAGTCGGATCCACGACGAGGCGCCGTCCCAGACCTTGCGGTAGATCGCGCCCCCGTCGAAGTCCAGACGGATCTCCGCGGGGACGACGGCATTGCCTCGGCGCACGCACAGGACCTCCGTGTCGTAGCCCCGCCGGCGCGGCGCCAGGGCGGCGGAGACCTCCACGGTCCTTCCCTCGGACTCGACGATCCCGAGCGGGGGCGCCGAGGGTCTCGACACGGCCCTGGCGACCGACAGATCGATCCCGCCGCCCTGGAAGACGTTCCGGAAGAATTCGGCCCACGGGCGTCCGGCCGCGTTCTCGACCGCCTGGAGAAAGTCGCGCTCGCGCGGATGTCGGAGACGAAACTCGTGAAGGTAGGCGGAAAGCGCGCTCTCCAGCTCCTTTTCTCCCGCCACTTTTCCGAACGTGGCGAGCGCGGCCTCGATGCGGCCGGATTCGCCGCCCGCTTGGTGGCCGGATCGGACCTCGACGGATCGAAGCACCAGCGGGTAGCCGAACAACCGAAGGACGGCGTGGGAGGGGCCGTCGGAGAGCCGAGCGATACGCTGCGCCTCGAATCGGGAGGCCGCGCGCCCAATCGGGGCAGCGTCCTCGGGATCGGGCCCGAGCGGTTCCTCGAACCACTGGGCCGCGATTCCCTCGAAAGCGATCGACTCGGGAGAACCCTCCTCGAGCGCCCCGTCGGGGGACAGAAGGCTCAGCCGGCCCGCCACCATTCCGGGCCCGAAAATCCGGATCGCGCCGCCGGGGCCCCACGGAACGTCGCAAATCGTGAGCGTCGGAAACGGGAACGGGCCGTACCGCCGTTGCAGCTCCTGGAGCGCGATCCTCGCCGCCCGGAGAAGCCGGGGACGGTAGATCCGGTGCTCCGACTGCGTCACCAGAGTCAGGCCGAGATCGGGAAATCCGGGGACCCCGATTCGCTCGGTCTGGACATCCGCGTCGGGATCGCCGGCCCACAGGAATCCCCGGGTTGCCTCGGACCGGAAATGTTCAACAACGCGGTCTCGCGGCGCGTCCCGCTCCTCGAGGAGCCGGCCGGATCCGGAAACCCGGCCCCGGAATTTCGCCGGAACGTCGAGCAGCACGTCGAAATCCGCGAACTCGGGATCTCCTTCCGATCCGAACCCGATCGGGGGCGTTCGCCAGCCGCTGTCCTCCAGGACCCCGATCGCCGGGAACCAGTCTCTGGCGAGGACGAAGCCGCCCTTCCATCCTCCTCGCAGGCCGAGGCGCGGAAGGCGCTGGACGAAGTCGATGTCGAGCCGCACCGTGGCGCCCGGCGGAACCGGCTTTTCGAGCCGCACCTCCAGGAGCGTGCGGTCCTCGGGGTTGGCGCCGTCGGGGGGACCGAACGTCGTCTGCGAGAGCAGGTCCTCGCCTGACGCGTTGGTCATGCGGGAAACCGACAGCGAGCCCCACGAGCCGTCCCGGGAGTCCGGCTCGTGGCCGCGGGCCCGCGCCTCCCGCCAGTAGGTCGACCGGTTGTTTCGCAGCGCGTTGGTCCCGAGCTCGAAGCGGAGCACGCCGGCCGGCCGGGAAGCGGGGTTCCTCCAGTCCAGCCGTTCGGTCCCTTCGAGGGTGTGTTTTCCCTCGTCGTATCGGCACTGGATTCGGTATGCGGCAACGGGCTGGGCGCCCAGAAGCCCGGCGGGGGCCGCGGCCATTCCCGCCGCGATGGCCGCGGCAGAAACATTGCGCAGCATCGTCGCGAAAAACTGTAGCACGCTTTGCTTCGAGGCGATGCGATAAACTTTTTCCGGAATGAATCGCACGCAGGCCCGAAAGGAGATCGAGGCTCTCCGAACCGATCTTCGGCGCCACGAGCGCCTGTACTACGTCGAAAACCGCATCGTGATCTCGGATGCGGAATTCGACCGCCGGCTTCGGGAGTTGCGCCGCCTCGAGGAGGAATTTCCCGAATTCGACGACCCGAGCTCTCCCACCCGCCGCGTCGGCGGCGAGGCAGCCGAGACGCTTCCTTCCGTGCGGCACGCGTCGGCGATGCTCTCGCTCGAAAACGCCTACACGATCGAGGAGCTGTCGGAATGGCGGGATCGGGCCGTGAAGCTCTCCGCCGGCCGGCCCTTCGGCTTTGTCGCGGAGCTGAAGATCGACGGCCTTTCGATCGCGCTGCGGTACGAAAACGGCCGGCTCGTCCGGGGGGCGACGCGCGGGGACGGAGTCCGCGGGGAGGACGTGACGGCCAACGTCAGGACGATCCGTTCGATTCCTCTCGAAATCGAGGAGCGCCAGGGAATGGAAGTGCGCGGCGAAGTCTATTTTCCGCGCGCTTCGTTCGACCGTCTCAACCGGCGGCGGGAAGAGGAAGGCCTTCCGATTTTCGCAAACCCCCGAAACGCCGCGTCGGGGACGATGAGGCTCCTGGATCCCGGCGAGACCGCGCGGCGCGGGCTCGACACCTGGATGTACTCGATTGCGGATCCGCCCCGGCTGGCCGGCGGCCAGAGCGAGATGCTCGAACGGCTCGCCGGGCTCGGCTTTCGCGTCAACCCTCATTTTCGAAAACTGGGGTCGTTCGACGACGTGGTCGCGTTCATTCGCGAGTGGGAATTCAAGCGGCACGACCTGGAGTACGAGACCGACGGCGTCGTCGTCAAGGTCGACGAGAGGGAGGTCCAGGACCGGCTCGGGGCGACGGCGAAGTCCCCGCGGTGGGCCGTCGCGTTCAAATTTCCTCCCGAGGAGGCGCTGACGGTCGTCCGCGAGATCGGAGTTCAGGTCGGGAGGACAGGGACGCTGACGCCGGTCGCCCAGCTCGAGCCCGTCGCGATCGCGGGAACGGTCGTTCGGCGCGCCACACTTCACAACTACGAGGACCTCGCCCGGAAAGACGTCCGGGTCGGGGACACCGTCGCCGTGGAAAAGGGGGGCGACGTGATCCCGAAGATCACGCGCGTTCTCGTCGAGAAACGGCCCGCGACGTCGCGGGAATTTCGCATGCCGGTCCGGTGCCCGGCCTGCGGAGAGCCCGTCGTCCGGGAGGAGGGCGAGGTCGCGGTGAGGTGTGTGAACGCCTCGTGTCCGGCCCAGGCGAGGGAATCGGTGCGGCACTTCGCGGCCCGCCGCGCCATGGACATCGAAGGGCTCGGCGACAAGCTCATCGAAAAGCTGTTCGAGGAGAAACTCCTGACCGGCCTCGCGTCGGTCTATGAGCTCGACCCGAAGCGGCTGGCGGAGCTCGAGCGGTACGGGGAGAAATCCGCCGCGAACCTGATCGCGCAAATCGAGCGAAGCAAGAAGGCCGGCCTGTCGCGTCTCCTGTTCGGCCTCGGGATCCGGCACGTCGGGGAGAAGGCGGCAAAAATTCTGGCCCGCCGGTTCCGAACGATGGAATCGCTGGCGGGCGCCTCGCTCGAGCACCTGACCGCCGTGCCGGAGATCGGGCCGAACACCGCGCGGGCGATCGTCGAGTGGTTCGGCAACGATGCAAACCGCGGGCTTCTTCGGAAACTCGCCGAACACGGGGTAGACTCGGAGGCGCTCGAAGCCGCCCTCTCGACGGGGGGCGCTCTGCGGGGGAAGACCGTCGTCCTGACGGGCGCGATCACCGGCGTTTCCCGCGAGGAGGCGGCCGGAAAGCTGGAATCGGCGGGAGCAAAAGTGGCAGGGTCGGTATCGAAAAGGACGAGCCTGGTCGTGGCGGGGGAGAATGCGGGCTCGAAGCTCGCCCGCGCGCGCGCGCTGGGAATCCCGGTCCTCACCTGGGACGAGATCCGGGAGGAGCTGGAGAGTTGAGCGGCGCCGAATCGGTCGTCGCGATCATCGACGATGATCCGGGATCTCGCCGGGCCATGGCCGAAGCTCTCTCCGCGATCGGCCCGGTCGTGGAATTCGACGACGCCTCGCGGGCCCTGGAGTACTCGGCGGAGCATCCCGAAGTGACGGTTGCCGTCTGCGACATCGTGATGCCCGGAATGGACGGCGCCGCTTTCCTGCAGGAGGTGCGGCGGCGAAAGATCGACCTCGCGGTCATTCTCGTGACGGCCTATTCCTCGATTGCCGATCGCGTTCTGGCCGAATCCGACGATTACCTCGAGAAGCCCGTCGATCGGGAGCGGTTGCGCAAACGCGTCATGATCTGCCGGGAGCGCAAGAGGCTGGAGAGTGAGGTCGTCCTGCTGCAGTCGCGGCTGGACAAGCGCTACGGGTTCGAGACGATCGTCGGCCGGTGCGAGGCGATGGAGCGGCTTTTCGAGCGGATGCGCGTCGTCGCCCCGACGAAAACGACCGTGCTCATCGTCGGCGAATCCGGCACGGGGAAAGAGCTCGTCGCGAATGCGCTTCACCAGAACTCGCCCCGGCGCGCGCGGCGCTTTCTCCCGATCAACTGCGGGGCGATTCCGCGGGACATCCTCGAGTCGGAGCTCTTTGGCCACGAGAAAGGCGCCTTCACGGGCGCGATCGCCCGCAAGATCGGCAAAGTCGAGTTGGCGCACGGCGGCACGCTCTTTCTCGACGAAATCTCCGAGCTCTCTCCCGAGCTCCAGGTCAAGCTGCTCCGCGTGCTCGAGGACCGGCGGATCATGCGCGTGGGCGGCAGCGAAGTCCTGGAGGTGGACTTCCGCCTCATCGCGGCGACGAACAAAAATCTCGAGGTCGAGGTCCGTGAAGGCCGATTCCGAAGCGACCTCTACTTTCGCCTCAAGGTCGTCACGCTCGAGATTCCTCCCCTGCGCGAGCGGTCGGAGGACTTGCCCCTGCTCGTGAGGCATTTCCTGGATCGCTTTGCCGAGGAGCACGGACGTCAGAAACTGGAGCTTTCGCTCTCGGCCCTGCGGGTCCTGCAGCAGGCTCCCTGGCAGGGCAACGTGCGCGAGCTCAAGAACGTTCTCGAGAATCTCGTCATCTTCGGCAACGGCTCGAGGATCGAAGAGACCGACCTTCCGGAGGAGTTGTTTGGCCCGCTCGCGGAAGGGGCGCCCGGCGCGGTCGCGGCCGGCGCCGGCGGCCCGCTCCGTCCGATGGCGGAGATCGAAAAAGAAGCGATTCTCTCGGCCCTGCGCCTGACGAACGGCCGGCGGGGCGAAGCGGCGAAAATGCTCGACATCGGCCTGCGAACGCTTCAGCGAAAGCTCAAGGAGTACCGCGCCCAGGAATCCGCCAGGCCGTGACCGGCCGCGGGGAGGAGACAGCATGGATTTGCCCTCGCGCGTGATCGTTTTCTCTCCGGCGATGGAGATCAAGAACAAGCCCGCGACGCTCGTCGCGATCCTGCCGAACGGTTACTACGAGCTGTGGATGGAATTTTCCGGCCGCCAGCACACCGTCTTTGCTCCGATCTCGCAGACGGGGCTGATCTTCAACGAGCCGCAGGTGGACACCGGCACGCTCGGCGACGTGATCGAGCGTTAGCGGCCCTCCGGCGTTGAAGCTCCTCGCCGATCCGTCCGAGCTGCGGAGCGGCTATGCCGCCGCCGAGCCATTTCCGCACGCGGTGATCGACGGGCTTTTCCCGGACGAAACCCTCGAGGACGTTCTGCGGGAATTCCCGGACCCGGCCTCGGGCGGGTGGAGAAGCTTCGACAACGCGGAGGAGAAGAAGCTCGGTTACGACCACCGCACGAGCGTCGTCGGGCCGCGAATCCAGGAGTTCATGGAGCTGATGAACTCCTGGCGGACGCTCGAGTTCCTGGAGAAACTCACGGGGATCTCCGGATTGATCCCCGACCCGTATTTCGGGGGAGGCGGCCCACACCAGATCCTCCCCGGCGGGTTCCTGAAGATCCACGCAGACTTCAACTGGCACCCGATCCTGAAGCTCGACCGGCGCTTGAACGCGCTCGTCTACCTGAACAAGGATTGGAGAGAAGAATGGGGCGGCCACCTCGAGCTGTGGGACCGCGACATGACGCGCTGTGTGCAGCGGATTCTTCCCGTCTTCAACCGCACGGTCGTCTTTTCGACGACCGATTTCTCGTACCACGGCCATCCGCACCCTCTGGCTTGCCCGCCGGGGAGGTCGCGCCAGTCGGTGTCGTTCTACTACTACTCGAACGGGCGTCCTTCGAGCGAGCGCTCGAAGCCGCACGATACGATTTTCCGAGAGACGTGATTCTGAAGCGGCGCGTTAGCCGCGCACTCCGAGCTCGCGCTCCGCAACCTCGCAGAGCTTGACGGCGATCGCTTCGACCCGGGCGGCATCCTCGCCTTCGACCATGACGCGAAGGAGCGGCTCGGTCCCGGAATAGCGCAGGAGCACGCGGCCGCGGCCGGCGAGCTCCCGCTCGGCGCTCGCGACCTCCGACGCGAGGACCGCGATTTCGTCGAGCGGAACGCGGCGCGCGACGCGGACATTCTTCTGGACCTGCGGCGTCTTGGCGAGATCGGCGAGGCGGGACAGATCCGTGCCCGATCGGACGACGAGCGAAGCGACCGAAAGGGCCGTCCGGATCCCGTCTCCCGTCGGGGAGAGCCGGCTCTGAATGACGTGCCCCGACGGCTCGCCGCCGAGTGTCGCTCCCGTCTCCCGCATCCGGCGCACGACGTTGCGGTCGCCGACCGCCGCGCGCTCCAGCGAAATCCCTTCGTTCCGGAGCGCGGTTTCGAGGCCGAAGTTCGACAGCACGGTTCCGACGACGACCGGAGGATCGAGCCGGCCGGCGCGCTTTTCTTCCCGGGCGAGGATCCACAGGACGTCGTCCCCGTCGAGGATGCGTCCCTTCTCGTCGCAGAGGATCGCGCGGTCCGCATCGCCGTCGAACGCGGCGCCCATGCGGCAGCCGGAACCCGCGAGGCGCGAAACGAGATTCTCGGGATGAAGCGCCCCGCAGTTCTCGTTGATGTTTCGGCCGTTCGGCTCCACGGCGATCGGTTCGACGAGGGCGCCCGCGGCCCGGAACGCGCGGGGACCCATCTCGAACGCCGCCCCGTTGCCGCAGTCGAGCAGGACCGGGAACCCTCCCAGGGGGGCCGAAAACGCGCCGGCGATCCGGCGCAGCGCGAGCTCGAGGAGCCGGGGATCGGCAGGCGGAGGGGCCCCGGGCGGCCCTGGGAAAGGTTCCCCGGGGACCCCGATCGCGTTTTCGATTTCGCTCTCACCGTCGTCGGGCAGCTTCCCGCCGTCCGCTCCGAAGATCTTGACGCCGTTGTCGCGCCACGGGTTGTGGGAAGCGGAGATCGAAATACCGGCGGATGCCCGGCGCTCCAGGACGAGGTCCGCGATGGCCGGCGTCGGGACGACGCCGGCG
>JBOGJO010000392.1:0-22373 GCA_050747885.1 Thermoanaerobaculia bacterium
GTCGCGGCAGCGGCTTGCGGGCGAGGTCAAGGCGCGGCGAGGGGACAGATGCCGTAGCGATCGGACCCGAGCCGCAACGCCGAGATCGCCCGCAATGTGCTGGCGCCCAGAGGGTTCGGGCGGCGCGCGAAGGTTCGTCCAGCGGTGCGCTAAGATAGGCGGTTCCAGCGGAGGGTCCCGTATGCGTTTCGCCTCGGTGCGCCCACAATTCGACCCGATCCTGCCCCACGTCGAGAAACCGGGGCGGTACCTCGGGCTCGAGAGAAACGTGATCCGCAAGGACCTGGCGGCCGCCGCAGCCACCCTCGCGCTCGCGTTTCCCGACACGTACGAGATCGGGATGTCGCACACGGGCCTGAGGATCCTCTACGAGATCGTGAACCGCCGGCCCGAATGGGCGTGCGAGAGGGCCTACGCGCCATGGGTGGATTTCGAGGCGAGGATGCGCGAGAAGGGAATTCCTCTCTTCACGGTCGAGTCTTTTTCGCCGGTCGCCGATTTCGACGCCGTCGGTTTCTCGCTGCAGGCGGAAATCAACTACTCCAACGTCCTCAACATGCTCGACCTCGCCGGGATCCCCGTGCTCCAGGCCGAGCGCCGCGAATCCGACCCGATCGTCCTCGGCGGGGGGCCGTGCACCGCAAATCCCGAGCCGCTCGCGATCTTCTTCGACGCGTTCTTGATCGGCGACGCGGAGGAGGCGCTGCCAGTCTTCCTCGAGGAGCTCGCGCTGTGGAAAGCCTCACGTCCCTCCGATCAGTCTGAGCCGGGCTCCGCGAAGGCTGGTCTTCGAGATCCCGAGGGAAAGCGAACTGCGGCCGAGGGTCGAGAAGACTTTGCCGAGCGGAGCTCGGCATCCGACCTCACCCGGTCCGATTTTCTGTGGAAGCTCTCGCAGATCCCCGGCTTCTACGTGCCCTCGCTCTACGAAGTCGCGTACAACGACGACGCCACGATCGCGAGGATTGCCCCGAACCGTCCGGGCGTTCCGGAAAAAGCGAAAAGGGTCTGGGTCGAGAGGCTCTCGGCCGAGGCGTATCCCGAAAAGCCGGTCGTCCCCTCCGTCGACATCGTGCAGGACCGTCTCGGGCTCGAGATCATGCGGGGCTGCACGCAGGGCTGCCGGTTCTGCCAGGCCGGCTACTGGTACCGCCCGGTGCGCGAGCTCGATCCGGACCGCGTCGCGTCGATGACGAAGAAGTTCATCGACGAAACCGGTTGGTCGGAAGTCGGCCTCCTCTCGCTCTCGACGGCCGACTACTCGCAAATCGAGCCGCTTGTCTCCTGCCTGGCGCCGCAGCTGTCCGAACAGCGCGTCTCGATCTCGCTGCCGTCGCTCCGCGCGGAAGCCTTCTCGGTCGGCCTGGCCGAGGCCGTGTCGGAAGTCCGAAAATCGGGGTTCACGTTCGCCCCGGAAACCGGATCGGATCGGCTCCGCCGGGTCATCAACAAGACGTTCACGAACGCCGACATGGTTCAGGCCGCCGACGCCGCCTTCTCGCGCGGATGGGATTTGATCAAGGTGTACACGATGATCGGCCTCCCCACGGAAACGGAATCCGACCTCGACGAGCTGGTGACGCTCATCCGCGACATCCTCGCCCAGGGCCGCAAATACGGGCGAAAGGGCGTCAACGTTTCGGTGGGATCGTTCGTTCCGAAGTCGTGGACGCCGTTTCAATGGGCGGAGTTCGACGGCGTCGAGAAGCTCAGGGAGAAGGTCCGATATCTCCAGTCCCGGCTCCGCAACGTCCGTGGGGCGAAGCTGAAGAGCCACTCCCCCGAAGAGGCGGAAATCGAATGCGCGCTGTCCCGCGGCGACCGGCGGATGGGGGCCGTGCTCCACGAAGCCTGGAAACGCGGCGTGAAATTCGACGGATGGAGCGAGCACTTTCGCCACGACACGTGGCACGAAGCGTTCGCCGCGTGCGGAATCCCGCCGACCCGTTACCTGCGCGCTTACTCGCAGGACGAGATCCTTCCCTGGGACGTTCTCGACGCCGCTATGACGAAGAAGTTCCTCAAGATCGAATGGATCAAGGCGGTGCACGAGCGCGAGACCGAAGACTGCAAGTGGGGGCACTGCTATGCCTGCGGCGTTCCGGGCAACGGCGAAGATACCGTCCTGGCCTCGCCGATGCAGAGCACCCTTCCGGTCTCCGGGGGCGCCCGTTCCGAAACCTTCCTTCCAGCGCTCCCCGCGGCGCCCTCTCCGGCCGCGTACGTCGAAAAGGCGAAAGGCGCCGCGTACCGTCAGAAATCGATGCCGGATGTCCCGCGCGCGGAAAAGGCGCGTCCCGGATTTCAAGGCGGCCCTCCGCCGCCGCGCTGGCGGCAGAGGGTCACGTTCTCGAAGCTCGGCGATGCCCGGTACCTGTCGCACCGCAACACCATGGACGCTTTCGAGCGCGGCATTCGGGCGGCAGGCCTCCCCGCGAGCTACTCGGAGGGCTTCAACCCGCGCATGCGCCTTTCGATGGGACCGGCGCTCGCGCTCGGGCTGGAATCGCGCCACGAGATCTTCGACCTCGAGTCCACGGCCCCGCTTCCCGCCGGCGCCGCGGAGCGCATCAACGCGAAGCTCCCGGGAGGCCTCATCGTGAAGAGCATCGAAGAGCTCGCGCCGGGAGCGCCGTCGCTCGCGAAGTCGGTCCGATCCGCCGAATACTCCCTCCGGCTCGACGACGGCCTCGAGGAGAGGGCGCGTCGGATCGCCGAAGGGCCGCGCCCCGAAATTCCGGCGCTGACCGCGATCCGGTTCGACGAGCCCGAAAGGAGCCTGCGCTTCCGGGTCAACCTCGATCCCGCCGCGGGAGCGACGGCGTCCGCCAAGCAGGTCGTCGGAGAGCTGTTCGAATTCCCTCCCGAAAACGTCGTCTCTCTGTCGATCACGCGCGAGGCGACGGTCCTTGGCTGAGATGCCGTACCGGGTCACCGTCGAGGCCCGCTTCGAGGCCGCCCATTTCCTGCTCCACTTTCGCGGCCAACCGGAGCCGCTTCACGGCCACTCCTACCGCGTGGAGGTCGTGGTCGAATCGGCGGCGCTCGACCCGGACGACCTCGCCGTCGATTTCGCCGCAGCCCGGGACCTCGTCCGCGGAATCGCCGCCGAGCTCGACTATCGAAACCTGAACGATCACCCGGCGTTTGCGGGACGAAACACGTCCGCCGAAAATCTTGCGCGGTATTTCTCCGACCGGGTGCAGGCCTCGGGCAGCCTCGTGCCCGGACGAGTGGCGGAGGTCACCGTGTGGGAAGGGCCGGAGAACCGCGCCAGCTTCCGCCCGAAAGGCTGAGCGCAACGCCCGCAAAGAGGTCCCGTCCCGGGCGGCCGGCGGGCCGGGCGGGGCGCCGCTCAGGGAGTCGAGGCGAGCGCGAGATCCTTCGAGGCCCGTCGGCGGCCCGGCGTGCGGGCAAGGGCCTTCTCGAATTCCCCGAGCGCCTCCGGTTTGCTGCCGTGGCGAAGGAGAAATTCTCCCAGCAGCTCACGCGACGGCTTGTCGATCGTCGGCGGCCCGAAATCGATCGGGAGCGACTCCTCCAGGGCGACCGCCTGGCGCAGGGCTTTTTCGGCCCCGGCCAGATCGCCGCGCCGTTCTGCCAGCAAGGCCCGGGCCTCCCGCGCGAGGATGCCGGGCCGAACGCGGTAGCTCGGATCCGGATCACCGGATTTCGCCTCGATCTCCTCGATTTCCCGACCGACGGAGTCGAGATCTTCCACCGCCTTTTGAGCCGCGGCGTCGCTGCCGGCCGAGACCGCGCCGAAAGCCCGCGCGAAGGCAAAGTCCAGGCGCGCTCCCGGCGTGGCCCCCTCGGGTTGGGGCCATCCCGCAACGTCCCCCGTCCATTCCCCCGTGTCGAGAAGATAGCGCA
The DNA here is from genome assembly GCA_050747885.1 of Thermoanaerobaculia bacterium. Taxonomy (GTDB): domain Bacteria; phylum Acidobacteriota; class Thermoanaerobaculia; order UBA5066; family DATFVB01; genus CAWEYG01. The sequence goes on from JBOGJO010000392.1 coordinate 3,874, forward strand.
GCCGCATGTTCGCATAGGAGCTGACGAGGCTTTCGTCCGGATCCATCGAGTGGCCGGGGTGGGGTTCCATTCCGGCGGCCCCGAGCGTCGTTCGGCACAGGTCGAGGGCGGTCCTGGCCTTGCCCGCATCGCCCATCTGCAAATACGCGTATTCAAGCCAGCTCGGGTAGTGCCCGCAGCCGATCGGCTTCTTTCCGGCCTCGGCGCGTTGCCGGTCCACGTCCGCGATCGCCGCGATGTTGGCCTGAACGGTTTCGGGCCACATCCCGAGCGCGAGAAAAATGTGGGACGTCATGTGCTGGGCATGCCCCGCATCCGGAGCAATCTTCGCGTAGACCCGCGCGGCCCGAAGGCCGAGCGGCGCATGCGCGGGGTCGTCGTAACAATGGATCAGATAGTGAACCAGGCCGGGATGGTCGCGATGGTTCTCCCACGCTTCTTCCAGCACTCCCGCCGCGCGCATGTACGTCGCCACGTCGCGGCCGGCATGAGCGGTCCCGAGGATGGAAAGCCCGTAGAAAGCGGCGGCATCGACGTCGCCAGGATAATGCCGGTGGAGATTCGCCATCGCGGCCTCGTAGAGCCGGTCCCGGTCTTCCTTGCTCCCCTCCCCGTAAAGAATCTCGACGGCGTCGAGGTATTCCTTCTCGCGCTCGCTCCCGGCCCGGGCCCGGCGCTCCGCGGCCGTCGGCGCGAGCTTCGCGAGGGCGGCGCGGGCGGCCGTGAGATTCTGCTGCTTCCAGACCGGATGGTTGAACGTCATGGCCTCGCCCCAATACGCCATGGCAAAGCCGGGGTCGGCAGCTTCGGCGCGCTGGAATGCGGCCGCCGCGGCCGGGTATTCGAAGTCGTGAAGCAGAGCCAGACCGTCGAGAAAGTCGGACTGGGCGGCAGGCGCCCCCGAGTTCGCGAATTCGACGTGCCCGTACCCGCCCCGCGCGGACGCGGCGGCGACGGGGAACAACAAGAAAAGGACCCAGACAGATCGGCGCACGAAAAACCTCCCAACCACCGGACCCCGGGATCTCGATCGGGTCAACGGCGAGGAAACATCATAGTTCGGTTCTTGGACGCTCATTCGAGAGCCGAAGCCACCCATTGTCGGACGACGGGCTGGAGCTCCGCGTAGGCGTCCCAGGCCGACCGGCCCCACGCCTCCACCGCGGCCTGATACTCGGCGGGCGAGGACGCTGCCGCGACATCGCCGACCGTCCTTGCTCCGCGCTCGGCCGGCAGGGGCGGCCTGACGAGTTGCGGATTCCGCTCCACCCACTGGCGGATCGCCTCGTTCGAGCTCGACCGGCTTCCTCCGAATTCCAGCGACCAGCACAGGTGCCCCAGGTGCGCGGCGAGGGCCTTGAACGACGGGCAATACTGCTCGGGGTGCTGCACGCAATAAACGTCCACGAACAGGCGGCGCACCCCGAGGTATTCCGCCTCGCCGAGGTGCCTCGAAAGCAATTCGTCCCGGATCGACTGGCAACCCGCGGTCCCGCCGGAGACGGCGAGGCCGCAGCCGCCGCAGCGATCGGGGGCGCTCATCGGCTGGCCCGGAACGCTTCGCGCCGGGCGGAGCCGGGCGCGTCGGGACCGGAACGAGGATCGTCTCTCATGGGCGGTTGGAATTCTGATCGGGAAGCTTCAAATACCGTTCTCGAATGATCCGGACGTGCCGCAGCTCGTGACCCGCGAGGTGATACGCGATCGCCCGAACGCTCGTCCGGCTTCCGTCCGCGATGCCGGACCTCAGAAGGGCATCCTCGGGAAATCTCTCGAACAGCAAAACCGTCGCCGCCCGGACGGCCGCAAGCTCGCGCAGAAGCTCGTCGATCGGGCGGTCGTTCGCGTTCGAGCCCCGGGCAAACGCTTCCTGGTCGAAGCCCGGCAGCTCCGTCGCGTCGCCGCGCGCGAACCGAAGCGCCCGGTACGCATACACGCGCTCGTCGTCGGCGAGATGGGCAACGATGTCTTTGATCGTCCATTTTCCCGGCGCGTAGCGGTAGGCGAGCCGCTCCGGCGCGACCGATGAGACGAGTCTCTTCGTCGTCTCGATGTTTCGGACGAGCTCTTCCAGCACCGAGCCGTCGTCCGGAAGCAGATCGATGTACATCGCCGCGTACGCCGGAAATTCGTCCGTCCCGGGTTTCGGAATTTTCCGCATCGTCCGATCTCTCCCGCGCCGATCCTACAACTCTCCCGGCTCCGGCCGAATCACGAATCCCCATCGGGGGACGCGGCGGCGATACGAGGCGTATTCATGGCCGAATCGCCCGGCGAGCGTCCGCTCTTCGTACAGCACCACAAAGAGATGGAACCCGGTGAGAACGCAGAATGCGTAAAAGAGGAGCACGGGCGCCCGGAACAGCCAGGCCTCGCCGAGAATCGCGGCGAGGACGCCGTTGTACATCGGATTCCGGGTGAAACGGTAGAGCCCGGCCACGACGAGGCGTTTCGGGGGATCCACCGGCGCAAGGGTGCCGCGGCCGGCCGCGAAGAAGTCCCACACGCAGCGCAGCACGACGGCCGCCCCGGCGAGCAGCAGGACCGACGCCGCCAGAGAAGAAACCGAGAAACTCGGCGGAAGTAGCCGTCCCGTGGCCCGGAGGATCTGGAGCGGAGCATAAACCGCGAAGGTGCCGGGCAGGAGGAAGACGAACGCGAGGGCTCGAAGAGCCAGGAATGCGTTGGACGAGGTCTTTCTTTCCACGTCAGTTCGTTTCGGGAAGGAGCGCAATGTCGAATTCGTCCCCGCGAATCCTACACGGGCGCGATCATCCGATCCAGGTCGTCCCCGAACGGGAGGGGCGCGGCCGCCCTCGCGGCGTCACGGCTTCTCCTGGAGCGTTTCCTGCGCCGAGACCGCTCGCCACTCGCCCTGCCGCTCGACGAAGACGTCGGTGAAACGAATCCGGGCAATATCCTGCGCCGACGCGCCCTGCAGCACGTTGATTCCGGTCACCACGGCAGTTCGGCTCCCGTAGCGGCGAACCGCGAGATCGTCCAGCCGGATCGAGCGGTAGGGGCCGGCGGCGGGAGGCCCCGTGAGGACATCCTTCTTCGTCCTCAGGCCGCCGCGGAACGTGGAGTCGAGGAACGAGTCGTCGAGCAGCCGGTCGAGGGCGGCGGTGTCGTGCTTCGCGATCGCCTCGACCCAGCGGTTCTCGAGCCCGAGAAAAAAGGCCCCGTCCGCGGGCGGGGCCGACGCGCAGCCCGCGAAAAGAACCATGCCCCCGAGCAGAATGGCGAGCAAAAAAACGGTCCTTGCGGCCCGCCCGACGACGTCCGTCCCGCTCGACAGGAAATCGGTCTCAGCAGCCATAAGGGGATCCTACAACCGCCGCATCACTGAGGCGCGGACCAGGAGAAGATCACCTCCGTGGGAGGCCCGAGGGGCTGCGTGTCCGGGTCGATTCCCGTGAGGTCAAGCACCTGGTCCTTGAACCAGCGGTGAAAATCGGCCTGGGCGGCCGCGTATTGGGGGGCGCGGCGGCCGGGGTCATCGACGTCGGTCACCCCGATCACCCACGTTCCGTGCTCGGTCCGCTGCACGTGCCACGACTCGTGCCGGACCCCCAGGCCCCGATAGAAAGCGGTCGCTTCCGCCCCGCGCTCGCCCGCCAGAGACGCGGCAAACGACTTCAATCCGGCCTCTCGATTCGGAAGAACCGGAAACGCTCGCACCACAAGCGGCATACACCCCTCCTCTTCGCTACGATTCCTTCATCGCGGAACCTGCGAAATGGGGACAGCGCTTCGGCCGGAGCCCGGGTTACGGGCTCTTTTTTTCCTTCATCTCCCGAATCTGGACGAGCAGGATGTCGCGCGTGTAGTGCCAGTAGGGAACGAGCTTGAGCGCTTCGACGGCGTATTTTTCCGCCAGGTTCACATCCGGAACGTTCTTGTATGCATACGAATACGCGAGACTCATCAGGAGCTCCGGCTCCGCCCACGAGGGCTCCAGGGGATCGGCTGACTTCCCCTTTTTCCGTATGGCCTCGAGCGAGGTCTTGTACATCTCGATGGCCTTGTCCTGCCCGCCCCCGCGCTCCGGCGGGATGTTCCAGACGTTCTGGCCGTTGACCCAGATGAATCGCGGGTTGTCCGGATCGAGCACCTTGATTTCCGCGACGAGCGCCCGGATCGGAGGCGCATATTTCTGGAACCCGTCGGGCTCCTTCATGTGCAGATAGCCGATCAAACCAAGGCAGGAAAGCTTTCCGATCTTCGCGTCCGCAAAACGAGAGTCCTTCGCGCCCGCCGCGTCGAAATCCGCGATCGCGTTCGTCAAATCGTCTTCCTGCTCTTTCGGGTCGAACTGCTCGTTGAATCCGTTGATGGCCCGGCGCCAGAGCGCGAACCCCTTCCAATAGAAAACCCGGGAGGCCGCCGCCGGGTCCTCCGGAATCGGCATCAGCTCGCCATGCAGGCGTTTGAGCGCCGTGCGGTCTCCTTCGTAGTCGGCTTTCCGGATTTGAGCGACAACCTTGATCGCGGCGTCGCGTGTCGAAGGCGTGCCCGCGGAAGCTCGCAGTACTGTTCCCCCGCTCAAAACAGCACCCGCCACCAAAGCCAGAGGAATTCTCATTTTTCGCATGGACGCGTGTACGGGGGGACAGGGTGAAAGTTTCCCCCGAAGAAGGACTCGCTCTGCCCGGCTCGCCGCTGGCCCGTTCGGCCGCCGGGCTCGGCACTCGTCCGCTGGCACGGCGCGGTCGATCACTATGGAATCGGTCCCCCGCGCCTCGAGCGTTCGCCGCGACACCTCTCTTCTCAACCGAAACGCCGGTTCTTCATGCGGCTCACTCATGGCCTGCGGACGAGCGCCATGCGCCCCGCGGCCGAGCCCGCCCGGAGCGGCTTCCGGGGCGAGCTCCCTTTTGCCGGTCGCGACGCGGGTGTAGCAAAGTCGTCAGGCTCGCGGCGACGGGAAAAGTGGAGCGAGTCCCGTGACAGGACCCGCCCTGCGAAGCATTTGCCGAGCCGGCGCCGGGTCGACCCGAGCAGGGCCGAGCGAAATCCTGTTCGGTTACTTTACGAGAGCCGTCAGGACCGGAAGCATCGTTTTCGCGGCGATCGAGGCCGGGCCGTGGGCAGGAGGCGTCATCGCGGCGAGCGGCACGGGCCCCGCGGGCTCCAACGTCGGCAGCGGCACGCTCTTGCCGCGCGCGTACACCTTGTGGCGGCCCTTCGTCCTGTACCACTCCGCCGTCGTGGCGGAACGGAAGATCTCCTCGACGATCTTCCTCCAGCCGACTCCCGTGTTGTAGGCGCAGAACGAGATTTCTCCAAGCTGCGTCGCGTACGGAATGATGCACATCTCCGTGCGGCGGAAATCGTAGTTGAACAGGTCCTGGAACCACATGCCGCCGATGAACAGCACGCGCCACGAATACCGCTTCTTCTTCGCGATGCCGAGCTTGCCGCCGGTGTGGCCGTCCATGATCTTGATGAGCGAGAGCGCGCCGAGGCCCTTCGGCAGGTTTTCCGGCTTCAGGTTCCGGAGCACCGAAAGCGCGACTTGAATCGCCGTCATCGCTTTCGAGCGCGCGCTGTCGGTGATCGTCTGGAAGTCCTTGAGCAGCTGGTCCACGTCGATGAGCGAGGGGACCGGTACCGATTTTTTCGTCCCTTCGTCGACGAGCAGCATCGTTCCGATGCCGCAGTTGGGGTGGCACCCGCACTTCATGGATCCCCACTCCGACTCCAGACCGGACAGCTGGTCCTTCAGATCGGAGAAGGGTCCGGAGGCCGACAGCGGAAACCAGTCCCGCATCACTTCGCCGATGCCCGCCTGGTCTTTCACGTCGTGGGCCAGATGCGAAAGGGTGTAACGCTGCTTCTTGAGGGTGTCCTGGTCGATGTCCTCGTCGCGCCCGGTGAACGAAACGGGCTGGAACGAGAGCGCGTTGATCTTGTCGATGTTCTGGATCGCAAAGTTCAGGATCGCGCCGACCTGGTCGTTGTTCACGCTGTTGACGATCGTCGTCACGAGCGTGACGTCGACTCCGAATTTCTTGAGGTTCTCGATCGCCGCAAGCTTCACGTCGAAGAGGTTTCCCACCTGTCGATGCTCGTTGTGCTCGTTGCCGACGCCGTCGAACTGCAGGTACGCAAAGCGCAGCCCGGCCTCGGCGGCCTCGCGCGCGAATTCCTCCTCCTGCGCGAACCGGATTCCGTTGGTCGCGCACTGGACCGAGAAGTACCCGATCTCGCGCGCGTACCTGATCGCCGGAAGGAAGTGGGGCGACAGCGTCGGCTCGCCGCCGGAAAACTGCACCGACAGCTGACGCTTCGGCTTGATCGCGGCCGCGTTGTCGAGGAGCTCCTTGACGTCCTCCCAGTCCAGCTCGTGCACAAACCCGACCTGGTTCGCGTCCATGAAACAGGGGTTGCACATCATGTTGCAGCGGTTCGTGAGGTCGATCGTCAGGACCGCCCCGCGGCCGTACTTGATGGAGGACGAGCCGTGCTCGTGCAGCCCGTCTTTCGGGATCCGGTAATCTCGGCCCGGATACAGGGATTCCAGCCGCGCGAAAAACGCCGGGTCCATCGACATCACGTCCTCGAAGTGGCCGTGCGAAGGGCAGTCCTTTTCCATGACGATCGAGCCGTTTTTTTCGACGATGCGCGCCTTGATCTCGCCCGCCTTGCTGTTGACGAGGACCGACCAGTCGGCCTCCCCGGACAGGATCTGTTCGCGGACCTCTTTGACACATCCCGGGCAAAGCGAATCGGTCTCGCGAGGGAAGCCGAGGACCGGTTTGCTCCGTTCGCGCGATTTGATCAGAGGAGCCGGAGCCCATTTCGGCTGGAAAGATCCCTCCGGGTACCGGCGATCGATCGCGCGGCCGACCGTCCACATGCGCTCCGCGGCGGTCCGGACGACCGAGTAGAAAACTTTTCTCATTTTGCGATTACCCCTCGAAGATGCCTTTTTTCCTCAACTTGGGCCATCTTACCAAGACTCGTTCCGGGGTGCAAAGGCGAATCTCTCGACCCGAAACGGCTCCAGAGAGACCGGCGGATCCCGTCCCAGAATCAATGCCGCCAGCGCCCGGGCCGTGACGGGAGCAAGGAGAATTCCATTGCGAAAGTGGCCGGTGGCGATCAAGAGCCCGGGGACGCCGCTCTCTCCGAGAAGAGGCAGCGAATCGGGAGATGCCGGCCGAAGTCCCGCCCAGGCGCCGGAGAAACGGGCGGCTCGGAGCCGCGGCAGAACTTCGACCGCGCGCGCGATCAGAAGCGCCACCGCCCCGGCTGTCACCCGCTTGTCGAAGCCCGCCTCCTCCTGGGTCGAGCCCAGGAGCACTCTGCCGCCCGCCCGCGGAACGACGTAGAAGTCTCTCCAGGAAACGGGAAACGGAAACGGCACATCCTCCGCGACGAGCTCCACGATCTGGCCGCGGACCGGCCGCACGGGAATCGAAACCGGGAGGCCGCCGAGGAGACCGGCCCACGGGCCCGCCGCATCGACGACGACCCGGGCGCCGATGGTTTCAGCGTCCGTCACGACGCCGGTGCAGCGGTCTCCCGAGAACGCCAGGGCGCGCACACTCTCGCCGAGCCGAAAGCGCGCTCCCCGCGCCCGGGCGGATTTCCAGAGCGCGCGGACCAGGAGCCGGCAGTCGACCGATCCTTCGTCTGAAAATTCGAGCCCGGCACGAAAACGGGGATGGAGGGCCCCGACGGTCCGGCGCGCGAGGCCTTCGGCGTCGAGCCGCGCGAGCCGCCAGCCGGCGCCGTCCTGCCACTCGAAGAGCTCCGCCAGTTCCCTTTCGTCGTCCTCGTCCGCGGCAATCCGCACGGAACCCGACATCCGAAGATCGACGTCGATCGACGTCTCTTCGGCAAGCTCCCGGGCGAGGGCCGGGTAGAGATCGAGACTCGCGCGTCCGAGATCGGCCAGCGGACCGGGCGACGAGGCGTGGGATTGGGGTGTGAGGAGACCGGCCGCCGCCCCGGAAGCCTCCTCTCCGGGCCGGTTCCGCTCGACGACCACGACCGAAAGGCCGCCGGCGGCGACCTCCCGCGCGATCGCGCATCCGATGATCCCCGCGCCGTGGATCACGACGTCCGCATTCACGAGGCGTCATCGTACCGCGTGATATTCTCCAACGTCCAAAGGAGGTACCCGTGACTTTCAAGATCCTTGCCGTTGCGTCGCTCGCCGCCGCTTCCGTTCTGGCGGCCGAAGCGGCTCAGAAGGGAAAAAGGGTGAGCAAGATGGACCCCGCGCACACGCAGGCCACGCTCGAGACCGATCTGGGCGACATCACGATTCGCTTTTTTCCCGACAAGGCGCCGCACCACGTGCAGAACTTCCTCGAGCTCGCCTCCCAGGGGGTTTACAACGGCGTCCTGTTCCACCGGGTCATTCCCGGGTTCATGATCCAGACGGGAGACCCGCTGACGAAAGACCCGAAGACCGCAAGGGAGCTCATGGGCACGGGAAGCTACGTCGTCAGCTCGAAGAAAGAGGAGCCCGGGTTCGTCTACAACTCGCTCATGGCGGGGGGGCGAACGGGAATCGTCCGCAACGTCAAGGCGGAGTTCAACGACGTTTCGCACAAGCGCGGGATCGTGTCGATGGCGCGGGCGAGCGACCCGAACTCGGCCTCTTCGCAGTTCTTCATCGTGGTCAAGGACTCGACGTTTCTGGACCACCAGTACACGGCGTTCGCGGAAGTGACCTCCGGAATGGACGTTGCCGACAAGATCGCGGCCGTTCCGCGGGATTCGCGTGACAACCCGAACTCTCCCGTCCGCATCAAGAAGGTCGTTCTCTCCCACTTCAACTGAACGCCGGCATGGATCCGCAGGAAGAGGCCCGGCTCCGAACGCTTGCTTCGGAGGCGGGCCTTTCCGTCTCGCGCGTCGAGCCTCTCGCGGGAGACGTCGGCACGCGCCGGTATTCCCGGCTCTTCACGGGCTCGAACGAAACGGCAATCGCCGTGATCTACCCGGAGAGCGCGCGAGAATCCCTGCGCCGCTGGAATCGGGTGCGCGAAGCCCTTTCGGGACGGATTCGGGTTCCCCGGGTCCTGGCGGAGGGCGGCGACGGTGTTCAGATCCTCGAAGACTTCGGCGTCTGGCCGCTCTCGCGCATCTGGAGCGAGACGCCCCGTCGGCGATCCGACTGGCTGGAGCTCGCGGCCGATTGCGCCGCCGCGGTCGCCGAAACCGACGACCCGCTGGCCAATCCCGCGTTTACGGAGGAGTTCTTTCGGTCGGAAATGGAGAAATCCAGGGTCGCCTTCTTTTCCGGCCTCGCGCGCGATCCGTTGTCGCCCGCCGAGGAGGCCGTGCACGACGAGTTCGCTTCGTCGCTCGCCCGCGAGATCGCGGGGCACCCGCAGACGTTCGTCCATCGCGACTTTCATCTGGACAACCTCTTCGAGACCGGAGGAGAGGTGGGAGTGATCGATTTTCAGGACGCGCGACTCGGGCCCGACTCCTACGACATGGCCTCCCTCGCCTTCGAGCGCGCGACCCTCGTCTCTCCCGACATGGGAATCGCGGAAGAGGCGTGCCGCCGCTTCGAGCGAGCCTTCCCCCGCCCTCCCGGATTTGGCGAGCGCCTCCGGCGCGTGTCGCTCCAGCGGAGCTGGAAGGCGGCGGGCACGTTTGCGCGGGTTTGCGCCGACGGCCGCGGATCCGCGTACCGATCCTTCCTCGCCTCGCAGACGGCGAGGGTTCTGCGGCTTCTCGGAGAGGGGGCCGCCGAGCGGGAATTTGCCGGGATTCTTCGAGCCCGGTCTGTTAAGCTCTTCGGGCAGGAGGAAGTCGCATGCTAGGCAGTCTCGGTCTCCCTGAATTGCTCGTGATCTTCCTGATCGTCCTGGTGATCTTTGGCGCCGGCAAGCTTCCTCAGCTGGGGAAGGGCCTGGGCGAGGGAATCAAGAACTTCCGAAACTCCGTGAAGGCCGGCGCGGAAGGTACCGATCCCGCGAAAGAATCCAAGAAAGAAAGCGAAACGAAATAACTCGCCAGCCGCCAGGGATGGCCAGAGCCCCGCGCCGCTCTTCGGGGCCTCCCTCGAGGAGACGCAGCGCGCCCGATGGTGGCATCTTGTCCGCGCGCGCTCCTCGGGCAAATTTTTTCGCGACACGACTTCTCATCGATTTCACGCACATTCCAGCGAAAAAACATACGCTCCTCTCGAGAGAGCCCCTGTGAGCTGCGCCCAGGTCCCAGCCACCCGATCAGCTTCGCTCGGAATCAGGAGACTCGCGAATCCACGGCGACTGTCAAGCTCCAGGCGCGGCGAGACCGACGCGAGACGGCGTCCGCTCAGCCCGAGGAGGCCGAGGCGTACTGAGCAAGTACGTCGCAGGCCGCCGAGCGGCGAGCAGACGCGTCGCAGCGAGAGGATCGCCGCGCTGGATTAGTGGGGTCGTTCCGCCCGAGCGCGATCCTTCGGCAGCCGGATCTTGAGCAGCGAAACCTTGTGCCTCAAGGTGTTGCGGTGGATTCCCAGGGAGCGCGCCGCGCGGATGAGGTTTCCGGACGAGAGCTTGACGGCTCCCGAGATGTACTTTTTTTCGAATTCCTTTCGCGCGAGGTCGAGGCTGATTCCATGCGTCAACAACTCGTCGATGACCTGTTGAAGTTTCGAATCGAGATCCACGCCCCCGCCTCCCTGCCTCGCGAACTTCCCCGCTCGAACCCGCCGAACGGAAGAGAAAGATTTTTCCAGGAGCCAGGGTTGAACGCGAGGGGGAAATCCTACCACAACGGCCGGGGGTCTTTCTCACTTGATCTCGACGTTGTCCCCCAACTGCATGGCGTGCGATCCGGAAACGATTTGAACGGTGGCCGTGTGATCTCCGACCGTCAGCACGGCGGCCTCGCCGAGAATCGTGCGGGGAGGCTCGATGTTCGCGCGGTACGGCCGGAGGTCGCCGTTGGAAGCGATGTCGAACTCGCGCGGAACCGCAAACCGGAACACCGTCAGAAAATCTCCCGGGTTCAATCCCGCGTCCGCCCCCATGTTGATGATGACGTCCGCCCCCGTGAAGAGACCCTCGACGCTGTCGCGCGAGTAAATGATGGCCCCGACGCGCTTGCCACTGGGGTCGTCGCAGTTCGTCAGCATTTTCGTGCGGCGGGCGAGCGGAACCGGGATCGGGTCGAACGGCTTCACGAACGACCCGATGGGGATCTCGGTGCAGGCAAACGTGATCTCGAGAATTGCCGACTTGTCTTTCACGCAAAGCGCTTTCGCCCGCCCGAGGTACTGGTAGAACCGTCCCATGGACCGTCCGTTCGTGAGGTCGATGACTTCGTCCATCGGACTGACCAGCCAGTATTCGTCGCCGGCGCGCAACTCCCCGTAGTTCTCGGTGTACACGATGTCCTGATACATGAAGCTGCTTTGTTCGTAGACGGCATCGCCGCTGACGATCATGCCGTCGAAGTGTTCGACCGGCTCGCCCACGAACCCGAAGCAGTACACGTCGTTCTCCGAGCCCATCGGCTGCGGCGCCTCGACCACGGCCGGGCCCACGGCCTCCGGAATCGGGGCCGGGTTCTGCTCCGACTGCGCCGACAGTTGAATCGAGAAGGTCAGGATCAGAAAAAAGGCCGCCGTTTTCAGAAAGTATTGCCGCCCCATTTCTCTACTCCTCAAGGAACCTCAGGAAGTGGTTCTTGGAGAAGAGTTTAACGGGCTTTCGCTTGTTTGTCAACCGGAACGAGGCGCTCTTTTCTCAGCCGGGCCGTCCAGGGGCTCGAGGGATAGGTCGCCCGGAGCTTTGCAAAATACGTCTCGGCCTCGGCGTCGCGCCCGAGGCGGTGAAGCGTCTGCCCCGCGTGGAAATAGAGCTTGTCGCGGTGCGAGTATTCCGGATAATTCTCCTCGGTGTACCGAAAGCGCCCGAACGCCGCCGCCGAATCTCCCTTTCGGAAATAAAAATAGCCCACGTCGAACTCGTGGTCCGCGAGGAGATCGTTGAGCGCTTCCAGGCGGCCCCGGGCTTGGGCCGCATAGGGAGAGTCCGGCGCCTCCTTCAGGAGGTTCCGGTACTGGGTGAGCGCCTCGCGGGTGTTCGTCGGGTCCCGGTCGACCTTCTCATGCTCCTTGTCGTAGCAGAGCGCGTAACGGTAGAGCACGAAGGGACGGTTGTCGGCCGAGGGGTACCGGCTGAGATAATCGCGATAGCGGTACCGCGCTTCGACGTACTGTCCGCGGCCGCGCCGAAAATAGGAATCGGCGACCAGCAGGAGCGACTTCTGACCGACGGGATCGTTGGGATAGCTCTCGAAGACGAAATTCAGATATTTGCGCGCGTCCTCGAATTTTCCTTTCTCGAGGAGCGCGTTCCCCTTCTCGAAAAGGGCCTCCTTGGGAAGGGAAAGAAGGTCGCGCGTCACGCGATCGGGCTTCTTCGCGCCCGAACACGAAACCGCGGCCACCGCGAAAACGATCAGGGCGATCTTGTTCCGGCTCATGCCCGAACCGACTCGGCGCGCGCGCGCAGCGCCCGGATTGCGGCGGGAGGATCCGGCCGTCCAAAAACGGAAGTGCCCGCGACCAGGATGTCGGCGCCGGCCGCGTGGCAGCGTTCGACGTTGTCGAGCGACACGCCCCCGTCGAGCTCGACCGGGAGGCGGCGAGGGCCGAGAAGATCCTTCACGGCTCGGATTTTCTCATAACTCGACTCGATGAATTTCTGTCCCCCCGCGCCGGGGTCAACCGACATCACCAGAACGTGGTCCATCTGGTCGACGACCGCCGCGAGGGAGCCGGCCGGTGTGCCCGGATTCAAGGCCCCTCCCGCCGACGCGCCGCCGATCCGGATGCGGTCCAGACACCGGTGGAGATGGGCGGTCGACTCGACATGCACCGAAACGAACTGGACGCCGCACAGGTACCGGTCCAGGGTCTCTTCCGGACGCTCGATCATCAGGTGAACGTCCAGCGGCAGGTCGGTGGCCCGGCGCAGCGCCTCGACCATCGCGGGCCCGAACGTGAGCGAGGGGACGAACCGGCCGTCCATCACGTCCACGTGGACGAGGTCGGCTCCGCCTTCGCGAGCGGCTGCGAGGGCATCCGCCAGGCGGGCGAAATCGGCCGCCAAGAGCGACGGCGCGATCCGAACCCGGCTCACGAAGCCTCCGGGCCGGCGGCGGTGAACGTGATCGGATCCTGGCGCGAACACGGGTACCCCGCGGGAGGGTATTGCTTCAGGATCGTGTTCGGCGGAAGCCCGTCGTAGACCTGGTGATGGGTCGCGCCGACCTTGAAGCCCATTTGCGTCAGGCGCTTCTCTTCCGCTTCGGCGTTCTGGCCGATCAGGTCCGGCATGACGAAGAGCTGCTCCCCGGCGCTGCGATTGACCAGAACGGCGACGGGCGCGGATTCGGCGGCGGCAGTTTCCGCCGCGGGGTACTGCGCCGAAATGCCGGGAGACTGCGGCTCGTGATCGATCGAGACCTCTCCGAGGCGCAGGGAGGCGCGCGTGAGGGAGAGCGCGGCCGCCCGCGAGGAGAGGCCGACGAGGTCGGGAACGCGGATGGACCGCGGCCCGAGAGACAGCGCCACGCGCACCGTCTGCCCGGGTTTGACGAAGGACCCCACGCCCGGACGCTGCAAAACGATCCCCCGGGCGGGCACGCGGTCGTCGAAGCGAGCCCTCTCCTGTTCGACCACGATCGAAAGACCGGCGTCGCGCGCGATCTTGCGCGCCTCGTCGATCCCTTTGCCCGTCAGGTTCGGCACCAGGATCGACCGGCCCAGCACCGAACGCTGAAACGACGCCCATCCCGCGAGCGAGAAGACTCCGATCAGGAGGGCGCCGAACACGACTCGAAACGCGATGCGGGACACGGCGTCAAGTTAACACGACTTGACACGAATTCGGGCACGGGCCAAACTGCCGTTCCCATGGAATCCCGCGCCCCGGAGCCGGTTGTCGACTGGATGTCGGATCCTCGATTCAAGAAAGTCGACCTCCATTGCCATTCGATCTATTCGACCTTCAAGTATTTTCGAATCGCGAACACGAGGGACTGCTACACGCAGCCCGAGGACGTTTACCGGACGGCGAAAGCGCGCGGGATGGACTACGTCACGTTCACGGACCACGATTCGATCGACGGCTGCAAGGCATACCTGAACGATCATCCCGACTCCACCGATTTCTTCATTTCGGAGGAAGCCGAGACCTGGTTTCCCGACACCCGACAGAGGATTCACGTCAATATTTTCGACCTGACCGAAGCCCAGCACCTCGAAGTCTCGCGGCTGCGGGAGAACATTTACGACCTGGTCGCCTATCTCAAAAGCGAGGATCTCATCTTCTCGGCCAACCACATGTTCCAGAACTACCGGATGCGAAACTCGCCGAGGCGATATTTCGAAGAAATGCTCTCGATGTTCGACATCTTCGAGGTGAAGAACGGCGCGATGACGACGCACCACAACCGGCTGGTCGACGACCTCATGAGCCTCGTTCGAGCGAAAAACGGCCGCGTCTCGCTCATCGCCGGCTCGGACGCCCACACCCTGACTCCCCTCGCGCGCGTGTTCACGGTCGCGGAATGCGAATCGCTTCCGGCGTTCCTGGAGACCGTCCGGTCGGGACAGTGCTACGTCTGGGGAGACGAAATCGGGTTTTCCAAGCTCATCACCGAGGTGTACTCGCAGGTCCTCCGCTACTACGGCAGCGTGTTCAATTTTTCGAATCCGGAATTCACGGCCGGCGCGAAAGCCCGGCATTTCGCCCTCGCGGCCATGGGCGCGCCGTTCTCGGCGGTAGGTGTGCCGTTTGCGATCACGTCGCTCAATTATCTCAAACAGATCTTCGTGTCGCGCCGCATCGGGGAGGAGATTCGAAGGGATCTCGACAAACCCGATCCTTCCTGAACCCCGATCCTTCCTGAGCGACGGCCGGGGTCGACGAAGCCTTTTCCCGCCGGCGATCCCGAAGCCCGATCGCAACGAGGACCAGAGTCGAGGTCACCGCGAGCCCGACTCCGATCGGGAACGCCGCGGGAAGATAGCGAAGATCGATTCGATGCTCTCCGGGCTCGACTTCGAAGGCAAGAAAGGCGCCGTTCGCGTGGAAGAGGCCCAGCGACCTTCCCTTCTCGCGCGCCCGCCAACCGCTCCAGGACGAGTTGGAAACGATCACCCAGCAACGCTCCTTCGCGGAAACCGCCAGATCGAGCCCGCTGTTGCGGCGCCGGACCGAGACCGTGCCCCGGCCGTTCGGAACGACGAGCCCCGCCCGGCGAACGTCCTCGATGACGGCCCGCGTGCCGAATTCCGGCAGCTCCCGGAGGCCCGCCATCGCGTCGCCGAGGTCGGAGGCGAAAACCACCTGCCGCGGAATGAACGCGCGGCCCAGCGCGGCCGGATTCTCGAAGATCGCGCAATGGCTGCCGCGCGTGAGCTCGCGCCACCCCGCGGGAACGGAGTCGTTGGGCCCTCCGACCGCGAACCGAACGTTGAGGAAAGCGAGGAACGGTTTCGTCAGATCGTCGATCCGGTTGAACCAGACGGGCTGCCGGACGCACCAGAGCGGAAACGTCGCGTCGTATCGAAGGCTCGTCATCCCTTCGTATCCGCGCGGATCTTCGAGCTCCCACAGGGCGGATTCATTCGGAAGGAGGTTGGCTCCGGCCCCGGCGACCCGGTAGGGCTCCTCGGTCTTCGGCAGGAGAGAAAGCTCGGGAATCGGAGGATAGAAGAGCCGGGAGGAAAACGTCGGATAGAGCGGCGGCGTCTCGGCAAGGCGGGACGCGAGGAGGAGCGCCAACGCCCCCGCTGCGACTGAGCTTCGGCGCCCGGCGGGGGACCTGGCCAGGACCGCGAGAACGACCGCCGGACCCGCGAGCAGACCCATCGATGCCGCGAACTCGCCGGCCGGCGCGCCGTACGCGCCCCGCCACCGCAGGGCGACTCCCCCGCACAGAAGTGCTCCGCCGGCCGCAGCCACCACGGCCCGGTTGCGCAGGCCCGGGCGCTCGAGAAGTTCCTCGACGCCGAGCGCCGCGAGCACGGCGATGCAGAAGGCGGCCACCCCCGCGAGCCGCACGTTGATCGCAAGGTCGAACAGAGGCAACCTCGAGATCCCGTCGGTGACGACCGGAAAGCCGATCGCCGTCGAAAAGGAGACGGCGCCGACGAGAGCGACGGACCACTTCTCGGACCGCCGGGACAACATCCCGAGGACCGCGAAAGCAAGAGCAAGGCCGCCGACAAAGGCATTGCTCGCGTCGAGGAAGTCGCGAGGCTCGCGCGAGGAAGTCCAAACAGGCCCGCGGACGTTCGGATACACGGCGCCTCCTGCCAGAACGAGGGCGTCGTGAACCGAATGGGATTTCTTCTGGTGCGCCCACACGGCCCTGCGGTACGAAAAGTCCACGCTCTCCGGCACGACCTGCAGGAACGGCAGGAGAACGGGAGCCGACAGCCCGAACGCCAGCACGCCGGCCGCCGCCGCCCGCAGGATCGGCTTCGCCGGGTTCCCGCGCCTTCGCAACAGCTCGAAGAGCAGGAATAGCCCGCCCGCCGCGACGACGTGAAGCATCGATTCGGGATGCCCCCCGAGCGCCACGAGAACAAGGGCGGCGATCGTCGCGCCGAAACCGCCCGGAGCCCTCAGGCCCAGACGCCGCAAAGAAAAAACGAGAAGCGGCAGCACCGAGAAAACCGCCGCCTGCGGCCAGCCGATGAAGAACACCATGAATTCCGACAGCATCCAGGCCGCGGCCCCGAAAAACGCGGGCCCCCCGGAAAGGCCGAGGTCGGAGAGAAAGAGAAAGCCGAATGCCGCCGCGAGGAAAAGCGTGAAGGCGCAAGAAAACGTCCATGCCGTCGCGAGGGGAAGGAGACAACTCAGCAACGTGGTGGGACTGAGCGCCGCGGGCTGAGCCGCGCCGAGGAGGACGTCTCCGCCGAGCATGAATCGGTTCCACAGGGGAAGTTGCCCGTGCTTCAAGGACTCGCGGACCGCTTTTCGCCAGGGAACCATTTGAACCGCAACGTCCGAAAGGATTCCGTCCCGGAGCTCTCGCGGTCCCAGAGATCCGACATCGGCTGACAACGGCGGCGTCTGGTACGCGAGATTCAGGGGACCGTAAAACGAACCGCTGAGCAACGCCCGGCCGGTCAGAACGAGCGGCAGGAGCGTGAGCGCGATTCGCGCCCGCCGGGAAACGGGAAGAAGAAACCGGCCGATCGTGACGAGCGCGAACGCGCAGGAGCCCGTGTAAACGGCCAGGAGGCAAATCGCGCTCATCCTCCGTCCCGTGTCTTTCGCGTCACCAATGCACGGATACGGATCTCGATGACCGAATCGTTGTGCTACGCTTTTTCGAGACCCGAGAAAATGAGAAGCGAGGGATCGACCCGAAATGTTCTCCTGTGGTTCGGGGTCGCGATTCTTCTGGGCGCCTCCGCGCGGCGGATCGCTCAACTCGGCCCGCTGACCCTGTCGAGACCTCGCACGGTCGTCTCCCATTCCGAAGCGAGGTTCGAGGAGCCCCTCCTGCTCTTTCTGAGCCGAATCGCGAGCTCGACGCCCCCCGGATCGACGGTCGCGATCGTTGCTCCGTCGGGGCAAAGTCCGGAAAACTGGTTGAACTACATGGTGGCGATCGGCCAGCTGCCGGGCCGCCGCGTCCTCTTCGAGGCCCGATTCGTTCCCCCGGCGGCGGGCGGCGAAACTCCCCGCTTCGCGGCCTGCTATGAGGGCGAGTTTTCCGACGCGCGATTCCGTGAGATCCAGCGATTCCCGGAAGGCCGTCTCTACGAAAGGGTGCCGTGACGGGATTGATTTTTCTGACCGCGTGGCTCGCGGTGCCGGTGCTCGGATTTCCTTTTTGCCGAGCCCTGCCCTCCTGCTTCGATTCCCGGGCCGGGCGAATCGCGTTTGCATTCGGAGCGGGCTCGATTCTGTTCACGCTCGCGATGCTCGCGCTGACGGCCGCAGGAATCCCGTGGACGCTCCTCGGGATTCTCGTTGCCGCCGCGGTTCCCGCCGGCGTCTTTCTCGCGCGAACGAAGCGCGGCCGCCGGGGCGGTTCCGCGCGAATCCCGCGCGAGGCGCTGCCGGGGATCGCCGCCGCCGCCGTGGCCGTGATCGTCTTCGGATACGCGGCGGCGACGGCGCGCGCGACCTCGGCGGATCTTCTTTTTTTCTGGGGAACGAAGGGCCAGGACTTCGCTTCCGCCCGCGGAATCGATGTCGCGTTCCTCGCAGTGCCGGACCACATCCTGCTGCACCCGGATTACCCTCCGCTCCTGCCATGCCTGTATTCGCTGGGAGCCATCGCCGGCGGCCGTTTCCCCTGGGGCGCGGCTCTCCTGACCTCGCCCCTCTTTTTCGCGCTCACACTCGGGGCGTTCTGGGGGGCGTCCCGGCGAACGTTCGGGGAGCCGGCCGCGGCCGTCTGGTGCGCTTTTCTGGGCGCGCTCCTCGGCTTCGGATTTCTGGCTTCGGAGGTCGTCGGCAACGCTGAGCCGCCGTTGCTTTTTTTTGAAACCCTTGCGA
>JBOGJO010000393.1:0-1112 GCA_050747885.1 Thermoanaerobaculia bacterium
GCCTTGAACTCCGCCGTGAAAGACCTTCGCTTCCGTGCCATCTGGGAACACTCCTACCGCACTGGCGTGCGATTTTTCGTGTCCACGGAAACGGGGGAGGATCATCCGGACAAGGAGCCGAGGATGCCCCGGTTCGATCGAGGGATCGTGACGACGATGCGGCGGATTGCCGCTAGTGAACGAATCCATCCGGAGAGTGAGTCGGGGACGCTCCGACGGGACCGACGGAACGCAGGGAGCTTGGCGCGGATCGCGCGGACCGAGAGCAGCTCCCCGGCGACTCCTCCTTCGACCCGCCGGTCCTGTCGAAGGACCGCGGGGAGTTGCAAGCAGATCGTGGGGAGTGCGCGTCGCCATTCCGATGGCGAGCGGGGATTCGGCCCATCGGACCGACCCAACCCGACGACGGTGCTTCGGTACGAAGCGAGTGAGCGCAACTCCCACCTGAATGCACGGAAGAGGCGCCCATCCAATCGAGGGCTCGCGGAGATCGTGCGGCGGGCCCGCGGTCATTCGGATGCCGACCGTCGGAGTGCGCGCCCTTGTCCGGACAGTGCGGCAACGATGCCCCGATCGTAGCGACAGAGCCGGGCCACATAGCGACGGATCTCGGCGATCGCGCGCTACGGTCCGGGGACCGAGCCGAGGACGCCTCGGACCGGATGGAAGGATGGCGGTGTGGGCCCCGACGTGTCCGGGGATCTCTCGAAGAGAGGCGAAGCCGCCGCTCGCTGCCGACCGAAGGGGCGGCGGTCCCCTTCCGGGAAGCGCCAGTCCCGAGTCAAGACGCGTCAAACGACGGGCCTTCCGCTACGGAGCCTCCGGAACGATCGACTCCGACTCACCGGCGAGGCCCAGTCCCTCGGCAGGGAGGAGAGGCAGGCGCGACCCTTCGTGTGGAGCCTGGCCTCCTCGAGCGACTTCTGTGGAAGCGGCGGTTACAGCCCAGCCGGCGGAGCTCGAAGATTCGGTACGCAAGCGCGCTCCTCGCCGACGGAACGTCGTGTCTCCCGCGCGAACGAGCAAGCCTCCAGATTCTTCCGTCGAGCCTCACTCCCCTCCGGCCGCGCGGCACACGCGCGCGTCCACTGTGGTCATGTGGTAGACGATGC
>JBOGJO010000394.1:0-1565 GCA_050747885.1 Thermoanaerobaculia bacterium
GAACAACCCGGAACGGGCCGCAATCGAGGCGGAGAACCGTCGTCACATCGAGCAGGCGCAGAAAGAGGGAACCGACCGCGAGCTCGAGACCGGGGACCGTCGCCAGGCAACGCCGCAGCCACTCCGGTTCGGTGTCGTCGTAAAGCTCATGGACGACGGCATGTCGCTCGAGCAGGCGAAAGCAGCTTATCCAGGGCAAATCGACGAGACGATGTGGAACCGGGCAGCCGAGGCAATCGGCCGGGGCTCGCAGGCGCCTACGAAGTTCCTGGACATGGGGGGCAACGCGCCCGAGGTGCGGACGCCAGGAGAATCTGTTTCGCCGAACGAGAATCTCCCGGCCACAGTTCCCCAGGCGACGGCGCCAGCGAGAGTTCTTCACGATTACTCGAGCGTCTTGAAGCTGACGCCGGAGGAGGCGGAGTCTGCGGCGGTTGCCGAAGATCAGCACGAAAAGACGGGAGCAATCGAGGTCTTTGGTCCCGAGGCTGCGAAGCGTTACGAGGCTTTGCAGCGTACCGCGAACGGGTCGAATCATGCCGCCGCCGATGCCGCATTTGACGAGGTTCAGAAGATGGAATCGGGGCTCAATGAGGCCCAGCAGAAGCGGCTGTTCGGCATCGGCGAGAGCGGCTACAACGCCGAGGAATTGAGAGCCATTGCCGACGCGACGAAAGATTACTCGAGCGAGCAGCTGGCTCATTCGTCCGAGAGAGACCTCCTGAATGTCGTCGGCCGGGAAATGGCAACCGGCAACCCTGGAAAGAACGCGGTTTCAGCCATTCGGCTCCGTGGCGCGGTGGCCGAGCTCGGGCGCCGTGGAATCACGGCCGAGGACGCGGTAGCGAGGGGGTCTAACATTCGGGTCGCTCGAGGTGAAGCCTCGAGAGGAGACCAGGTGGACCTCGTTCGCAACACGCTCGAGCAGTTGAAAGCCATTGCGCCTGCCGTGGTCCGAAAAATCCCGGAAAAAACGGACCAGGCTCCGAAGCAGCTAGCGCCTCCGGACCTCTCCTACGAGAAGTTCCTCGAGGAGACCGGGCACGGTGAAGCTGTCGAGCCCGAGGGGCCAGTCGACACCACTTTCGATTTCGGCGGTTCCCATTCTTCGACCTCAAATGAGGTGGCAAAACAGGAACCGGCTGCTCCGGTCATCGAGGGCGAGCTCCGCGACAAGACCGACCGAAAGCGCGTCGTCGAGGTGGCGGTTCGTAACGGCAAGATCACGGCGAAAATCGGTCTCGGTCTCAAAACGTCACGGTCGCTCGAGCTCCCCATCGAGGAGTGGCCGGAAGGTCGCCCAGCGCAGCAGGCGTACATCGAGGATGCTTACGCGAAAGCCACGGGCAGCGAGTCTCGAGCGGACCTCCATCCCGAGGAATCCGCATCGCTCGCAAAGGCCGTCCGCGGAGTCAACAAAATCATTCGGGCGAGCCTCAAATCGACGGCTCCTGCACCCGAGCTCCCGCCTCCGGAGCACTACAAGACGGCACCCGTCGTCGAGGGCGAGCTCAAGCGGGGCCAGCTGGCGAAGTCTGCTCGAGCTCCTGGCGGCGGAATCCGTC
>JBOGJO010000395.1:0-2780 GCA_050747885.1 Thermoanaerobaculia bacterium
ATGCGGGCGTCGCCGATGTCGCGAAGCCGCTGGCCGGACTCCTTTTCGAGGCAGCGAACGAGAAGCTCGCGGATGTCCTGCGGCGTGTCGTCGGGAAGGTCCGGCCACTTGGGCTCGGAGCGCAGGATCGAAGCGATGACATCCGAAACGTTCCCGCCGGAAAAGGCCCGTTGACCGGCGAGGCACTCGAAGAGGATGCATCCGAAGGCCCAGATGTCGGTCCGTTTGTCGATCGGGTTTCCGCGGGCCTGTTCCGGGCTCATGTAGCCGATCGTTCCGAGGATGACGCCCGGAAGCGTTTCTTCGGCGACGGTCGAGGCTTTCGAGAGGTCGTCGGGCGTCGATGGGGCCTCCATCGCCTTCGCGAGGCCGAGGTCGAGGATCTTGACCTTTCCCTGCGGCGTGACCATCACGTTGGCGGGCTTCAGGTCCCGGTGGACGATTCCTTTTTCGTGCGCGGCGGCGAGGCCTTTCGCAATTTGGATCGCGATCTCGACGGCCCGCCGCTGGGGGAGCGCTCCGCCTTCGACCTTTGCGCGGAGCGTCTCGCCCTCCAGGAGCTCCGTGACCGCATACGCGACGCCGTTCTCGTTTCCAAAGTCGTGGATGGAGAGGATGTTCGGGTGGTTGAGCGCCGCGACGGCGTGCGCTTCGCGCTCGAAGCGGGAGAGCGCGTCGGCGTCGTTCGCGAGGGATTCAGGAAGGACTTTGATGGCCACGTCCCGCTTGAGCTTCGAGTCCTTCGCCCGGTACACCTCTCCCATCCCGCCCGCGCCGATCGGCGACAGGACTTCGTACGGGCCGAGGCGGGTTCCAGGGGTCAGGCTCAAGCGACGTCTTTCAATTCAAAATTCATCATTCAAGATTCAAAATTACTTGACTCCTTCGATGACGAGAAGGTATCCGGGTTGCCGTTCGTCGCTGTATGCATAGGACTTCTCGTCGGCGGAGAAGAGAACGGGCGAGACCTCGCTGACGCCCGAGCGGTCAACGGGGCCGACCTCCCGAATCAGGGTGCGCTCTCGGCTGCCGAGATCCAGCCGCTCGGCCCGCGTCGGAACGAGCGTCAGGCGATTCAGGAGCAGCGAGCGTCCGTCGTGCGACCAGGCTGTGACGCTGTCCTCGGATGTGAGCTCCGGGAGGGGCTGCGCCGGTCCGCCGGCCACGGGATAGATCGCATAGCCGGCGCTCGACTGGGCGACGACCGAGACCTCGTCGGGCGAGATGCGGCCGGCGCTCGTTCCCTCCGGTGTGACCGGCCGCGGCTCACCGCCTCGCGCGTCCACGACGTAGCAGCGCCGTCCTTCACCGGCGCGCACGCCGCAGAGGAGAATTCGCGTGTCGTTGTGGAAGAACTGACCCGACGTGTAGGAATCGAACCGCGAAAGTGAAATGTCCCGCGTCTCCCCGGCGCCGGTCGGATAAATCTTCAGTTTCGGCGGGGTCGTGAATACCGCCGCCAGAACGGATTTGCCGTCGGACGACAGATCGAGCGCATTGCCCTCTCCGAGGCGGACGGCCGGCGAGCCGTCTGTCCTGCGGAGGCACACCGAGTAGTAAGGCCCGGAGGCCTCCGTGTCGTCGGAAAAGACGACGGTCTTGCCGTCTCGCGAGATTGCATCGACGATCGAATAGTCGAACAGCGAAAGGTCTCGCTCGGCCGCGCCGGCGACTCCCGCGATGACGGATGCGCGCGTGGTTCCCGCGCTCACGAGGAGCCGGCCATCCGGGGCGACGTCGAGAATGGAGAGGCTTTCGGAGTTCACCAGGATGATCCGAACGCGGCCGCTCAGATCGAGAGTCCCGACCGTCAGGAGCGCGCCCTGGTCGCCGGATGGGGAGAAAAGCACTCGCTTTCCGTCGGGCGACCAGGCGACGCCCTCCTCGCCTGAGTAGTCCGGGGACCTTGCGACGAGCCGCCCGGAGCGGTCGATGATCTCCACATCCCCCCGATCGTCGCCGTCCACCGGGTGGCGCATGAAGGCAATTCGATTTCCGTCCGGCGAAACGCGGACGTCGCTGAAGTATCCGCCGATCGTCGCGAGCACTTTTCCGATCGGGTACTCGAGGCGATCCTTCCCCTCAACACGGCGGACGATCGCAAGCTCCGATCCGTCGGGCGACCAGTCCGCCTCGTGGACGTCCTTCAAAAGCTCCCGCGGAGACGCGTCGCCAATCGGCATGCGGGAGAGCGTTCCCAGATAGACGCGTTGATAGAGGAATCGCGCACCCGTGAGAACGGCGAGCTCACCCTTGGAGGACACGGCGAGAAGCCTCGTGTCCGGAAGCGAGAGGGCGCGCACCTGGGGAGACTGAGCGTCTTTGATGAACAGCTCGTTGCGGTTTCCTTCGGGAGCGGCGGAAAACACGACGGTTTTGCCGTCCGGCGCGAAGCGCGCGTTCGTCACGAACTGCGGGCGAAACGTCAGGCGGGTAAACGACGGGACCGGCGCCGAGGCCCGGCCGCGGCCGAGAAGATATGCGACCGCCAATCCCGCGACGGCTGCGGCGGCGGCGAGAATGCGCGAAGGACGCATTTTCTTCGACGCCGCGGTCAGACTCGGCAGGGAGCTCGCGCTCGTCGCGCCCGAGAGATTTTCCAGATCGAACGCAATATCCCCGGCCGAGTGGAAGCGAGCCTCGGGGGATTTTTCCAGGCAATGTCGCACGATCCGATCGAGCGCGGGAGAGATGCTGCGGCCCGAATCGGCGAGCTCGGGCGGCTCTTCTTTCAGGATGGAATTCATCGTCTCGACGTGGGAATCGCCTTTGAACGCGCG
>JBOGJO010000396.1:0-3366 GCA_050747885.1 Thermoanaerobaculia bacterium
TTGCGGGCGATCTCGGCGTTGCGGCTCGGGTCCGATCGCTACGGCATCTGTCCCCTCGCCGCGCCTTGACCTCGCCCGCAAGCCGCTCCCGCGACGCCATAGTTATTTCCGGGACGGGACACTAGAATCGCCTCATGCCGCTCGCGCTTCTCTTCCCGGGGCAGGGATCGCAATACGTCGGAATGGGAAAGGATCTGTGCGACGCCTTTCCCGAGGCGAAGAAGGTCTTCGACGAAGCCGACGCCGCGCTCGGATTTTCGATCTCGAAGATCTGCTTTGAGGGTCCGGAAGAAGAGCTCAGGCGCACGATGAACACACAGCCCGCGATCCTGACCCACTCGATCGCCGTTCTCGAAGTCGTCCGGACGCGGCATTCGGGAGCTCTCGCCGGAATCCTCGCCGCCGCCGGCCATTCCCTCGGGGAATATTCCGCGGACGTCGCGGCGGGAGCGATTGCCTTTTCGGATGCCGTTCAAACGGTTCACGAGCGCGGGAAGTTCATGCAGGAGGCCGTGCCGGAGGGAGTGGGCGCGATGGCCGCCGTCCTCGGCCTCGCGCCCGACCAGGTCGCGGCCGCGTGCGACGACGCCGAGATCGCGACGGGGAAGATCGTGTCGCCCGCGAACTTCAACTCGCCCGAGCAGACCGTCATTGCGGGACATGTGGAGGCGGTCGCGGCAGCCTCGGACCTGTGCCGCTCCCGGGGCGCCCGAAAAGTCCTGCCGCTTCCCGTCTCGGCTCCGTTTCATTGCGCGCTCATGCAGCCCGCCGCCGACCGCCTCGCGCCGAAGCTCGACGCGCTGGCGGTCTCGGATCCGGCCTTTCCGGTCGTCACGAACGTCGACGCCGAACCCGCGACCAACGCCGGCGAGATTCGCGCGGCCCTGGCCCGGCAGGTCGCCTCGGCGGTTCGCTGGGTGGAATCGATCGAGAAGATCGCGGCCATGGGCGCGACTTCGGCGCTGGAGCTCGGCCCCGGCGCGGTGTTGGCCGGTCTCCTTAAACGCATTCGCAAGGACATGTCGGTCACTTCGATCGGGAAGTCCGACGATCTGGCAAAGATCGGATAGGAAGGACGACGCATGACGATCGGTCTCGGTCTCGTTTTCGCGCTCGCGGCGGCAGCCCCGGCTCCCTCGGGTCCACCGCCCGAGTTTTTCGCGGCGCATCGCGCGGCTTTTCTCTCGAGGCTGCCCGAGGGCTCGGTCGCCGTGATCCATTCGGCCCCTGTCGGCTCGGATGAAGTCGATGTGCTCTATCGCCAGAGTTCCGATTTCTGGTATCTGACCGGGCTCTCCGAGCCGGACGCCGTGGCGGTTTTCCGTCCGGGAGCGCCCTCCGGAGAGCGGTACGTCCTCTTCGTCCGGCCGAGGGATTTCGCGCAGGAACAGTGGACCGGGTGGCGCACCGGCGTGGACGGCGCGAAGAAAGATTTCGGCGCGGAACAGGCATACGCGGCCGACGACCTCTGGAAGACCCTTCCCCGGATGTGGGCGGCCGCGCGAATACTTTGCTATCGGGACGGCGGCGACGCGGGATTCCGCGAAAAGCTCCTCGAACAATGGCGGACCCGCGACGGTCAGGCCGTCGAGCTGCGCCCGACAGCGGATGCCGGACCCGTTCTGCACCAGGCTCGACTCGTGAAGGACGCGGAGGAACAGGCCCTCATGCGCCGGGCCGCGGAGCTTTCCGTGCGGGGACACATCGCCGCGATGCGGGCGGTCCGGCCGGGCGAGCCCGAATACGCCGTCCAGGCGGCATTCGAAAACGTGTGCAAGACCGGCGGCGCCGCGCGGAACGCGTATCCGCCGATCGTCGGCTCGGGTCCCAACTCCGTGATCCTCCACTACGAGAAGAACGATCGCCGCATGAATGCCGGCGAGATGATCGTCAACGACTCCGCTTGCGAGTTCCATATGTATGCGGCCGACGTGACGCGAAGCTACCCGGTCTCGGGCTCGTTTTCGGCGGAGCAGAAGGCAATATACGAAATTGTTCTCGACGCCCAGAAGGCGGGCTTCGCGAAGGTCCGTCCCGGCGCGGCGTTCCATGACGTGCACGACGCGACCGTGGATGTCGTCGTGGACGGCCTGCTCCGCCTCGGCGTCCTGAAGGGGGACCGCGCCGACATCATCCAGAAGCGGACCTACGCGAAGTTCTATCCGCACGGATCGTCCCACTGGCTCGGGATGAACGTGCACGATGTCGGCAGCTACGGTTTCTCGAATCCGGACGCTCCGCGAATCGAGCGATATTCGCTGGCGCAGACAAAGCTCGAGCCGGGCATGTCGCTGACCGTCGAGCCGGGGATCTACATTCCGGACCACGCGGAGGGCGTCGATCCGAAATGGTGGGGAATCGGCGTGAGGATCGAGGACGACGTCCTGGTGACGCCGGGCGGAATGGATTGCCTGTCATGCGCCGCGCCGCGCGAGATTGCCGACGTCGAAAAGGCGGTTCGCGGCCGCTGACGCGATGCTGTTCCTGCTCCTCGCCCTCGGTCTCTCCCGGCCGCCCTCCCGCGCGTCGGTCTCGGGGATCGCCCTCGTTCACATTCCCCCCGGGACGTTCGCGATGGGAAGCGCTCCCGGGGAGCCCGGCCGCCAACCCGATGAATCGCTACATCGCGTGACGATTTCGCGTGGCTTCTGGCTCGGAACGACCGAAGTCACCCAGGCGCAATGGACGCGGATCATGGGCGCCAATCCGAGCCGGTTTTCAGGCTGCCCGCGGTGCCCGGTCGAGAGCGTCACCTGGTTCGACGTCCGGAAGTTCCTCGAGCGGCTCAACGAGAAGGTAGGCGGGGGCTTTCGTCTCCCGACCGAGGCGGAATGGGAGTACGCATGCAGGACCGGAGAGGGCTCGGAAGCCGAACGGATCGACGACGCGAACGCGAACTTCGACGCGCGGTACCCCCTGCGCGGAGGCAGGCCCGGACGGTATCTCGGTCGCCCCGTGCCGGTCGGAAGCTTCCCGGCCGACCGCCGGGGAATCTTCGACATGCACGGCAACGTCTGGGAGTGGTGCTCGGACGGCTACGGGGCTTATCCGACTCATGACGTCACCGACCCGGTCGGCCCGGCGTCGGCGGAAAAGAAGGTCATCCGCGGCGGCAGCTGGTACTTCGACGCTGCGAGCTGCCGCTGCTCAGCGCGCTACTCGCACGCGTCATCGGACAAGGGTTTCAGCGTCGGCTTCCGCCTCGCGCGCGACGAAAGGTGAAACCACGCGGTGGCGAAGGGCACTTCCGGGAGGGCCCTTCAGGATCGTTCGCTTGGCTTCGTGAAGCCGAGTTCATCGGTGCTAGAATTTCGCCGGAGAAAAACCGGTGGACTCAAAAGATGTCGCGGAAATCAAACGACACAT
>JBOGJO010000397.1:0-34862 GCA_050747885.1 Thermoanaerobaculia bacterium
GCGAAATCCGGGAATCCGGGCGAGAGGGGCAAAGCGATTTCGCGAGTTGCGATTCCCGAGCGAGCGATTTGCCGCTGCAGCGCCGGGGCTCGCCGCGAGCCGCGCGGAGCGAGTCTTTACTGCGACTTCGCGCGCACGAGCGGAGGCATGACCATCGGAGGGCGGTCGTCGTGGAGCACCTGCTCGCCTTCCGGCGCGTAACCTTTGTACGCGTAACCCTTCGGCCCGATCTGGGAGAACCACGGCGGCGGAGGCGCCGGCACCGCCGCCGCTTCGTCGTGAACGTGGATGGGGAGAGACTCGCGGTTGGCGGACGGATGATCCCGGCGGAACTGCGCCATCAGGGCCGCGGCGGTCTCGTCGTCCTTGTGGTACTTGTACCACCGCTCCTCGACCAGGCCGTCGGCCTTTCGACCCAGCGCCTTGAAGCAAAGCATGGCGTTGTAATGCGCCGAGAGGTCTTCCGGGTCGACCGCATACACTTTTTCGATCGCGCGGAGCGCGTCGTCGTACCGCCCCTGAAGGAACAGGATTCGGGCGATCTGGTTCCAGCACACGCGATCCTTCGGGAATTTCGCGACGACGAGTTTCATGTCGCCCAGGGCGGACCCGAGTTGTCCCCGTTCCTTTTCGAGGGTCGCGCGGAAAAACGCCGTCTTCGGCCATCCCGGCCTGCGGCGCTCGGCCTCGTCCAGGGCCTTCTCCGCTTCGGACAGGTTTCCCTCCTGGATGAGCGCGCGGGCGCGGTTCAGCGGCCCGTCCGGCTTGTCGGGCGCCAGAAGCGCGGTCTGCGACCAGGCCGACTCCGCGCCCTTCAGGTCTCCCTGGAGGAAGAGTCCGATGCCGTAGTCGTTCCAGCGGAGCCAGGGTTTGTCCGTGTTTGCTCGCGAAGGAGCGGGGCCCGCCCGATCGCGATCCGGGCTTCCAGGCACCGTCGCCGCGACAGGCAGCGTCACGGTGTCCTTCGAAATCTCCGTGACGGGAAGCGCCGGCGCGTTCGGTCCGCCGGCGAAGATGGAATAGTCGCGCGAGAACTTGCGGTAATCGACGGCGGCGGACAGGGTCACGGCGCCCGTCGCGTCGCGCGGGACCTTCAGGAGGTAATGGACGACGCGGTCGGTTCCCGGCCCGATCCCGTTGTTGTACAGGCTCGCGTGAATGTCCGCAGGCTGGCGGCGGTCCATCGGCTGGCCGCCGTGGTCGAGAACGAGCTGGGAAAGCCGGTCGGCGGCTTCGTCGAGGCGCCCGTCGGGTCCGAGCGTTCCGCTCTCGGCGAGCGTTCTCGAATCGTCCTTCGCCGAAAACGCGACCCACGTTTCGTTGGAATCCGCCGTTCCGTTGGTGAACTGGTGCCCGAGCTTTCGAGTCCGCACGACCACTTCGACCTCCACGGACTCGCCGGGAGACAGCGGCGGGAGATCGGGACCGATCGGAAGCACCTTGTTGCCTCGGCGGAGAGCAAAGATGTCTGCCGTCAGCGAGCCCTTCAGGAAATCTCGGATGAACTTCTCCGTCCCGGCGTCGCCGCGCACGGCCGGAAGCGCGGTGTTGGCTCCCGGAAACACATGGTCGTGAATGAAGCCGCCGCGGTTGCCGAACTCTTCGGACGGAAACGCGGGCAGATGGCAGTCGCGGCACGCTTTCGGCGCCGGGGGATCGTAAAAGGAGCGCACTGCATAGCCGGACACTCCGGAGTCCTGCCAGGAGTCGTAGTGGTCCTGTCCCCGGAACCATTTGTACCCGTTCAGGGGAGGCAGCAGCGCGACCTTGTGGCACGTCGAGCAGAACTCCGGCGTTCTCATGAACGGCTTCAGGAACGTCTGCCGATGGAGCGACGGTTCCATCCGGATGAGCAGCTTGTTGACCTCGCGAAGATACCGGTTGGAAGAGAACGCGAACGGATACTGCTTCGACTCTTCGATCACGTACGATGCGTTTCCGGAAATGTCCTTGATCTGGGCAATCGAGTGGCAGGACATGCACGTGAGGCCCTGCTGGGCCTCGAAATCGTCGTACGTGAACTTGTGGAGCGTCGCCTTGCCCATCTTTCCGGAAAAGAGAACCACGGGATCGTGGCATCCCGCGCACCACTTCGTCTTTTCGCGGCCCACGCGGTCGGCCATCAGCTCGACCGATTTCCGGTAGAACGGGTTGTTGAACGAGCTGAAATGATGGGCCGACCTGGCCCAGCGCTCGTAGCTCTTGGGATGGCACTCCTGGCAATACGAGTTCGCGGACAGCTTTGCCGGGTCGAGGAGGCCCTGATCGAACGTCTCGGCCGACGACGGAAAGTACTGGGTGTCGCCGTTTCGATTGACGATCCGCTGCGGCGGCTTTTCGGTCAGGTGCAAGATCGCCATGATCCCGAGGAATCCGGCGACGGCCCCTCCCCAGGCGAAGACTTTTTTGAACGCCATCTGGTGGGAATGGGAACGGCGGTGGAGGATGAAGGCGACGAGCGCGAGGGGGCTCGCCAGCACGTGCGCGAGGTAGATCGGGCGATTCTTGATGGTCGCGCCCTTGAACGTCATCAGAAGGCCCGTCACCGTGACGAGGACCGCGAGGGTCGCAATCGCGAGGCCGGCGGTACGGGCCCGGACGTTGCGGGTTCGGATCATTTTCCGCGCGTGCGTGAACGCGAAGACGAAAAACGGAATTGCCAGCACGAGGCCGAGCGCCAGGTGGAGCAGCAGCATCGCCATGAAGAAGGGCGAGTACTTCGTGAAGGAGACGAGGTAGATCGAATCGGCAGCGATGAGCCCGAGAGGAACGAGAAGGATCTGATAGACCCGACGCTGCCAGGGGCGGAGAACACTGCTCCGGGGTTTGGATGAAGGGACCGCCATGAAGCTTCAGTTTACCGCGAGACGAGGCTCGCTGCCCACTCCGCGGCGTCGCGGTAGGCCTGCTCGGGGAACGCCTTCTCGCCCCGGTACCATTTTTCGACGACGCCTGTCCCGAATCGGGTGGCCAGCGAGCTCGAGAGCGCGTCTCCGGGCTCCCGCCCGGGCTGACGGAGGAAGGCCGCGACGGTGCCGGAAACCACGCCGGAGGAGGGGGTCTCGGCGGGATCGAAGACCACGGTCGCTCGAACGGCCGGAGGCTCCGCCGGGGCATCGCGGAAAGCGAGAACGGCGACACGTTTCGTGTCGGCCTCGGGCCTCGAGGCCAGCGCCTGCAGAATCGCCGCCACCGGGGCGGCGCCTCGCTCGGCGACGAGGAACCTTCGCTCCAGAAGAAAATCGAGCGCGGGAGCCGCGGCCCCATCGACGATCGCAACGGGAAGTCCCCGCGCTTCCACGGGCTTTCTTCGATTCGGGTAGGCCGAGCCGGGCAGGAGGGGCTCGAAGGTCTTCGGGACGATCACTCGAACGGATTCGCGGCCGGCGCGGATGTGGAACGTTCGTGCTTTCTCGGAGGCGAGCAGGGGAGCCGCGATCAGAAAGAGGAGGGCGCAAAGACTCGCTCGGCCCCGTTCGCGGAGGGACTCCGGGGCGTTTCGGCGGCAAATCGCTCGCTCGGGAATCGCAAGGCTCGCTCGGTCGGGATCGCCACCAGGCCCGCGTGGCCGCGGGGCTCGGCACTCGTCCGCTGGCACGGCGCGGTCGATCACGATGGAATCGGTCCCCCGCGCCTCGAGCGTTCGCCGCGACATTCCTTACTCAACTGAAACAATAGTTCTTCATGCGGCTCACTCATGGCCTGCGAACGAGTGCCTGCGCCCCCGGGCCTGGTCCCCCTTGCGCTCCCGGGCCTCGCTCGTGGGATGGGCTCCTACCATGAGCGAAGGCCCGCGAGGGTGGGGCCAACGCACCGGCGCAGGCTGGTCTGCGAGAGCCCGAGGGAAAGCGAACTGCGGCCGAGGGTCGAGCAGACTTTGCCGAGCCGGCGCTGGGGTTGGCCCGAGCGAGGCCGAGCGAGTCCCGTGTCAGGACCCGCCCTGCGAAGTATTTGCCGAGCCGGCGCTGGGGTTGGCCCGAGCAAGGCCGAGCGAAGCTGCCCGAACGCCGCCTCACTCTCCCTCCCTCCACACGAGCCGACCCGTGGGAACATTGCTCCGTTTTTCCCGCTTTCCGTCGGGCCAGCGGACTTCGATCGAGTCGGCTTTTTCCGCGCCGCCGAGGCCGAAATACAGCTCTTTCGCGGAGCAGGACAGAAACGACGAGCCGGCGCGAACTTCGCGGATCTGCGTCCGTCCCCCCGCCGAGAGCCTCACGACCGCGCCGACGGCGTCCCGGTTGTGGCCGAGGGGTGATTCGAGGCGGAGTGTCAGTCGCCGAGCGGCGGTCCACCCATTTCGGTAAACGAGAAGCGGTCCCCGGAACGTCGCGAGGACGACGTCGGGGGCGCCGTCACCGTCGAGGTCGCCGTAGGCCAGCCCGCGCGTGTCGTCCCGCGTGTCGAGCCCCTCCACCCAGGCGTCTTCTTCGAACTTTCCGTTTCCGAGGTTTCGGTACAGGTGCTTGGCCGTCCGGGACGCCATTCCGTCGCGCCCGAAGTCGATTCCTCCCCAGAAACCGTCGTGGAACGCGATGCCCTGCGCCGACATCTCGTTCCAGAATTTCACCTCGTCGCATTTCCCGCCGGGAGCCGCCTGCCACATGCCGTTGACGACGAGCAGGTCTTCCCTCCCATCGCCGTCGAGGTCCACGAATTCCGTTCCCCACGCCCATCCCCCTTCGGTGACGCCCGCCTGTTCGGACGTCTTCTCGAAGGTTCCGTCGCCGCGATTCCGGTAGAGCCCGTCGCCCTCGCAGCGGCGCAGCAGCATGGGAACGACGATGGGGCGCGCGATGGCCTGAACGACAGCCGGCACGGGCGGCATGGGCAGCCGGGGAGACCGGATGATCCACCGGTAGGGCGACGAGAAATCGGCGACGTGCAGGTCGAAATGGCCGTCACCGTCGTAGTCGCCCCAGGCCACGCCCATTCCGTAGCCGTCGTCGAGAACACCGGCCTTCCGGGCCACCTCGCGGAATCGGGGGCGGCCCGGCGTCGAGACATTCTCATACAGGCAGTTGGTCCCGAAGTCGTTGGCCACGTACAGATCGTCGTCACCGTCGTCGTCGAAGTCGCAGGCCGCGGCCGCGAACGCCCAGCCCCGGTCGGAAAAACCTGCTGACGCCGTTTCATCGACGAAAAAGGGCCGGCCGTTCTTTTCCACGTTGTGGAAGAAGCGGGAGCCGGGGCCGTTTTTCCCGGAGAACGCGGGACCGGTCATTCGCGCGTCGCCGTAAGCGGCCACGAACAGATCGAGCCTTCCGTCGCGATCCGCGTCAAAGAACACCGCGGAAGTGGATGTGCCCGAAAGCCCGGCCAGCCCCGCTTCGGCGGTCATGTCGCGGAACCGCCCGCCTCCCTCGTTGTGGAGAAGGCGGCAAGCGGAATTCGCGTACGTCAGAAAGACTTCCGGCAGGCCGTCTCCGTCGAGGTCGGCGGCGACTCCGCCGGCGGCGTCGCCCGGCGCGAGCGAGTCGAGGCCCGACCCGGAGGTCGCGTCGCGAAAATGCCCGCGGCCGTCGTTTAAGAACAGCCGGGGCCTCGAGCCCGGCAGGAGAATGTCGAGGGAGCCGTCGCCGTCGAAATCCGCCAGCACCACGCCCGGGTGGTGGTGCGTGGCGGGGATGCAGTAGTTCGTCGATTCCGCCGGGTCCAGGGTCTCGTTGCGAGCGCCGGAAAGGCCGATTTCCCCCGCGACCTCGCGCAGGTGCGGCCGCCCGGAGCGGATCTTCGCAGGCTCGACGGCGCGCGCGGCCCGAACCGCCCACCGGCCGGCCTCTCGGACGATGTCCACGTCGAACAATTCGTCGGCGGCGATGCGAAGGCCATCGCCGCCCCGGCGGGTTCCCTCGAGGCTTACCCGGACCCGCATCGTCGCCTCCCGTCCGGGCCGCCGCGGGAAGTCGACGATCCAGCTCTCGATCCGGGATTCTTCACTTTCGGCCCGCCAACGTTCGGCGGCGTCCATCAGATCGGCGCTCTCCGGGCGTTGGAAGCGGGACGGGCCCGGCGGCTCCTCGAAGAGGCGCGCGGCCTCCTCGGCGATCGGGGAGGCCCCCTGCGTGTAGTCCTCCAGCGAAGGAAGGACGGCGGAGCGGGAAGCGCAGCCGAGCGGCGCGAACAGCGCCGCGCCCGCGAGGAGTCCGAATAGCGCGACGGGAATCCGGAAACGGCTCCCCATCGGGATCAGCGCTTCGCCCTCCGAGGCCAGGAGATGCCGCGCTCGGGTTTCGACGAGGCATCGAGTCTCTCCCGATGGGCGGCGAGCACGTCGCCGCGGGTGATGAACCCGACGACGCGCGAAGGCTCTTCGCTCGCCACGACGGGAAGTCGGCCGACATCCTCCTCGATCATGTGATCGGCGGCTTCGCGAAGCGTGGAGCTCTCGAGCACCGCCGCCGGAGCCCGCGTCAGCAGCTCCCGAAGAACCCGAGAGCCTTCGTGGACGGGGTCGAGCAGGATCCTGCGGGTCAGCACGCCCGCGAGCGCTCCCCGGCTGTCAAGAACCGGAAATCCCTGGTGCGAGGCCTCGGGGCTCCCCGCGGCGATCCATTTACGGGTTTGCTCGAGGGTTTGATCCGCCGGGAGCGAGACGACGTCCCGCGAGCACGCGTCGCGGACGAGGACCTGTCTCAGGAAGTCCGCCTCGTAGTCGGACGGGACTCGGACCCCGCGTCGCGAGATTTTTTCGGTCATGATCGTCTCGCGCATCGACAGCGAGGAAACCAGGAACGCGGCCGTGCAGCCGCCCATCAGCGGCAGGAGCCCGAGGGGCTGGAGCGTGGTCTCGAAGGCAAAGACGATCGAGGTCAGCAGGGCGCGCGAAGCGCCCGCGAAGATCGCCGCCATTCCCACGAGGGCCGCGATTCGCACGTCGATTCCCGCCGCGGGGGCAATCGAGCGCAGGCCGGCGCCCAGCACCGCTCCGAGCGCTCCGCCGATCGTGAAAAGAGGAGCGAGCGTTCCCCCCGAGGTCCCGCTGCCCAGCGAAATCGCCCAGGACAGAAACTTGAGCCCCCCGAGAACCGCGACGGCGGCGAGGGTGAGGTGTGAGGAGAGGATTCCGTCGATGTTCGTGTAGCCGACGCCGAGCGTGGAGGGAAGAACCCATCCCACCACGCCGACCGCGATCGCTCCGATTGCGGGCCACCACATCCAGTGGATCGGAAGCCTTTCGAACGCGTCTTCCACGAAGTAGACGGCCCGTGTCACACCGACGGCGGCGACGCCGACCACGGCTCCGAGGACGGCGTAGAGCGCGAGGGCGCCGCCGCCGGGCTTGGACAATGCCGACATTGCGAAGACCGGGTCCGATCCCACCAGGGCGAACCGCATCGCCGTCGCTGCCGCGCTCGCGAGGGCGACCGGGACGAGCGAACGGGCCCGAAACTCGAAGAGAAGCAGCTCGACGGCAAGCAGCACCGCTGAAACGGGGCTTCCGAACGTTGCGGCCATCCCCGCGGCGGCCCCCGCCGCGAGGAGCGTCTTGCGCTCGACCGCGGTCGTCTCGAGAACCTGCCCGAGAAGAGAGCCGAGCGCTCCGCCGGTCGCGATGATGGGGCCTTCGGCGCCGAACGGGCCCCCGGTTCCGATGGCGATCGCGGCGGACAGCGGCTTCAGGAACGTCAGTCGCGGGGGAATCCTGCTCTGGTTGAGCAGGACCTGCTCCATGGCCTCGGGAATTCCGTGGC
This sequence comes from Thermoanaerobaculia bacterium, assembly GCA_050747885.1. Lineage (GTDB taxonomy): Bacteria > Acidobacteriota > Thermoanaerobaculia > UBA5066 > DATFVB01 > CAWEYG01. The sequence continues at coordinate 7,692 of JBOGJO010000397.1, forward strand.
CGCGAATCGCCTTTGATCCGTAGCGGGCCATGAATCCGACGACGATGCCGCCGAGGACCGGGACGACGATGACCCACGGGCCGAGGCGGTTGCCGGCCGGCGAGGCGAAAGAAAAGGAGATCCGCTGGTAGAACGACACGTTCGTGATGAGGCCGATCAGCAAAACGAGCCCCCGGGCCACGAGCCCGGCCGCCAGCCCCACCAGGATCGCCCACAGGCTGATCGCGACGAGTCTGCGGTCCGCCGAGGCTCCGCGGGGCGGCATCCTCACCGCTTCGAGCGTCGGCTCGAGCGACGGGGCCACTGCCAGGCCGCCCCGGGTTCCGGCGACAGAGCTGATGGGATCGGCCATCGCTTCGAACATACCGGATCGGGCGCGGCGCGGCAATCGGAGCGAAAAGCGATCCGGAAGGCCGCGTTCCTTCACGTATGATCCGCCGGATGCGGGAAGTCTTCGTTCTCTCCTCGGCCCGGACCCCGATCGGGAAGTTCGGGGGCGCGTTCGCGTCCCTGTCGGCCGCGGACCTGGGTTGCGCGGCGGCGGCGGCCGCGATCGAACGCGCCGGGATCGAGCCCGCGGAAGTGGAAGAAACGATTTTTGGTCATGCGCGGCAGGCCGGAGGCGGCCCCAATTCCGCCCGCCAGGCCGCGCGGCGCGCGGGCGTCCCCGATTCGAGCCCCGCCTTCACCGTCAACAAAGCGTGCGCCTCCTCGCTGAAGGCGATCGCCCTGGCGGCGCTCTCGATTGCGGCCGGCGAATCGGACGTGATTCTCGCGGGCGGGCACGAATGCATGTCGGCGACGCCGTACCTGCTTGCCCGCGCGCGATTCGGCTATCGGATGGGAAACGCGGAAGTCGTCGATGCCATGTACCGCGACGGGTTCCTGTGTCCCCTCTGCGGGGAGCTGATGGGCGAGACGGCCGAGCGGTTGGCGCGGGATTACAAGATCTCGCGCGAGGACCAGGACGCCTACGCCGTCGAATCGCAGGACAGGGCGTCGAGGGCGATCGCCGGCGGGCTCTTCGAGAGCGAAATCGTGCCGGTCGAAGTCGAGTCGCGAAAGGGGAAAGTCCGCGTCTCCCTCGACGAGCACCCGAGGCCCGGCACGAGTCGGGAATCGATCTCGAAGCTGGCCCCGGTGTTCGATCCCGAGGGGACCGTTCACGCGGGGAACTCCTCCGGGATCACGGACGGGGCCGCCGCCCTCGTGCTCGCGTCGGAGGAGTTCGTCTCCCGCCGTTCGCTTCGTCCGGCAGCTCGAATCGCCGGATGGGCGTCGGCGGGCGTTGCGCCCGAGGTCATGGGCGTCGGCCCGGTTCCCGCCGTTCGGAAGCTCCTTCAGAAGACCGGCCGAAAGCTCGGCGACATCGATCTCGTGGAGCTCAACGAGGCCTTCGCGTCGCAGGTCATCGCGTGCGAGCGCGACCTCGGGCTCGATCGGGCGAAACTGAACGTCAACGGGGGGGCGATCGCGCTCGGTCATCCGATCGGAGCCACGGGCGCCCGCGTTTCCACGACGCTGCTCCACGAGATGGCCCGGCGCGGTTCCCGGCTCGGCCTCGCGACCCTGTGCGTCTCGGGGGGCATGGGGATGGCCGTTCTTTTTGAGAACGCGAAATGAAAGTTCTTTTCGAGAACGCGAAATGAAAATCGCGGTCACGATCGAGGACGGCACGCGGGGCGCCGATTACATCGGATCCCTCGATCGGGCCGGATTTTCGGCCGAGGAAGTCCTTGCCGTTCATTCGGCGGACGCGTCCCCGTTCGCGTTTGACGGTCTCCTTCTCGGGGGCGGAGAGGACGTCGATCCCGATCTCTATGGAGCGCCCCGGCACGAGCGCCTCGGCCGCGTGAATCGCCGCCGCGACGAGCAGGAGCTCGCCTTGATCGCCCGGGCGCGCCGCAACCGAGTCCCGACTTTCGGGATTTGCCGGGGACTCCAGGTCCTGAACGTCGCGTTCGGCGGGACCCTCGTCCAGGACATTCCGTCGCAACGGCCCTCCGCCGTTGAGCATTCCGTCAAGGCTCCCCGCGACGCGCGGGCCCATTCCGTCCGGCCGGAACGGGATGGATTTCTGGTGAGTTTCGGAGAATTTTCCGTGAATTCGCGCCATCATCAGGCCGTGGATCGATTGGGCTCGGGTCTGCGCCCCTCGGCGTTCTCGCCCGAAGGCCTCGTCGAAGCCGTGGAAGCGCAGGACTCGTCCCCGGTCTTCGCCGTTCAGTGGCACCCGGAAAACATGACGGCAGACCCCGTCGCGAAGTTTCTTTTCGAGAAGTTCCGTGAATCCGTCGATTCGCGGATTCGAAACGTTCAGGGGGAAAGCCTCACCCTGCAAAAAGGAGACGTATGAAAGCACGGATTCTCTTGAGCCTCGCCTTGCTCGCCACCGCCGGCGCGCTCCGAGCGGCGACGGCGGCCGAAGAACTGCACCGTCCGCAAAAGGTCGCCGACGGCGTATGGGCCATGACGACAAACGGGGGAGCCAACGCGGGTTGGTTCCTGTTCGGGGACGGGGTGATCGCGGTGGATTCCGGCAACGAAACGAGCGCCGAGGGTGTTCTCGCCGCGATCAAGGAGACGACCGGAGGAAAAAAGGTCTCGTACCTCATCGTCACGAACAATTTCGGCCCCCATGCCGGAGGTTCCGCCGTTTTCTCCCGAGGGGGCGCGAAAGTCGTCAGCTCCGAGAAATTCGGGCCGTATTTCGCCGCGTACCTGAGCCGGGAGCCGGGGCGCCCGGCCGCTCCGGAGATCCTGACGATGGCTCAGAGGCTCGTGCTGAGCGACTCGAAGCGGTTCGTCGAAATCGATTTCGTCGGCCCCGCGGACAGCGGGGGAGACCTCGTGGTCTACCTTCCCAACGACAAGGTGCTCTTCACCGGGGACCTCGTGGAATCGACGATTCTTCCTCCGCTGTTCTCCAAAGAGCTCGAGATCGAGGGCTGGATTTCCACCCTGGAAAAGCTCGGACGCCTCAAGGTCTCCAAGCTCGTTCCCGGGTACGGTCCCATCGGGCCCGTGGAGCCGCTCGCGGCGACCCACGCCTACCTGCAGCAGGCGCTCGCGATCGCCAGAAGGGTGATCTCGGACAAAGTTCCTCAGGACTTTCTCCCGACTCGCATTCAGGAGCCCGACCTCGTGATCAAGGAGCTTCCGAAAGAGCTCAAGACCTCGCACGAGCGCAACATCGAGGCCCTCGTCCAGCGTCTGAAAGGCGGCGCTCCGGCGGCACCCGCTCCTTCCGACAAGAAATGAGCGAGGCTCGCCTCTCGCAATCGGGAGGCGTCGCCGTCCTCGAGCCCGGCCGGCCTCCGGCCAACGTCCTCGACCTCGCGACGCTGGGCTCGCTGGAACGCGCCGTGAGGTCTCTCTCGGGAGCCGAGACCCGCGCGCTCGTCGTCACGGGAAGACCGCATTTCAGCGCGGGAGTCGACGTCGCCGACCATGTGCCGGAGAAAGTGGACGAAATGCTCGCCGCCATCCACGGGCTCCTTGCGGCGCTTCTGGAAGCTCCTTTTCCGACGGTGGCGTCGATCCGCGGCGCGTGCTTCGGCGGCGGAGCCGAGATCGCCCTGGCCTGCGACGTCGTTTTTGCGGCGGACGATGCGCGCATCGGCTTCCCGGAGATCGGGCTGGCGTGTTTTCCTCCCGCCGCGGTTCTCCTGCTGCCGGGTGTCGTCGGGTCCGCCCGCGCCTGCGAGATCGTGCTCTCGGGCAATCCTCTTTCGGGGAGGGACGCGGCGGCCGCGGGTCTCGCCTCGCGAGCGGTGCCGGAGCGGGAGCTCGACTCGGCCGCCCGGGCTTTCACCGAGGGGCTTGCCGACCGATCCCGCGAGGCCGTGGATCCGGCGTTCCGGCTGCTGCGGGAGCCGAAACGCCGCGCGTTCGAGGACGGCCGCGCGAGATCCGAGGCCGCCTATCGCTCTCTCGCGGCGGGGCCCGATCTCCGGCGCGCCGTCGACGAGTTCGCGCGGCGCCGCAAGTCCGGGACGAGCGAGAATAGAATGAAGAAATGAGCAAGGCCGAGACGCCGGTCGCCCGGGACCTCTTCATCGGGGGAAGCTATCGCTCGTCGGCGTCGGGGAAGCGTTTCGAGACGCGCGATCCCGCGACGGGAGAAGTTCTGGCGGAAGTCGCCGAAGCGGGCCGCGAAGACCTCGACGCGGCCGTCCAGGCGGCGCGCGCCTCCGTCGAAGGCGGCCCCTGGAAGAAGATGACTCCGCGCCAGCGGGGCAAGGTGCTGTTCCGGGCGGCGGACCTCCTGATGTCGAGGCTCGACGAGTTCGCGCGGATCGAGACGCGCGACAACGGGAAGCCCATATTCGAATCCGCGAAAATCGACATGCCCGCGTGCGCCGAGGCCCTCGAGTATTTCGGCGGATTCGCCGACAAGGTGTACGGCAGAACCCTTCCGACGGGCGCCGCCTCGTTGTTGTTCACCCTGCGCGAACCGATCGGAGTCGTGGGCGCCATCACGCCGTGGAACTTTCCTCTCCTGCAGGCCATGTGGAAGATCGCGCCGGCGCTCGCGTGCGGAAACGCGGTCGTCCTGAAGCCGGCGTCGCTCACGCCCTTGACCGCCCTGCTCTTCGCCGAGGTCTTGAGCCAGGCCGGGCTCCCGCCCGGGGCCTTCAACGTGGTGCCGGGCCCCGGCGAAGTCGTCGGTCAGGCGATGGCGGAGCACCCGGGCATCGACAAGATCACGTTCACCGGCGAGACCGAGACGGGAAAGAAGATCCTCCGCGCCGCGGCCGGAACGGTCAAGCGCGTCTCGATGGAGCTCGGAGGGAAGTCCCCGAACATCGTGTTTGCCGACGCCGACCTCGAGGCCGCCGCGCGCGGCGCGTTCAACGGAATCTTCTACGGGAAGGGCGAAGTCTGCGCCGCCGGGTCGCGGCTGCTCGTCGAAAAATCGATCCACGCGGCGCTCGTGGAAAAGCTCGTCGAGCGCGCTCAGAAATCCGCGCCCGCGGATCCTCTCGATCCGAAAACCCGCCTCGGCTCGCTCGTTTCCGAGAAACAGCGCGACACGGTTTCGAAATATGTCGAGCGCGGCGTCGCGGAAGGCGCGAAGCTCGTGGCGGGGGGCAACCGGCGCGACGTGGGTGGAAAAGGGGCGTTCTTCGAGGCGACGGTATTCGACTCAGTTTCGCCGGACATGGAGATCGCGAAGGAAGAGATCTTCGGCCCGGTCCTCGCGACACTCGAGTTCGGGACGGTCGATGAGGCCATCGCGCTCGGCAATCGCGTGAAATACGGCCTCGCCGCGGCGGTCTGGACGCGCGACATCAAGAAGGCCCTTCGCGTCGCGCGGGAGATCCAGGCGGGAACCGTCTGGATCAACACGTACAACTTCTACGATCCGGGGCTTCCGTTCGGGGGCTATAAGCAGAGCGGCTTCGGCCGCGAGCGAGGCGAAGAGGCCATGCACGAGTACACGCAGGTCAAGAGCGTCTGGACGGACCTAAGCTAGAGTTTCCTGCCCGGGCGCTCCCTCGTGCTTGAGCAGCCACTCCTTCTTTTCCATCCCTCCGCCGTAGCCCGTCAGCTTTCCGTTTGCCCCAATCACGCGGTGGCACGGAACGACGATCGCGACCGGGTTCGAGCCGTTTGCCGCCCCCACCGCGCGGACCGCCTTTGGCCGCCCGACGCGCCGCGCGATGTCGCCGTAGGACCTCGTCTGGCCGCGCGGGATCTCGCGCAGCGCGTTCCACACGCGGAGCTGGAAGTCCGTCCCTTCGGGATCGATCGGAATCTCGTCGAACGCATCGTCCCCTTTCCGGAAATACCGGGACAGAATTCCGGCCGCGTCTTTCAGGATCTTCCGGGCTTCCGGACGGTTGGCGTCTTCGGCCCGCTTTCGCTTCGGGGCCCGGAACGAGATCGCGCAAACCCCTTTCCGCGTTGCCGCGATCCAGAGCGTGCCGATCGGGGAATCCACCGAGTCGATGGCTTCCGCGCGCTCGAAGTCCTTTTCCCTCATCATGACAATCCCTCCCACAGTGCAACGGCGGCGTAGGCCCTCCACGGCCGCCAATTCTGAGAAATCCGCTCGAGATCGCGGGCCGAAGCGGGGCGTCCTCCGGACGCGAACGCCTTGCGGAGCCCGAGGTCTCCGGCGGGAAACGCGTCCGGCTCTCCGAACGCGCGCATCGCGATGTAGTTTGCCGTCCAGTCCCCGATTCCCGGGATCAAGCGCAGCTCGCCGAGGAGCGCGTCCAGGCCGGCGGCGGAAGCGCGCGCGAGCCGCCCGTCGGAAAACGCCGCCGCGAACGCGCGCAGTGTCTCGCCGCGGGACCGCGGCACGCCGAGGTCTTTCAGGTCCGCGTGCGCGACCGCGGCGGCTTCCGGAAAAATCCGAGAGAGCGAGCCGTTCTCCCCGGCAAGGGGCGGGCCGGCCATGGCCGCGAGGCGTCCCGCGAGGGTCCTCGCGCCGGCGACGGTGATCTGTTGCCCGAGGATCGCCCGGACGCCCATCTCGAACGGATCCCAGCAGCCCGGAAGCCGGATTCCTTCCGCGAGATTCGTTCTTTCCGCGAGCGCGGGATCGCGTCGCAGGTGAGCCGAGATGACGGCCGGGGCCGCGTCCGTGTCGAACAGGCGCCGCGCCCGTTCGGAAAGCTCGAGCAGGTCTTCGGACGCGACCGCGGGGACGCGAAGCTCCAGCGCGTTCTTTCCCGGGATCGGGCGAATTTCCGCGATGCCGGAGCTTTTTCCCACGCGGAACGTCCGCCGGTACGAGCGGGCTCCCGCCTCCTCGACACCCGGGATCGCGCGGCGGCCGAGAAAGCTCGACAGCGTTCGCCACGGCGACGGGGGACGAAACGGGATCTCCAGCGACAGCACGCCGTCCGCGCCGCGGTCCGGCCGCGACGTGTCCGCGGACCGCAGGGCGACCGGCGAGGCGCCGAAACTCCTCTTCATGACTTCGTTGAACCGGCGCAGGCTCCCGAAGCCGGCCGTGAACGCGATTCTCGAAACCGGCAGCGCCGTTTCGACGAGCAGCCGGCGAGCGAAATGCGCGCGACGTGTGATCTCGACGGCCTTCGGAGACGCGCCAAGCTCGTCGTGGAACAGCCGGCGAAGGTGCCTCGCCCCGACGCCCAGGCGCCCGGCGATCTCGTCGAGGCCCGCCTCGCCGCGGTCGTCGAGCTCGATCAACCGGAGGGCGCGCGCGACAGTCGCGGACTTTCCCGACCACGCGGGTGTGCCGGGCGCCGTTTCCGGCCGGCATCGCCGGCAGGCCCGGAACCCGGCCTCTTCCGCGCCCGCGGCGCACGCGAAGAATTGCACGTTTTCCAGTTTCGGCGTTCGCGCGGGGCAGATCGGCCGGCAGTAGACGCCGGTCGTCAGGACTCCGGTGAAGAACCGCCCGTCGAAACGGGCGTCACGCGCGGCAAGCGCGCGGTAGCAGGTCGTGGCGTCGAGCTCCATGGGCGGGATTTAAGCACGAACGGCGGTCCTCGACCGGCGGTTTTCGGACCTGACCTTCAGGCGCCGAAAACGCCGGGCTTGACGCCTTCGGCCCAGCACACGGCGTACCAGATCGCGGCGTCGGGGCGGCGGCTCCAGGCTCGGATTTCCTCCACGGTCCGGTCGAGGAAGCCCTCTTCCAGGAGCCCGGCTTCCACGATTTCGCGGCGGGCGGACTCCAGGACACCGGCGAGGTTTTCCGCGTACGTCGCAAAATCGCGCTCCCCGGCGCAACTGCCGAAGAACAACCACTGATTTCGAACCGGTGTTGCCCCCGCCGCATGAAGGAGCGACACGAGGCGGCGTCCCGCGAACGGGTCGTTCCCGATGCGGTCGTACGTGCGGACGTACGCGCTCCACAGCGCGGCAAGGCCGGCCGGCTCCGGCCACAGGCGCAGAACGTCGTGGTCGTCGTCTTCCAGGACGATGCGGCCTCCGGGTCTCACGGCGCGCGCCATTTCGGCGACGGCGGACGCGGGGTCCGGCAAGTGCTCGAGCAGAAAACGGCAATGCGCGACGTCGAAAGTGCCCCACTCCGCGTCCCCGAGAGGCAGGCTCCGAGCGTCTCCTTCGCGAAAATCCACGAGCGCCGATTCGCCGGATTCTTGCGCGCAGCGGCGCGCCTGGGAGAGCTGAGCGGAGCTGCGCTCGACCGCCACGACGGGGACCCCCGAAGCCCGGCCCATCGCGCGGGCGAGCTCGCCCAAGCCGCTCCCGACCTCGAGAACGCGGTCGCCCGGGCGGATCGCGAGCTCCCGAAGAGAACCGGGGTTCAGCAGGCGGTTCAACGTGGAAAGCCGCTCCTGTTCGGCCGGGGTCACGCCGTGGATGTAGCGGGACGCTTCCGTCATGGCGGAAAGGATACCAACCTGTCCGGAAGAACAGTGCAAGAACGGGAGAAATTCGCTATCTTCTCGTGTAATGCCTCTCCGGAAATACGCCGTCCTGGGTGCGATCGTGTCTGCCGTCGCGCTCGCGCCGCGCGCCGGCGCGGGCCTGTCGACGGCGCCGAATCCCCTGCAGTGGACGACCGGCCGGATCGAGATCGCGAGGCTCGGAATCGACGCGGAGATCCACGAGGGAGACGACGCGGCGACGCTGCGCGTCTCCGTGGGACACATTCCGGGCACGGCGCTGCCGGGAGAGCACGGCAACGTCGCGCTCGCGGCGCACCGCTACAGCCATTTCCGCGCTCTGAGGAACGTTCGATGCGGCGACGAGATCGAGTTGAAGACGCCGAAGGGCGACTTCCGGTACGAAGTGGACTCGATTCGCGTGGTCCGGATCTCGCAGGTCGAGGTTCTCAACCCGACTCCTGAGCCCACGCTCACGCTCGTGACGTGTTTCCCTTTCGACTACGTCGGCGACGCGCCGCAGCGCCTGATCGTTCGCGCGCGACGAGTTCCAATGTCCGAAACGGCGTCCCGAAGCGTCGCCGCGGCGGATCCCGAGCCCGGCGCGACAGTCCTGCAAAAGTAGCCTCCCCGCGCCGGCCCGCTGGCAGACTCTTTGCATTTCGCCGCCTCCAGAAGGAGGAGACCGATGAAGTGTTTCAGAGCAGTCTTCGCGATGGCTTTTCTCGGATTCGCAAGTCTGCTTCTGGCCCAGGGCATCCCTGTCCAACGGACCACGAGGCTGACGATTTCGGAACCCACGGAAATCTCCGGCACGATCCTGCAGCCGGGAACTTACACGCTGAAAGTGCTGGACTTCAAGACCGGAAAGATCACGGTTCAGGTGACCGACGCCGAGGACAGGGCCGTCCTGACGACGGTGCTGGCACAGAGGCTGCGCCGGGTTCTCGACTCCGACGACGAAGTGGAAGATCAGGCCGAATTCACGTACACGATGACGAACGGGCACCCGGCGCTGTCGAGCTGGTACTACCCGAGTGACGAATGGGGCGAAAAATTCGCGACCGGTCTCGCGAAGTGGCCGGTGGAGCAGGTCGGGACCGTCACGATCACCCCGATCGAGAAGACGGTGGCGGCCGAACCCGCTCCGGTCCAGGTCGCGGAGAACGCGCCGGAGCCCATCCCGCTCCCGAAGGAGCTCCCGAAGACGGCGAGCGACGTTCCTCTCCTCGGGCTCGCCGGTCTGATCACGCTGGCCGGGGCGGGAGCGCTGCGGCTGGCGCGCCCGTGATGCCGATTTCCTGACGCTTCCGAGGGCGCCGGAGAGTGAGTCCGGCGCTCTCGGGTTTCGGGCCGCGAACCGGATCGGTTGCGGCCGCGGCTTCATCCTCCGCGGTATGATCGTGCGATCTTCGGCGACGGGGGATGGTGACATGAATTCAAGCGGATCGGCGGAGGCCGCAACGGGTTCGCCTTCGACTTCGACGGCGGTCCCCACGATGGCTCACGAAAAAGCGCTGCACCCGATCGTCCGCCTCGATTATTTCGTGCGGATTCCCGCAGGCCTCGTCGTCTTTCTCGTCGTGGGCTCGACTTTTCTCTCGGCGCCGAGAGGGCGCATCCTGTGGGGCCTGCTCGCGTTCTACGGACTTCTCTGGCCCCACGTGGCCCTGCTCGTCGCCCGTCGAAGCCGGGACAGCAAGGCCGCGGAGCTTCGCAACCTGTTTGCCGATTCGTTCTTCCTCGGGCTCTTCATGGCGCTTTCGTCGTTTAGCCCCTTCCTGTGCGTCGCGCTGTTGACCTCCATCAACGCCGCGAACCTGAGCGTGGGCGGCCTGCGTTTCGCGATCCGGGGCGTTCCGGCCCTCGTGGCCGGAGCCGCGACGTCGGTCCTGTTCTTCGGGTTTCACGTGAATCCGGTCTCGAGCCCGCTCACGACCGGTTTTTCCGTTCTCGCGATCGTGAGTTTCACGACGATTTTCGCTCTCAATTCGTATTTCCAGACCCGGCGCGTGGTCCGCGCGAAGCAGGAGCTTCTTCTCCAGAAGGAACAGATCGAGCAGCAAAGTGTTCAGGTGGAGCAGGCCCGCGCCGCCGCGGAGGACGCCCGGGAGGCGGCGGAATCGGCGAACCGGGCAAAAAGCGCTTTCCTCGCGAACATGAGCCACGAGCTGAGAACGCCGTTGAACGCCATCATCGGGTACAGCGAGCTCCTCGAAGAAGAGGCGGCCGACGGCGGGCATGAGGACCTCGTTCCCGATCTGCAGAAGATCTGCACGTCGGGCAAACACCTTCTGCGTCTGATCAACAGCGTGCTCGACCTCTCGAAGATCGAGGCCGGGAAGATGTCCCTGTTCGTGGAGAGTTTCTCGATCGCGAAATTGATCGAGGAGGTCGGCGTGACGGCCACGCCGCTCGTGGAGAAGAAGGGGAATCGCTTCGTCGTCGAGCTCGCGAACGAAATCGGCGACCTCAAGGGAGACCTCACGAAATTGAAGCAGGTCCTCTTGAATCTCCTTTCGAATGCGAGCAAGTTCACGGAAAACGGCACGGTCACCCTCGACGTTCGACGGGAAGAGGACTCCGAGGGGCACTGGGTGGTTTTTCGCGTCGCCGACACGGGAATCGGAATGACCCCGGAGCAACTGGCCAGGCTGTTTCAGGCTTTCAGTCAGGCCGACGCCGCGACGACCCGCAAATACGGCGGAACGGGGCTCGGCCTCGCTCTCTCACGGCGCTTCTGCCAGATGATGGGCGGCGACGTGACGGCGGACAGCGAGTTCGGCAGGGGAACGGAGTTCACCGTTCGGCTGCCGACCGACGTTCTCAACGCGGAGGGCGACGCCACGTCGATTCACCGGATCAATTTCCGGGAGCTGCTCGAAATCGAAGAGCAGAGGCGCGAGGCCCTCCGCCAGCGCCAGAAGATCTCGGATGGCTAGGATTCTGCTCGTCGAGGACAACGAGCTCAACCGGGACATGCTCTCGCGGAGGCTCACGCGAAAGGGCTTCGACGTCGTGACGGCCGTCGACGGCGAAGAGGGTCTTTCCCGCGCGATCGGCGACTCGCCGGACCTGATCCTGATGGACTTGAACCTTCCGATTCTGGACGGCTGGGAAGCCGCCCGGCGGCTCAAGGCCGATCCGCGGACGAAGTCGATCGCGATCATCGCCCTGTCGGCGCACGCGATGTCGGAGCACCGCGACCGGGCGATGGAAGCGGGCTGCGACGACTTCGACACGAAACCCGTCGATCTGGCGCGGCTCCTGGGGAAGATCGAGACGCTCCTCGCGAGCCGGGCGTGACGGAGAAATGCCGGATTGAAAAGGAGGCGCGCCTCGAGAACCTTCCGGATCTTCTCCGCTTCATTTCGGAGAATTGCCGGCGCGCCGGGGCGAGCGCCGGCGAGGAGTTTGCCGTGAAGCTCGCCGTCGAAGAAGCGTGCGTCAACGTCATCACGCACGGGTACGCGGGCCGGGAGCCGGGGCCGCTGTCGCTCGAGTTCTCCAGCGAGCCCGGACGGTTCGTCGTCACGGTCTCGGACAACGCGGAGCCATTTCACCCCGAGGATCTGGCGGAGCCGGACCTGACGTCCGCCTGGGACGAGCGCGCGATCGGCGGCCTGGGGTGGTGGCTGATCCGGAAGATGGTGGACGGGGTCGAGTACGAATCGAAGCCGGGACGCGGAAACCGGCTCACGCTCGCGAAACGACGCGAGACGAACAAGGGAGGTTCGGATGGAGATTGAGATCATTCCCCGCGAGACGGCGACCGTCGTCGCGATCCGGGGAAGCATCGACGGTCTGACGGCCAGCGACGTGCTGGCTTCGTTCGGCGCCGAGATCGGGGCCGGAAGGATCCGCCTCGTCGCGGATCTCGGGGGCGTCGAGTTTCTGAGCAGCGCCGGGCTGAGGGCCGTCCTCGCGACGGTCAAGGACGCGCGCCAGCGGGGAGGCGATTTCCGGCTCGCGGCGGTGCGCCCGGACGTCTGGAAGGTGCTCAACCTTTCCGGGTTCACGAGCATCGTGAAGATTTTTCCCGACGTCGATTCGGCCCTCGCGAGCTTCGAGCCGTGACCTCGCGAAAACGCGTCGCGCTCGTCATCGGCTCGGGAAGCGTGAAGTGCGCGGCGGCCCTCGGGCTTCAAAGGGTGTTCGCGGCGGAAGGGATCGGCATCGACCTCGTGGTGGGTTGCAGCGGCGGGAGCATCTATGCCGCGCTGCTGGCGGGGGGGCTGGACGTCGAAACCGCGATCGAGATGACCCGCCGGTTGTGGACGCGCGAGGTCACCCGAAAGCGCCACACGCCGTCCCTGGTGCGCGCGCTTTTGCCCCGCGTGTTCGGGTTCTCTCAGGATTTCGGACTGAAAGACGACCGCCTGATTCTGCGCCGGCTTCGCGACGCCTACGGCGACAAAAAGATCGAAGACATGGAGACCCCGCTGTTTCTGACGGCGACGGACTTTCACACCGGAGAGCAGGTCGTGATGTCGCGCGGGAGCGTCGTCGACGCGCTCCGGGCGAGCATCGCGATTCCCTTCATCTTCCGCCCCTGGCCGGTGGACGGCCGGCTCCTGATCGACGGGTTCATGTCCGACCCGCTTCCGGTCGGGGTCGCGATGCGCGAAGGCGCCAACGTCATCGTGGCGATGGGCTTCGAAAGCCCGTACCAGACTTCCGTGGATTCCGCCGCCCGGTTCGCGTTTCAGCTGAGCAGCATTATGACGAACAACCTTCTTCGCTCGAACTTCGCCTTCCACAGCATGGCCCACCATGCGGAGGTGATCCCGATCATTCCGACGTTTTCGGAGCGGATCGGCTTGTTCGCGACGTCGAAAATTCCCCTGATCATCGAGGAGGGGGAGCGCGCGGCCCTCGAGCAGGTGCCCTACCTGCGCAAGATTCTTTCGTCCGAATGAGCGCCGAGACTCCTTTCCGGCTGCTCGTCGTCGATGACAACGAGATGAACCGTGACGTGCTCGCGCGCCGCCTCCGAAAACAGGCTCACGACGTTGCCGTCGCCGAGGACGGCCACGCCGCGCTCGCGGCGCTCAAGGGCGGCGGTTTCGACCTCGTGCTCCTCGACGTCATGATGCCGGGCCTGGGCGGGCCGGAAGTCCTGGCGGCCATGAAGGCCGACGAATCCCTGCGCCACGTCCCGGTGATCATGATCTCGGCCAGCGAGGAAATGGAGACCGTCGTGCGCTGCATCGAGCTCGGCGCCGAGGACTACCTTCCGAAACCGTTCAACCCGACTCTTCTGAAGGCAAGGGTCGACGCGTCGCTCGAGAAGAAGCGCCTGCGCGACCGGGAGCAACGGCATGCGCAGAGCCTGGAGCGCGATCTCGAAATCGGCCGCCAGATCCAGGCGACGTTCTTCCCCGAGCGTCTTCCGGAGCGCCCGGGCTGGGAGATCGCCGCCCGCTTCGAGCCGGCGCGGCAGTGCGCGGGCGACTTCTACGACGCCTTCGATCTTCCCGGCGGCCGGATCGCGCTCGTCGTCGCGGACGTCTGCGACAAGGGGGTGGGAGCGGCTCTCTTCATGGCTCTGTTCCGGACGCTCCTGAGGGCCTCGGCGGGAGAGGCCGGCGACTCTCGAAAAGAAGCCCCGGAAGCAACGCTGGAAAAGACGATTCGTCTGACCAACGACTACATTGCGGTGACGCACAGCCGGGCCAACATGTTCGCCACCGTGTTCTTCGCGATCCTCGATCCCGCGACGGGAGAGTTTTCCTACGTCAACGCCGGGCACGAGCCCCCGCTTCTGTTCGGGCCGGATCGCGCCGTCCGGGAGCTCGCGCCCACGGGGCCGGCGCTCGGTCTGTTTGCTTCCTCCGTGTTCGGGATCTCGCGCGACGGGCTCGGGCCGGGCGAGTGTCTCCTGGCTTACACGGACGGCGTCACCGACGCGAAGGGGCCGGAGGGGTTCTTTTCGAAGGAACGCCTCCTGGCGCTGATCGAAGGACCGGTTGAGAGCGCGTCGGCTCTCGTCGACGGAATCGCAGACGCTGTGAAGCGCCACACGGGTGAGCGGGATCGCTTCGACGATGTGACTCTCCTCGCGGCCTTTCGGCGAGGTCCCTCGGGCGCTGGCAAAAGTGGCAGATGAATTGCATTCCATCCATTCCGAAGGAGATACTCATGAAGTATTTGAAGGCAATTCTTACATCGATGGCGTTTCTCGGACTCGCGAATTTCGCCCTCGCCCAGGGCGCGACGCCCGTGCAGCGCAACACCAAGATCAGCATCTCGGAGCCGACGGAAATCGCCGGAACGATCCTGCAGCCCGGCACGTACACGATCAAAGTCGTGGATTTCAAGACCGGGAAGGTCCAGGTTCAGGTGAGCGACAAGGATGACAAGAGCGTCATCACGACCGTGACGGCCATGCGGCTGCGTCGCAACCTCGACACGAACCAGCAGCAGGCCAACCAGGCCGAGTTCACGTACACGACGGCCAACGGCCACCCCGCGCTGAAGACGTGGTTCTATCCGGGTGACGAGTGGGGCGAGGAATTCCAGACCGGGAAGGCGACGTGGGTTGCCGAGAACACCGCGACGGTGACGCAGACGCCCATGCAGACGGAAACGAAGACGACGGAAGTCGCCGAGGCTCCGGCGCCTGCCCCGACGCCGGCTCCCGAAACGGTCGCGGAGAACAACGCGCCCGCTCCGGAAGCGGCCCCCGCAGAACTGCCCAAGACCGCGAGCGACCTTCCGCTCCTCGGGCTCGTCGGCGTTCTCGCGCTCGGCGCGGCCGCGGGAGTCCACCTGCTTCGCAAGTAAGCTTTCCGAAGATTTCTTTGAGCGCCGGATCGCGAAGGTCCGGCGCTTTTTTTTCTATAATCCGGGCGAATTGCATTCGAGAGACGTTTCCTTCGACGGACCGCTCGTGGAGTTGCGCGGGGTTCATAAGGAATTCGGCATGACGGCGGCGCTGAGGGGTGTCCATTTGCGCGTTCCGTTCGGCGAGACCGTCGCCCTGATCGGCCCCAGCGGCTGCGGAAAGTCGACGATCCTGCGCCTGGTCCTCGGTTTGGTGTTCCCCTCGGAAGGCGACGTCCTGTTTCGCGGAGCGCGGGTGAATCCCCGCGACGCGATCCCCGTCCGGCGGCGGATCGGGTACGTCGTCCAGGACGGCGGCCTGTTTCCTCACCTGACCGCCCGGGACAACGTTTTGCTCCTCGGCCGGGAGCTCGGGAGGCTCGATTCGGATCTGCTGGCTCGTCTCGGGGAGCTCGCCGCGCTGACCCGGTTTCCGCCGGAGGCGCTCTCCCGTTACCCCGCCGAGCTCTCCGGCGGACAGCGCCAGAGAGTGGGTCTGATGCGAGCCCTCCTTCTCGATCCGGAGCTGCTGCTGCTCGACGAGCCGCTGGCGGCCCTCGACCCCATGGTGAGGTCGAAACTGCAGGAGGACCTCCGGGAGATCTTCCGGAGCCTGTCCCGAACCGTCGTGCTGGTGACCCACGACCTTGCGGAAGCGGCATTCCTGGCGGACCGCATCGTGCTCCTCGATCACGGAACCGTCGTTCAAGAGGGCGCGCTCGACGATCTGCGGAACCGGCCGGTGAGCCCCTTCGTGTCGGAATTCGTCCGGTCGCAAAGGGGCCTGGCGTGGTGAGGCTTCGCTTTCTTCTGCCGGTCCTCGCCGCGATTCCGGTCCACGCCGGAGCCGGGCCCGTCACCATCGGCTCGAAGAGGTTTACCGAGTCGTACGTCCTCGCGGAGATCGCGAAGACGGCGCTGCTGCGGGCCGGCTTTCCCGCCGAGCACCGGCCGGGCATGGGGGGCACGGTCATTTTGTGGCAGGCCCTGAAGTCTCGATCCATCGACGTCTATCCGGAGTACACGGGCACGATCGCGGAGGAGATCCTTCAGAGACCCGACCGGCCGTCGGTCGCCGTCCTTCGCTCGGCGCTCGCCGCAAACGGAATCTCGATGACGGACCCCCTCGGGTTCAACAACACGTACGCGCTCGTCATGCGGCGCGTTCGCGCGCGGGCCCTCGGAATCGAATCGATCTCCGATTTGCGCCGGCATCCGGAGCTCGTCGTCGGAGTCACGCACGAATTTTTGAAGCGCAGGGACGGCTGGGAGCCGCTTTTCGCCCGTTACGGGCTTCGGATGCGCGACGTCCGCGGCGTGGATCACGCCATCGGCTACCAGGCGCTGGCTTCCGGGGCGATCGACGTCAAAGATGCATATTCGACCGACGCGCGCATTTCGCAGGACGACCTCGTCGCGCTTCGGGACGATTTGAATTTCTTTCCGAGGTACGACGCCGTTTTTCTCTTCCGGAGCGACATTGACTCCGGGGCGGCGTCCACGCTGGCTTCGCTTTCGGGGACGCTCGACGAGGCGAAGATGACGCGCCTGAACGCGGAGGCCGAAAGGGTGAAGGACTACGGGGCGGCCGCGAGCCTGTATTTCGGGACGCGCCCCGCGCGACGGCCCGGGGTGGCGGGCCAGATCGCCCGGTGGACCGGCCGGCACCTCGAGCTCGTCTCGATTTCGCTCGCCACCGCCGTGCTCGCGGGGCTCCCACTGGGGATCCTCGCCTTCCGCTTTCCCCGGGCGGGCGCCTTCATTCTGGGAGCCGCCGGGATCGTTCAAACGATTCCGGCCCTGGCCCTGCTCGCGCTCCTCGTGCCGGTTCCTTTTCTCGGGATTCGCCCGGCCACCGCCGTTGTCGCTCTCTTCCTTTACAGCCTCCTTCCGATCATTCGGAACACAACGACGGGCCTTCAGGAGATTTCGCCGGCCCTGCGAGAGTCGGCGGAGGCGATGGGGCTGTCCCGCGCGACGCAGCTTCGAAAGATCCTTCTCCCGATGGCGTCGCGTTCGATCCTCGCGGGGATCCGAACGAGCGCGGTCATCAACGTGGGCACGGCGACGCTGGCGGCGCTGATCGGCGCGGGAGGCCTGGGCGAGCCGATCGTGAGCGGTCTCAATTTGAACGATCACGCGACGATTCTCGAAGGCGCCGTGCCCGCGGCCCTGCTCGCGCTCGGAGTCGAGCTCCTGTTCCTGGGCCTGGATCGCGTGATCATTCCCCGCGGCTTGCGTCTGCCCGCCCCCGACGCCTAAGATTCGCGGAATGAGGCGGCCATTCTCCTGCCGCGGGACCCGGATCGCCGCGACCGCGATTGCCGCGGCCGCGTCCTCGCTGGTTTTCGCGGCGGCATCCTCGCGGGACTCCCGCACCTTCGAGCTCAAAGAGAACATCGTCTTCAAGGGCTTTCCGGAGGGAGCCCGATCCGCCCGGATCTGGCTTCCGGTGCCGTCGAGCGACGAGCATCAATCGGTGGAGATCGAGAGCATCTCGAGCCCGGTCGCGACGCGAAGGACGACCGATCCGGAATACGGAAATGAATCGCTCTACCTGGAGCTTCCCGATCCGGCGCGCCGCGACGTCCGTTTCGATCTCGCGTTCCGCGCGACCCGGAAGGAATATTCGACGGATCCGCGTTCTTCCGCGGCCGGAGGGCCGAGACCGCCGGGGCTCGGCCGGTACCTGAGGGCGGACCGGCTCGTTCCGATCGACGGCAAGTTCCGCAAGCTCTCCGACGAGATCACCGCCGGGCAGCCCACGGCCCTCGGCAAGGCCCGGGCCATCTACGACTATGTGTTCAAGACGATGAAATACGACAAGTCGGGGGAGGGCTGGGGACGCGGCGATTCGCTGTGGGCGTGCGACTCCCGGCGGGGCAATTGCACCGATTTCCATTCTGTCTTCATCTCGCTCATGCGCGCGCAGGGAATTCCGGCCCGGTTCGAGATCGGGTTTCCCCTGGCCTCCGCGCCGGCGGCGGAAATTCCCGGATATCACTGCTGGGCGGAGTTCTACCTGGACGGACCCGGTTGGATTCCCGTGGACATTTCCGAGGCGTGGAAAGCGCCGGCCCGCCACGACTACTTTTTTGGAAACCTCGATGCGAACCGCATCCGGTTCTCGACCGGACGCGACGTGACGCTCTCTCCCCCGCAGAAGGACGCTCCGCTGAACTATTTCGTGTACCCGTACGCGGAGGTGGACGGAAAGCCGTTCACGGGCTCCCTCGAGCGGACAATCCGCTACCGCGAGACGCCCGTGAGCGCGGCAAAGTAAGGGCGGCGAGTGGACTTCGGGCTCCAGGACAGGGTTGCCATGGTGGCCGCGGCGAGCAAAGGGATCGGGCGGGCCATCGCGGAGGCGCTCGTTTCGGAAGGCTGCCGCGTCTCGATTTCCGCCCGCGGAAAGGATTCCCTCCTGGCCGCGAGGGACGCCCTGCGGGCGAAGTCCGCCGGACGAGAGATCCTCGCGTGCCCCGCCGACGTGCGAAAGGCGGAGGAGATCGAGCGCTGGCACTCCGAGACCGTGAGCGTGCTGGGGACCGTCGACATTCTCGTGACGAACACGGGGGGCCCTCCCGCGGCCCGTTTCCTCGAGCTCTCGGAAGACCAGTGGAACGAAGGTCTCCAGCTCACGCTCTTCAACGTCATCCGCGCGTCCAAGCTCGTGATTCCCGGGATGAAGGAAAAGAAGCGCGGCCGAATTCTCCACCTCACGTCTTTCGTGGCGAAACAGCCGGTGGATCTCCTGACGGTGAGCAGCACTCTCCGCGCGGGAATCTCGGCTCTCACCAAGACGATGGCGAATCAGCTCGCCGGGGACGGAATTCTCGTCAACGCCCTTCTTCCCGGTTACGTTCGGACCGACCGGCAGATCGAGCTCGGCGCGATTCGGTCCCGCGAGGAGGGGATCTCCTTCGAGGAGTACGAGGAGCGCTCTTCGCGCACGATCCCGCTGCGCCGATCCGCGGATCCCTCGGAGATCGGAGCCGTCGCCGCGTTTCTGTGCAGCGACCGCGCGAGCTACGTGACCGGCGTGTCGCTCGCCGTCGATGGAGGATTGCTCCAGGGCACGTTCTGATTCTCCGGCGCGTGATATGGTCCGCGCTCCGTGATCGCGTTTTCGAAAATCTCCAAGCAGTACGGCCGTCAGGTCCTGTTCGTCGACGCTTCGTTTCAGCTCAACACCGGCGAGAAGGTCGGCCTCGTCGGCCCGAACGGCTCCGGGAAGACCACCCTTTTTCGCTTGATCACGGGCGAAGAGCACGCCGACGAGGGGGAGGTGTCGGTCCCCCGGAAGTTGACGCTCGGTTATTTTCGGCAGGAGATCGACGAGATGTCGGGTCGCTCCGTTCTCGACGAGGTGATCGCCGGGAGCGGCCGGCTCGGCGACCTCCACCACGAGCTCGAGTCGATTCAGCGCGGTCTCTCGGACCCGGCGCGGCTCGGGGAGCAGGAGACCCTTCTCGAGCGCTTCGGCGAGGTTCAGGAGGAATACCAGCACCGAGGCGGTTACGAGCTCGAGGCGCGCGCGAGGGAAGTCCTCCACGGGCTCGGCTTCGAGGAGGACGCGATCGACGGCGACGCCGGGCTTCTCTCCGGCGGCTGGAAGATGCGCGTCTCGATGGCAAAGGTGCTCCTGGGCAAGCCCGAAGTCCTGCTGATGGACGAGCCCACCAATCACCTCGACATCGAATCGATCCTGTGGCTCGAACAGTTCCTTCGGGCCAGCCCGGCGTCGCTCCTGATGACCTGCCACGACCGCGATTTCATGAACCGTGTCGTCGATCGGATCGTCGAGATCGACGGAGGCGAGCTCGTGGTGTACTCGGGAGACTACGATTTCTACGAGCGGGAAAGGCTTCTGCGCGAGGCCCAGAGAGAGGCGGCGCACGCCCGTCAGCAGGCAATGCTCGCGAAGGAGCAGAGGTTCATCGAGCGTTTCTCCGCGCACGCGGCCAAGGCCGCGCAGGTTCAGAGTCGCGTCAAGAAGCTCGAGAAGATCGAGACGATCGAGCTGCCGAAGCGCCGCCAGGCGGTGAGGTTCGATTTTCGAAAGCCCGCCCGGTCGGGGGACGAAGTGCTTTCCTTTTCGGGGATTTCAAAACGCTACGGCGACCGCCGGCTCTATTCGGATTTTGATTTTCTCGTTCGCCGGGGAGAGCGCTGGTGCGTGATGGGGCGCAACGGGGCGGGAAAGACGACGCTGTTGAAGATCGCCGCCGGCGTTCTTGCGCCCGACGAGGGCGAGGTGAAGCTCGGGGCGAGCCTGACGCCGGGGTATTTCGCGCAGCAATCGCTCGAGCTTCTCGATCCCGCGTTGACGGTGCTGGAACAGATCGAGAAAGATTTTCCGAGGGAGAGCGTGGCGGCCGCCCGAAGCCTCCTCGGCGCCTTTCAGTTCTCCGGCGACGACGTGGACAAACCGATTCGGGCGTTGTCGGGCGGTGAGCGCTCGCGCCTCGTCCTGGCGAGAATGCTGTTCCATCCTCCGAATTTTCTGATTCTCGACGAGCCCACGAACCACCTCGACCTCGCGACGAAGGAGATGCTCGTCTCGGCCTTGTCCGATTTCGAAGGGACGATGCTGTTCGTCTCGCACGACCGCGCGTTCCTTCGGGGCCTCGCCAACCGCGTCCTCGAAGTCGGGGGCGACGAGCCGCCGCATCAATACCCGGGTTCTTACACGGAGTACGTTGCCCGAACGGGACGCGAAGCGCCGGGGGTCCATGCGTGACGCGCGCGCGGATCAGTGGTGGGCGCCGGAATAGTTCTTTTCGCCGGCGCGGACCTCGATGGGCAATCGATTCTCCGGCGGAGGAAGCGGGCACGTCGCGTACGGCGTGAACACGCACGGGGGACAGTAGGCTTTGTTGAAGTCGATCACGGTCTTTCCGTCCTTCGGCATCGGCGCGTACACGAATCGGCCCGCGCCATAGGTCTCTTTTCCGTTGGTCCGGTCGCCGAAGATGATGAAGAGCTCGTCGGAACCCTGCTCGAAAACCGGGTCGATTCGGAATGTCGTTCCGCCGTGTTCGAAAACGAGCGCTCCCGGCGACACGTCGTCTTCGGGAAATCCGAGGACCGTCGGAATCGCAAGCTGCTTTGGCGGCGAGTAGGGCTCGAATTTCGCCTCGACTCTCCAGGCGGGATCGATCGGAAAATATTTCAGCCCCTTGAAGCTCTTCCGCGCCGCGCTCTCCGTGTCGCGGACGCGAACCCCCATCTTCGGACCCCGGCGAATCACGAAAAACGAGAACGTTCCGATTTGGAGGACGGTCGGCTTCCCGTTCTCGTCCGACGCGAGATCGCCGGGCGCGGCGGGATGTCCGTCGGCGGTTAGTGCGGTCCCGGGCGAGGGTTCGAGCCGCGCGCGGCCGTTCTCGAGCACGATCGCGCCGGCGATCGGGGGCACGCCGCGTCCGGGCAGGACGATCTTCGCCGACGGGTCGGAGCCGAACGGGTTCCGGCCCGGGTCGAGCCAGAAAAGGCCCGCGAGGGTGAGCCAGCCGTCGGCGCGCTGGAGCCGGGCAGCGCGTTGTTCCCTCCAGTTTTCGATGGCGCGCCGATAGACGGGATCGACCCGGGGAGCGCACCCCGCGCCCGCGAGCACGGCTCCGAGGAAAAGGCAGGGAAGAGCGAGTCTCCGCGTCACGGCACGAGTATATCGAGGGGTGGCACATGGCTTGCTCCCCTTTCGGACCGGGAGTCGGATAAGTTTCACTCATGGCCCGCACGCGTTTTCTCCGTTGGACCGAAAGGCTCCTTTGGTGGAGCGGGGCGCTGCTGCTCGGATGGTGTGCGGCGGTGGTGGCCGAATCCCGCGTTTACCAGATTTTCGCCGGGCGGTCCCTCGACCGGATGCGAGAGGACCGGGGCGAGAACACGCGCCCGGTTTCGCCCCTCCCGGGCGCGGGCGGCGCCGAATCCGCCGGCGAGACGGCCTCGAGCGGCGGCCCTCCCGCGGAAGCGCCCGAGCCCGCTCCACGGGCCGGGGGCCTGATCGGCCGTTTGAAGGTGCCGAGGATCGGCCTCTCGGTGATCGTCCTCGAGGGCGACAATTCGCGCGATCTCAGGTTGGGGATCGGTCATATTCCGGGAACGCCGTTCCCCTGGGAATCGGGAAACGCCGCCCTCGCCGGGCACCGGGACACGTTTCTTCGTCCTCTTCGCGGGGTCCACGACGGGGACCGGGTGGAAGTCGCGACTCCTCGCGAGACGTATCATTACGTGGTGGACTCCATCCGGATCGTGTCTCCCGACGACGTGGGCGTGCTCGCGTCCACGGAGGCGTCGTCTCTCACTCTCGTCACGTGCTATCCGTTCTATTACGTCGGGAACGCTCCGAAGCGGTTCGTCGTGCGCGCGCGCCGTGTCGACGGCTGACCTTCCCGCCGCAATGCCGGCTTTCGAGAGCGCTCCCGCGGACCTTCGGGACCTCCTCGGCAAGCCGATCAAGGACCTCGGGCTGAAGCTGGAAGGCTCGGGCGTCGAGAAATACGTCTTGAAACTCTATCGGGAGCTCGAAGCGAAAGGGCTCCGTCATTTCCGTCCGGCCTGTTACCTCACCGACGAGTGGGGATGCCCCTCCGGCGAGCCCATCATCGGCATCCCCTTCTATCTCGCCGATCCCAGGCTTGCCGCTCTCGAAAAAGCGATGAACGACCTGGAAACCGAGCGTGAGATCCTCATGTACCTTCGCCACGAGGCGGGGCACGCTTTCAACTATGCCTACGAGCTGTATCGAACGGACGAATGGCGCAACCTCTTCGGCCCGTTTCGCCGCCGCTACCGGGAGGACTACCGCCCCGTTCCGTTCTCGCGAAGATTTGTGCGTCACATCGCGGGCTGGTACGCTCAGAAGCACCCGGACGAGGATTTTGCCGAGACGTTCGCCGTCTGGCTGACGCCGA
Source organism: Thermoanaerobaculia bacterium (assembly GCA_050747885.1). Taxonomy (GTDB): domain Bacteria; phylum Acidobacteriota; class Thermoanaerobaculia; order UBA5066; family DATFVB01; genus CAWEYG01. The sequence continues at coordinate 30,769 of JBOGJO010000397.1, forward strand.
GGTCCGGATGGAGAAAGAAATACGCGGGATGGGACGCGATTCACAAGCTTCGCTACGTCGAAAAGACGGCGCGCGCCCTGAGGGACCGCAAGCCGGTTCGGGCTGTCGGATCGACGGACCTGACCGTCGAAGAAATGGAAACGACGATCGAGGATTTCTACCGGCAGAAGGCGGACCCCGGCGTTGCGACCGTCGCGGCCGATCTTCCGCTGGACACCGACCTGCGCGACATTTTTTCGCGGCCCCGGAGAAGCTCCACGCGAGGCGGCCGCGCCGCGGCGCAGCTGCTTTCGCAGCACCGAAAGGAAATCGTGGACAAGGTTGCGTACTGGACGGGAGTGCGGCGGCCGCTCGTGAAGGATCTCGTCGAGTCGATCGAGCGGCGCGTGGGCGAGCTCCATCTCCGGGCGCCCCGAAATCGCGAGCCGAGACTGCTCGTGGAAATTACCGCCTACGCGACGACGCTTGCGATGAACTACCTCACTCGGGGAAAATTCATTAATCCATGAAGGTCTCCGTTCTCTATGACGTCTGGGAGGAGGAACCGGCGCCGCCCGAGGCGCCCCCCGCCAAACCGAGAAAGGGAAAGCCGCGCCCGAGGCGGAGGCACCCGAAGCTCGATCGCGAGCAGGTGTTCGACGCCCTGGGAAAGCTCGGTCATGAGCCGTTCTACCAGATGCTCGACGGCACCGACGCGACCCTCGTGTCGGTCGTGCGGGGCGGCGCCGACCTGACGTTCAACCTCACCGAGTCCTACGCGGGCGACGACACGTGCGACATGAACATCGCGGCATTCCTGGACCTTCTCGGCCGCGCCTACACGGGAGCGGGGCCTCACGCGCTCTACCTCGCGCAGGACAAGGCTCTGGCGAAGAAGATTTTCCAGTTTCACGGCATCAAGACCCCCGTCTTCGCGCTCTCCTACAAGGGGAAGCTGCCCCACGCGCACGACATCGGATTTCCGCTCATCGTCAAACCGACGTCGGAGGACGGCTCGATCGGGATCGACTGCGGCTCCGTCGTGTCGACGGTCAAGGAGTTGATGGCGCGCATCGAGTACATCCAGGAGCGCTTCGACACTCCGGCGCTCATCGAGGAGTACATCGAAGGGCGCGAGCTCTACGTGGGGATCCTGGGAAACGGCAGGCCGACCGCCCTGCCTCCCGTCGAGCTCGACCTGTCGCAACTCCCGGAAGGCATGCCGAAGATCGCGGGGACCGAGGTGAAGTGGGAAACCGACACCGAGGCGTACAAGAAGACGAAAGCGTCGATTGCGGGCGACCTCGACGAAGACACGATTGGCCGGCTGCAGGAGACCGCCCTCGCCGCGTACGAAGCTCTGGAACTGCGCGACTACGGACGCATCGACATGCGTTTGAGGAAGGACGGAGAAGTCTTCGTCATCGAGGCGAATCCGAACCCCTGGCTCGCCGCCAACGCGGAGTTCGCGATGGCGGCGCGCGAGTCCGGACGTTCCTACACACAGCTGATTGGAGAGATCGTGGATCTCGCCCGAGCCCGCGCGGCGTAGCCGATCCTTCGACCGTCGTCGTTGCGAGGAGCGCAAGCGACGAAGCAATCTGGCCCGGTGCCCTCGCGGGCAGATTGCCGCGGTCGGCCTGCCGGCCTCCCTCGCAATGACGGGGAGTCGCGGGCTCAGCCGGTCTTCGGAAGCGCCGCGGTGACCCGATTGCGGCCCGCCTTCTTCGATTCGTAGAGGGCTCGGTCGGCCGCCTCGACCAGATCCCCGGGCCCGCCGGACATCCCGGCTTCGCGCGGGGCCACGCCGAAGGAGCACGTCACGGAGATCGCGCCCTTGCCGGTGTGGCACGGTTCTCCGGCGATCCTGGATTTCATCTTTTCCGCGAGGGCCGTGGCGGCCGGCGCCTCGGTCTCCGGGCAGAGAACCGCGAACTCCTCCCCGCCGACGCGCGCGAAGACCTGCTCCAGGCGGATGCACTCGGACACGCGCTCGCAGATCTGTTTCAGGACGAAGTCGCCGGCGAGATGGCCGTGCTCGTCGTTGACGGCCTTGAAATGATCGACGTCGAACAGGATCAGCGAGAGGGGCCGCGAATAACGCCGCGATCGCGCGAACTCCCGGTCGAGCTCTTCGTCGAACTTTCGCTTGTTGTACGCCTCGGTGAGGCCGTCTCGAGTGATCAGGTCGAAGATCGCCATGTGGAAGGCGTGCTCGACGTCCCGCTCGTGGAGGAACTTGAAATGGACCGCGCCGACCTGGAAGCGATCGCCGCTTTTGAGAACCGCCGGGCCGTCGAGGAGCCGATCGTTCACATGGGTGCCGTTCGTGCTTCCCAGGTCGCGCAGGATGACGAGACCCGTGAGGTATTCGAGCCGCGCGTGATTTCGGGAGATCGAGGGGACCTCCGGGAGGCAGACCTCGACATTGGGATTCCTGCCGATTTCGAGCGACGACCCGTGCGAGAGCCTGTAGCGGGTCCCGATGTGCTTGGAATCAGGGTGGGCAATCAGGATGATGTTCGCTTCGACTCCGGCCGACTCGGCGCGTTCCGCGCGCGCCTCGTCCGGAACGGTCTGAGACCGGGTGGTCGGCCGGCGGGACGCGGTGCCGGGGCGCTCCGCGTTCCGAAGGCGCTTCGCAGCGGCTCTCCGCTGATTCGCGGTCGAGTCGGATTCGTCCATCAACCCTGTCGGATCCCGCGATCTTACACCCGGTTCAGGGTCTCGGGGGGCCCCTTCGCCGCAGCTCCTTTTCGCGGGCCCGGGCCCGTTCCTGCGCTTTTCGGGCGCGGATCGCCGCGATTCGCTCGGCGAGCGGAACCTCGAAACGCTCGGAAGGAGCCTTTCCGTAGTCGAACCCGGGCACGAGGATTCTCGGGAGTCGTTTTCCGATCGCCTTTTCGATCGCCCGCAGATCGCCTTCTTCCTCCGGCGACACGAACGTGAACGCGTCGCCGGTGGCTTCCGCGCGCGCGGTCCGGCCGATTCGGTGGATGTAGTCCTCCGGTACGTTCGGCACGTCGAAATTCACGACGTGGGACAGGTCCTCGACGTCGATTCCCCGGGCGGCGATGTCGGTGGCCACGAGCACGCGGAACTTTCCCGACTTGAATCCCGCCAGGGCCTGGGTTCGCTGGGCCTGGGAGCGGTTCCCGTGGATCCGTTCCGAGGGAACGCGGTTGCGGGCGAGGGAATCGGCGAGACGGTTCGCGCGGTGCTTCGTGCGGGTGAACGCAAGGACGGATTTCAGGTCGCCGCGGCGCAGGAGCTCGAGCAAGAGCGGCGCCTTGAGCTCCTGGGCGACGGGATAGACCGCCTGAGTGATGCCGGTCGCGGGGGCCGCCTTCCTCTCGAGGTTGACGAGAACAGGGTCCTTGAGCATTTCACGCGCCAGCGCGACGATGGGCCCGGGCATGGTGGCGGAAAAGAAAAGAGTCTGTCGGCGCGCGGGCAGGTGCTTCAGGACGCGCCGGATGTCCGGTAGAAATCCCATGTCGAGCATGCGATCCGCCTCGTCCAGAACGAGCACCTCGAGGTTCGGAAGCTGAGCGTACGGAAATCGAAAGTGGTCGAGGAGCCGGCCGGGGGTCGCGACGATCACGTCGACCCCGGAGCGAAACGCGTGCTCCTGAGGCCCCATCGAGACCCCGCCGAACACGGCGGCGCCCGAAAGGGGAGTGTGGAGGGCCAGCTGGCCCAGGTGCTCGTCGATCTGCGCGGCGAGCTCCCGGGTGGGCGTGACGATGAGGGCGCGCGTCGTCCGGCGCGGCTTCGAGATCAGGCGCTGGAGAATCGGCAGGACGAACGCGGCGGTCTTTCCGCTGCCGGTCATCGCGCAGGCGAGCACGTCGCGGCCGGCCAGGGCGGGCGGCATGGCGTCTTTCTGAATCGGGGTCGGCCGGGCAAATCCCAGGTCCTTGATCCCCCGGAGCAGGTCGGGGTGCAATCCGAAAGTCGAAAAAGGCATAAGGCGCGAGAGTGTCACAGCCCGCCGAAGGACACAAGGAGAAACGGGGGGCCGGGCTCAGGGGGCGGCGGGCCCGCCGAGAACCGTCCGCGCTCGGTGCGTGGCGGCGTCGAGCTCGACGAGAGAGCCGCGAGGTCCATAGAAC
>JBOGJO010000398.1:0-1247 GCA_050747885.1 Thermoanaerobaculia bacterium
GTCGTGCAGTGTCGAGAGTCCCAGGCGGAGGAGCCGCCGGTGGGTGTCGGTGTCGAGCGGGAGTACGGCGAGGGGCTGGGAGGCGAGAAAGGCCCGTTCGGTTCCCGGCGGGACGATGACGTGCGATCCGGGCTTCGCGCGCGACGCGGCGACCCAGGAGATAAATTTGCCCTTCCCGATTCCGATTCTTGGTTCGAATGCGGAGTGCGGAGTTCGGAATGCGGAATCGATAGACATGTTTCGATTTTCAATTCCGCATTCCGCATTCCGCACTCCGAACTTGATTGCCTCAACTTGGCGTTCCAGATTTCCATGGATTCCCTCAAGGCCATCCAATCCCACGAAGACTCTGCCCAGTTCCGCGGGTTCGACGACGGGACTCACGTCGGTCAGGGACCCGAGGAGAGACGAGAAGCGCTCGTCGTAGTGCACGGGGTCGGCTTCGCAGAGCTTGAGCGTGGGGGCGAGGCCGATCGCCTGACTCACCGTCATTCCCGAGCGCACGCCAGCGCGCCGGGCGTGCCGGGAGACTTGCCAGACTTTGCGCGCGTCGTCAGGGGAAAGCACGGCGGCGGGGCCCGTGGTGAATCCGGGGTGCCGGGCTTCCTCGCAGCGCAGGGCGAACTGGGGGATCCAGCAGCAGGCCGCGAGGTCGCTGGTGAGCGGGCGGGGGGAGGAAGTAGTCATTGCGGAAGGGTGCCGGACCCCGAATATATCCCGAAGATTCAATGGCCCGCAAGGATGGGGGAATGACTGTTAAGTTGTTGTCTCTATGAGTCCTAGGCGACAGCCGTCCCTGTTTGAAGACGCGCCGTTACCGGAGCCCTCCGAGGAGATCAAGGCACTCGGGAAAAGGCTCCCGGCCAACGTCCGTCTGGGGACCACCACATGGACCTACGACGGGTGGAAAGGGACGGTCTACCATCGTGACTATCGTGGGCCCGAGCCGGCGCGACGGCTCGAGGAGTACGGCCGGTATCCGTTGTTTCGCGTGGTGGGGATCGACAGCGCGTACTACGAGCCGCCGACTGAAGAGACGCTTGCCGCGTACGCCCGGGCGCTTCCGCCGGGGTTCCCCTGTGTGAGCAAAGTCTGGGACCGGATCACGGTGAGGCGGTTCACGCGCGATCCGCGGTGGGGAAAGGAAGCAGGACAGCTCAATCCGGATTTCCTCAATGCCCAGTTGTTCAAGGACGCGGTACTCTCGCCGTACTCCCGCTCGTTCAAGGATCACGCCGGGTGTTTCG
>JBOGJO010000399.1:0-1082 GCA_050747885.1 Thermoanaerobaculia bacterium
GTGCTGATTCCCCCCTCACCCGGCCCGCCTCAGCGGGAGGCTTCGGCGTGGCCTCCCTCTCCCGCCGGGAGAGGGAAATCGGTGACACCGTGAACTCTCCAATTCAAAATTCAAAATTCACAATTCAAAATTCGGGGGACGAAGTCCTCGAAATTCGTCCCTCGTCCGGCTGGCGGGCCATCGACTTCCGGGAGATCTGGCGTTTTCGCGAGCTGTTCGGGATCCTCGTCTGGCGAGATCTCAAGGTGCGATATCGCCAGACGGCGCTCGGCGTCGTCTGGGTCGTCGTTCAGCCGGTCGTGTCCATGTTGATTTTCACGTTCCTCTTCAACCGCGTCGCGGGCCTGAAGGCCGCGGAAGGCCTGCCGTATTCCGTCTATGTCTTCGCCGCGCTTCTCCCGTGGACGTTCTTCGCATCGGGGCTCTCCAACGCGGGCAACAGCCTGCTCGGGAGCTCCCATCTCATCTCGAAGGTCTATTTTCCCCGCCTCATCGTTCCGGCGGCTGCCGTACTCGTGGGCCTGGCCGACATGGCCGTGTCCGGCCTTCTGCTCGCGGGCCTGATGCTGTATCACCGGGTCTCTCCGGGGCCCACGCTCGTTCTCCTGGCCCTCCCCACGGTGCTGGCGCTCGCGCTGGCGCTCGGGATGGGGTTGTGGCTTTCCGCGCTGAACGTGGAGTACCGGGACTTTCGCGTGGTGATTCCATTTCTCGTGCAGATCTGGACCTACGCGACTCCGGTGGCGTATCCGCTGGCGGCCCTGCCCGCGAAATTCCGAAAGTTCGCGATCTTCAATCCGATGACCGGCGTGGTCGAAACCTTTCGCGCATGCCTCTTCCACCTGCCGATTCCGTGGGGCATGCTGGGCGTCTCGGCGCTCGAGGCGGTCGTCGTTCTTGTCTCCGGAGCGTTCTATTTCCGGCGCATGGAACGACAGTTCGCGGACGTGATTTGAGACCTCTCGCCTCGCTCCCCTCCCCGCTGGCGGGGAGGGGATGCCGGAGGCAGGGGAGAGGTTGGACCGAGGTCGTTGAGGTTCGCGGACGTGATTTGAAACCTCTCCCCTCGTTCCCCTCCCCGC
>JBOGJO010000400.1:0-21321 GCA_050747885.1 Thermoanaerobaculia bacterium
CTCGGAGCCCGGGCTCTCTGAGCGGGTCGATCTCCACGGCGAAAGAAGAGGAATTCCTCGACCACCGCTACCGGAGCGACGTTCGTTTCCATGCCGCGATCCGGGAGGCTTTTCGCGAGCCTCCGGTTCCCGACGCGGTGACGGGGAAAAAGCTCCCCGCGGGTGGCGGGGAACCCGGAAAAGCGTGGAAGACACTTCACGAGGCCATCGCCCGGAAAGATCTCGCGGCGATCCGAAAATTGAGCCCCCCCGGCGGGATGCCCGACATGTCGGACGAGGACCTGAGGAAGGGGCTGGAGCTCCTGGCCGTCATGTCGCCGGAAAAGATCGTCATCGAGGATGGGTACGTGCGCGGCGACGATGCCGTGCTGTACATGGCGGGTGTCCAGGGCGGTGAGAAGCAGTACGGCACCGTTCGATTGTCGAAGATCGGCGGCATCTGGCGTCCGGCCGGGGAAAAGTGGAAAAACTCTCCCTCGAAACCCTGAGGACACGCGGAGGTTCGATGACGGATCACGGGCGAAAGATCTGGTGGCTGGCGATGGCGCTTCCGGCTGCGGCGCTTCTTCAGGGATGCGCGGCCTCCGCGGGGGGAAGCTCGAAGCCCTCGGCCCTCGCCCCCTCGCGGCCTCCGGCCGAAAAGGCGGCAGATTCGCCGGGAGAGGCGCCCGTCGAGTTTCCCCCGGACCCGTTCCCCTCGACGTACAGGCCTCTTCCGTCGCGGCCGACGCTCATCTCGGGCGCCCGGATCTACACCGGCGCGGGAGACGAAATCGAGCAGGGCGACGTGCTGATGCGCGACGGGAGAATCGCCGCCGTCGGACGGAACATTCCCCCGCCGTCGGACGCGCTCGTCGTGGACGGCCGAGGAAAAACCGTCACGCCCGGCCTCATCGACGTGCATTCGCACCTGGGCGTCTATCCGTCCCCGGAGGTCGAGGCGCTCGCCAACGGAAACGAAATGACGAACCCCGACACGGCGCAGGTTCGGGCCGAGAATTCCGTCTGGCCCCAGGACCCGGGCTTCCACACCGCGCGCGCCGGGGGCGTGACGACCCTGGAGATCCTGCCCGGATCCGGCAACCTGATCGGCGGAATGAGCGTCGTCTTGAAGAACGTTCCGGCCCGGACCGTCCAGGCGATGAAGTTTCCCGGCGCTCCCTACGGCTTGAAGATGGCGTGCGGGGAAAATCCGAAGCGCGTGTACGGATCGCGAAAGCAGTTTCCCTCGACGGAGATGGGAGACGTGGCCGGTTATCGCCAGGCCTGGGCCGACGCGCAGGACTACGACGCGAGGTGGAAGGCCTGGGAGAAGGAAAAGAAAGGCGCGCCGCCCAAGCGCGACTTGAGGCTCGAAAACCTCGCCGCCGTGCTGGCCGGCAGAATTCGTGTGCAGATGCATTGCTATCGCTGCGACGAGATGGCGACGATGCTCGACGTGGCGAAAGAATTCCACTACCACATCGCGGCGTTTCACCATGCGACCGAGGCGTACAAGATCCCGGACCTCCTGAAAGAGAACGGAACGTGCGCGGCGATGTGGGCAGACTGGTGGGGCTTCAAGATGGAAGCCTGGGACGGCATCCCCGAGAACATCGCGATGGTGGACGCGGGCGGCGCGTGCGCGATGATCCATTCCGACGACCCGAACGGAATCCAGCGGCTCAATCAGGAGGTGGCCAAGGCGTGGGCCGCCGGCCGCCGCGCCGGCCTCGAAATTTCGAAGGCGCGCGCCGTGGAATGGATGACCCTCAACCCGGCGCGGGCCCTGGGGATCGACAAGGAAACGGGCTCTCTCGCTCCGGGCAAGATGGCGGACGTCGTCCTCTGGAGCGCGGACCCCTTCAGCGTTTATGCAAAGGCGGACAAGGTCTTCATCGACGGAGCGGTCGCGTACGATCGGAGCGATCCGTCGCGCCAGCCGAGCTCCGATTTTTCGCTCGGGAGCGCGGGAGGAGACGAAAAATGAGCAAGGCGAAGCGATTCGGCCTCGTCACGGTGGCCGCGGCCGTTCTTTTCGGCTGCGCGCCCTTCGGCGCCCGCGCGGACGCGGAAACGTACGCGATCACGAACGCAACGGTGTACACGCTCGGCCCGGCGGGCAAGATCGAGCACGGAACCGTCGTCGTTCGCGACGGACGGATCTCCGCGGTTGGCGCGGCGGTGGCGGTGCCGCCGGACGCTTCCCGCATCGACGGGACCGGCAAGATCGTCACTCCGGGGCTCTTCGACCCGATCAGCCGGTTCGGGATCGAGGAGGTTTCCGCGGTCAAGGAGACGCGCGATCTTTCGGTGGAGGGAAGCCGCTTCACGGCTTCTTTCGACGTGACGGCCGCGATCAACCCGCGGTCGATGCTGATTCCCGTCAATCGCATCGCCGGCGTCACGACCGCCGTCGTCGCGCCCGCGGTCACCGAGAAGGGAACGATCCTCGCGGGCCTCGGCGCGGTCATTCACCTCGGCTCGACGGAGCGCTACCTGTTGAAGACCCCGGCCGCGATGTTTGCCGCCTTCGGCGAGCGGGGCGCGGAGCTCTCCGGCGGCTCGCGCGCCGCGGCGATGCTCTATCTTCGGGAAGCTCTGCAGGATGCCCGGGACTTCCGCGCGAACCGCGCGGCCTATGACGGGGCCCGCCGCCGCAGCTACGTTCTCGACCGGCCGGACCTCCTGGCGCTCGACCCGGTCCTTCGGGGAGAAATTCCGCTCGTGGTTTCCGTCGATCGGGCGAGCGACATTCTCGCCGCGCTCGCCCTGGCGCGCGACTTCAACCTGAAGCTCGTCATCGCGGGAGGCGCGGAGGGGTTGCTTGCCGCCGGGGATCTCGCCCGGGCTCGGGTTCCGGTGGTGCTCAACCCGCTGCAGGACCTTCCGTCGGCCTTCGAATCGCTGGGTTCCACGCTCGAGAACGCCGCCAGGCTGGCGAAGGCCGGCGTCCTGATCGCTTTCGAGACGGGGGATTCCCACAATGCTCGCAACCTCACGCAACTCGCCGGCAACGCCGTGGCTTACGGCCTGCCGTACGAGGAGGGCCTGAAAGCGATCATGCTCAATCCCGCGCGGATCTACGGTCTCGACGGGCGCACCGGGTCGCTTGCGCCGGGGAAGGACGCCGACCTCGTCGTCTGGAACGGTGATCCTCTGGAAGTCACCACGGCCGCCGAGGAGGTCTTCATCGAGGGACGAAAGGTTCCGATGGTGAGCCGGCAAACGCTTCTGCGCGACCGCTACCTCGGAGCCCTGCGACAGGGAAACCTTCCCCCACAATACGGAAAGCCCTGACGGGCCGCCGCCGGGAAGGGCGGCTCGCGTCCGGAAATTCTCAGAAGAGGATCCCGAGGTTCACGGGCACGAACGTGAAACGCGTGCCCCGGGCGTGGATGCTTCTGGAAAACTTGTCCGAGTCAACGGACACGCTCGTATAACGGGCCTCCACGAAGAGCCGGCTGCCGGAGTCTCGCGCCAGCGGGAACGCGACTCCGACTCCCGCATTCCATCCGAAGCGTGTGGTGCTCTGGGAGAATGAGTTTCCCGTCGTGATGTCCTCCCCGCGGAACCGGAGATCGTACGCTCCGACGCCCCCGAGAAAATATGGCTCGGCCGCGAGCCCGCGCGGGCCGGCGACCACATCGAACGTCCCGTCGAGGATTCGCGTCCGTCCGGAGCCGGCGAAGAACGCTTCGAGGCTGTTTTTCGTCGTGAGCTCGTGGTACGAGCCGTCGAGGCGCAACCCCACGGGAGACTTGCCGAAGTTGAACGCGAGCAATGCCGTGCCGTTCCAGCCGGTCTTGTAGATGTCTTTTTGGTCCGCGACGGGAAGGTCCGCGCCGCCGCTCAATCCGAATTGAACCGGGCCGGTTCCCTGGGCCGAGGCCGCGCGGGAGACGAGAACGCCGAAGCCGAGGAAGAGCGCCGCAAGGACCGCCAGTCGTTTCATGCTGTACCTCCGGTGGAAACGATCGTTGCCGCTTCCGGGTCCAGGCGTTTGCAATCGCGGTGCCGACCTCGCTTTTGACACGAACAAGTTCGCCGCGAATTCGTAACAAGACCCGAGGAGGAGGACATGGCGCTGCAGCGGTCCCGAACCCACAAGATGATCGCCGGTGTGTGCGGGGGAATCGCGAGAGCCGCGGGCTGGGACCCGACGGTCGTGCGAGTCGTCTTTGTTTTCGCCACGATCTTCTCGGCCGCGTTTCCGGGCGTCCTGCTCTACGTTTGCCTCTGGATCGTGATGCCCAAGGAGCCCGCAGGGACGCTTTGAGCGGCCCTGTCCGCGCGAGTGGACACGGATCTCCTAAGACGATCCCGTTCTTGAGTATTCCCTTTTTGTTCAATTTTTTTTCGGAACGGATCTTGCTGCTTTCTCGTGGAGGAGCAATGAGGCTCCATTTTGCCAGGAAGGGCCTTCGGCCCTGAAAGGAGTTCGAAATGCCACAGAACAAGGGTCCACAGAAGAGCTACGACGACCCGAAGCGAGACCGCGGAGCGAAAGAATCGCCCGGGCACCGTGAGAAGGAGTCCTCCGGAAGCGCGGACAGGGATTTTCGCGGCGACCGGCAGCACGAAGATCCGATGAAGAACCCGCGGGACGGCTCTCCGCGCGAGCCCCGGAGCTGAAAACGGTCGGTCGATTTTCAAATGGGAGGTTTCTCTGATGCAAACCATGGTGGAAACAAAATCCCGCTCCGCTTCCGCGATGATCGGCAGCGAAGTGAAGAACATGACCGGCGAAAAGCTGGGAAAGATCGAAGATCTCATTCTGGATCTCGACTCCGGGCGGATCGCCTATGCAGTGCTCTCTTTCGGGGGCTTCTTGCACATCGGCAACAAGCTGTTCGCGATTCCGCCGAAGGTTCTGAACTTTCACGCGGACAAGGGCGAGTTTCTCGTCAACGTCGACAAGAGCGTTCTCAAGAACGCGCCCGGATTCGAAAAGGACGACTGGCCCGACGTTGCGGACCGGGCCTATGCGACGAAGATTTACTCCTATTACGGGTACACCCCGTACTGGGAATAGCGTTTTGCTTTTTCGGCGGCGGGGGTCGGTCCCCCGCCGCGTCTTTTCTCGGGCGGCGTCGCGGCCCTAGGGGAGATCTTGGTCGGAGAGGCCGAAGAAGTGACCGATCTCATGCACCACGGTCTTTCGAATCTGATCGACGACCTGCTCCCGGGTCCGGCAGGCTCGCAGGATCGGGCCGCGAAAAAGGGCGATGGCGTCGGGAAGCGCCGCGAAGTTGGATTCGCGTTTCGTCAGGGGCGTGCCCGTGTACAGCCCGAAGAGGGTCGAGCCCCTCGGGACGCCAAGATCGCTCAGCATCTTTGGGGACGGCTCTTCCTCGACGGAGACAAGCGTGTTCCCGAGGTACTCCTGAAACTCCGCGGGAACGGAGTCGAGAGCCTCGGACACGAGCGCTTCGAACTCCTCCGGCGAGACTCGCTCCACGCGGGAGACACTATCTCGGTTTGCAAGCCGCGGCGGCGCGGGCTATTCCGGAGGTGCGTTTTTCGCAATCGCCAGCGTGATCCGGCCGTTGGGGCGCGAGATCTTGATGACGGTCACCTGGTCCCCGACGTCCAGATCCGTGTCCCCCGAGACGTCCGCGTGGGTCAGGTCGAATGAGCGCGCGCCGTCCGGCGTCGTGAGCACGAGCGACTTTCCCTTTTCGTAGCTCTGGACCGTCCCGATCGTTTTCTCCGGGGCGCCCGGCGGCTCGTCGGGCGATTTCGGGCGCTCGATGTCCTTGGGCGGCTTGAACGGAGGCGCGTCGGGCGGCTTGACCTGGCCCGAGAGAAGGCTGCCGACCCCGCCGAACAGCACCGCGAGGAGCAGTATTTTTCGCCACATACCCTCCCCGGCTGCATATCCCGTGCCTTCGCGGTCCGGGCAACCGGCTTACAGGGCGCGAATCCTGACCGAGCCGCCGGAGGTTTCGACACGAAGGGAGCCGCCCCCGCCGTTGAGACGGCCGTGCAGCGAGCCGTGCGAGAAGGATCCGCGAACCTCCAGCGGAAGGTCGGTATCGACGCTGTCACCGTCCGCGTCGATGGAGAGCCTGGCCGCGGGATCGACCGAGACCGTGATGCCCCCGCCGGAGCTTTCGAGGTGACCGCCTTTCGAGTTTCCGCGCGCAAAGGAAGCGCGGATGCCGCCGCCGGAGGTGTCCGCATCGATCCGTCCGCCGGCTTCCGTGATCCGGATCGGGCCGCCGGAGCTGTGGGCGCGCAGGTCGCCGGAGATCTGCTGGACCTCCACGGATCCGCCGCTCGAGCCGGCGTCGAGCGATCCCTCGATCTTGATCGCCTCGATTCCTCCGCCGGAGGTTCGCACCCGGCCGGACCCGCGAATGTCGCGGAGAGCGATCGAGCCGCCGGAGGTCTCCGCGTCGAGATCTCCCGCGAGGCCCTCGGCCGAAAGCGCGCCTCCCGACGTGCGGAGAGTGGCGGGAGCCCGGAGATCCCGGACGTCGATCGATCCTCCGGCCGTGTGAATCTCGACGGCCGTCTGGAAAGGGACTTCGACGGTGACCCGGACTCGGCCGTTCCCATGCTCGAACCAGCCTCGCCGCCGGTTTTTCGCGGTTACGCGGACGGACCCCGGACCGGCCTCGAAGCGGATAGCGAGGCGGTCCTCGAGATCGCTTCGCGGCGAGGCGAACACCACGCGGGCCGCCGAACCGGAGGTCCCCGCGACGGACACCGCTCCGTCGTCGGTGTCGAGCACGAACCGGCCCCCCGGATCGAGCTTGAGGGTCTTCTCGACCCGCGAGTCCGCTCTCAGTCCGCCGGCGAGGCCAGCCGAAAACAGCGTCAGGAGCAGGGGAATTCTGGCGCGCATGGAGCCCTCCTGTTTCTCTTCTTTTCCAAGAGACGAGAGGGCGGGGAAAAAGTTTCGGACTTGCGCTCTTCGGGGGCTATTTGCCGCAGCGATACGCCTCGCCGGTGATCTCGGCCCCGGTTTTGGATCGCACCAGAAAGCGATCCCCGCCGGCCTCGGCGGTCTTGAGCCGGATCAGCTCCTGGGCGCTGCCGTAGTAAAAATTGTGTCCGGCGATCTCGTAGACGCCGCTGCCCGACTTTTCGACCGAGAACTCCGAGACCTTCGAACAGCCGGAAACCGTCGCCGCGTCTTTTTCGATCTTCACCCTGTTTGCGGCCTTGCGGAAATTGTTGAGCGAGACGTCGGCGCGCGGCGCTTCGGGCTCGGCCGGCGCGAGAGACGGAGCCGGCGGGGGCGGAAGAGGCTCGGGAGTCGGCGCCGTCCCGGGCGCTTCGGGTGCGGGCGCCGGAGGAGGCTCCGAATGAAGCGCGGGCGCTGGTGTCGGCGGCGGAGGAGGCTCGGGAGTCGGCGGAGGAATCCTGGGAGCCGGCGGGGGAGGAGCCACAGGCTCGGGGGCCGGATGGGACGCCGGGATCGCCGGCGGAGGAGCGACGGGAGCAGCAACCGGAGGGGCTACCGGAGGGGCAACGGGAGGAGCCGCCGGAGTCGGCGGGGGAGCGAGTGCCGGTGGAACAGCGGGTGCCGGTGGAGGAACGGGCGCCGGTGGAGGAGCCGGCGGGGGAACCAGCACGGGCGCGGGCACGACGGGAGGCGCGGCAGGCCTGGGGCGAGCCGGCGCCGGCGGGGCCGGAACGACCTGTGGTGCGGCAGGCAGGGGCGCCGGGGGAGCGGGTGCCGGGGCCAATTTCGCGGCTCCGGTGAACAGCTCGTCGGCTTCTTTCAAATCCTTCTCGATCCGGCCGAGATCGGCGAAGAACGGCTCCCGCGATTTCTCGCGGTCGAACCGGCCCCGCGCTTCTTCGTACTGCCGCGCGGCCGCGGCGTAAAGGTCCACGACCTTCCTTTCTTCAGGTGTCGCCGCGGCTCCTGCCGACAGAGCGGCTTCGCGCTCGAGCTTTTGCCGAAGGGCCGCCACCTGTTCGACGGATGCGCCCGGATCGTCCAGGCCGCTTTTGAACGCCTGGCCCGCATCGTGAAGAGGGCCGAGCTTTCCCTGGTCGACCGGCTGAGCCCGAAGCGCGCCGGCCGCGAGCACCGCGGCGGCGAAAGCGACAGCAAACGATTTCATCGATTCCCCCAGCGGCGATTATAGGCGCTCGGGGCCGGCGCAGGAGACCGCGCGAAGCGGAATCAGCCGGCGGAACTGACGTCGACCGTCCGGTGGCCGTGCCCGTCCTTGGTCTCGATGAGACGGACCTTGTTTCCGACGGTCACCGAGGGGTCCACGTTGACGGTCGTGTCCTTGCCCGTGAGGTCGACGTGGTGGTGGTCGTTTTCGCCGGTCATCACGTCGATGGATCGGCCCGGGGCGTACGCCGAAACGGTGCCGAGGTAGGTCGTCGTGTCGTTCTTCCCGGTTCCCTCGGCGCCGTGAGTGGTCGTCTCGGTTTCCTTGACCAGAGTCGATCCCACCGTCGTGGCCTCGGTTTTCGTGACGGTTTTCTCCGACCCCGATGTGTCGGTCTCTTGCGCCTTGAGCTCTTCGCGGGGAGTGGCGTCGCGGCGGCAGCCGGCGATCGCAAGAAGCCCGACCATCGCGAAGATCGCGGGAAACAGGGAACGTGCGTTGAATCTCATGAGGAGCCCCCTTCCGCTTCCAAACTTTGCACGACGCGTGCCACGGCCTGCGATAGAGTCGGCGAACCGAGGAGCTGCGATGCCCCAGACGCCCCACGTGGAAAAACACTTCACGTCTTCGGAGACCATCCGGGACGTCGTGGTCGGCATGTCCGACGGCCTCACCGTGCCGTTTGCCCTGGCGGCGGGGCTGTCGGGCGCCGTGGGCTCGACGCGGGTCGTCATCACGGCCGGCCTGGCCGAAATCGCCGCCGGCTCGATCGCCATGGGACTCGGCGGATATCTCGCCGCGCGGACCGACGCCGAGCACTATGCCTCGGAACATGCGCGGGAGCGGCGGGAGACCATCGAGATTCCGGAGGAAGAAACCCGGGAGGTTGCGGACATTTTCCGGTCTTACGGCCTTCCGAAGGAAGAAGCGACGCGAGCGGCCCACGCCCTTCGTTCGGACCGGGGCCGCTGGATCGATTTCATGATGCGCTTCGAGCTGGGGCTGGAAAAACCGGACCCGAAGCGCGCCCGTTCGAGCGCCCTGACGATCGCGCTTTCCTACGTCGCGGGCGGTCTGGTTCCTCTCGCGCCCTATTTCTTTTTTCGGGAGATGAGGGCGGCTCTGTTCGGGTCGATTGCGGTCACGCTGGTGGCCCTTTTTGTTTTCGGGTACGTGAAGGGCAAGTTCACCGTGCGCCGTCCGTTTCGAAGCGCGTGGCAAACGGCCGTCGTCGGCGGCCTCGCGGCGGCGGCCGCGTTTGCCATCGCCAAACTCATCAGCTGAGGGGGAAGGCATGAGGAAGATCTGCCGAGAAGAGCGCCTGCGAGGCCCGGTCGAAGAGCTCTCCGCCGCGATCGCGGCAGGGAAATGATTCCCGGGAGCGAATCGCCGGCGCTGGCGGCGACCCGGGTCGAGCGAGGCCTCTAGCTCTCGAGCTTTGCGTCCATCGTGATCTTCGTGTTCAGGACGCGGGAGATCGGGCAGCCGGCCTTCGCATTGGCGGCCGCGGCGTCGAATTTCGCCTTGTCCCCGCCGGGGATTTTCGCCGTCACGTCGAGGTGCATTTCCGTGATCGTCCAGCCGGCTTCGAGCTTTTCGAACGTGGCCGTCGCCGTCGTGTCGATCGATTCCGCCGTCATGCCGGCCGCCCCGAGCTGACCGGAAAGGGCCATCGAAAAACAGCCCGCGTGCGCGGCCGCGACCAGCTCTTCGGGGTTCGTTCCGACTCCGTCTTCGAACCGTGTTCCGAAGGAATATTGTGTTTTCGAGAGGACGCCGCTGTCTGTCGAAATCGCGCCCTTTCCATCTTTGAGCCCACCCTGCCAGTTTGCCGAAGCCTTGCGTTTCATTTTCGTTCTCCTTGCAGCTCGACTCTATCCGCGGCCCGCGAAAATGCCAACCTGCGGCGTGCTAGGCTTTTGGGGATGAAAAATTCCCGTTCGATGGCGATTGGATTCGCGCTCCTGGCGGCGTCCCGGCTGGCGGTCGCCGCGGCGCCGGCTACGGAGGCCGACGAGTACACGCGCTACGAGCTCCTCGCTCCCGGCTCGTCCCAATTCCACATCGCGTACGAGGTGACCGCGACTTCGCCCGGCGCCGAGGCTTTCTTCAACCCGATTCGAAAGGGCAGCGAAGCGAGCGGGGAGTCCGTCGTCGACCTCGCATCCGGGCAGCCTCTCGCGTTCGACGTCGTCGCCGGCCCCGAAGCCCGGCGCGGTGGGCTTGTGGACGCGGAGGACGGCGTCTCGTACATTCGCGTGAAGCTCGCCCGGCCGGTTCCTCGCGACGGCGGGGCGCGGCTGCGGATCGAAAAAACGTACCGGGACGTCAAAAGCTATTCCGCCGCCGGCGACACGATCGTGTTTTCCCGTTCGCTCGGAATCCGGCGAAACGCGATCGTCCTGCCGGCGGGTTACGAGCTGACGGAGTGCAACATCCCGGCTCAGGTTTTTCGCGAGCCCGACGGGAGGATTCGAGTTTCGTTCATGAACGTTTCGCCCGACGCCGCATCGGTCGTCGTCCGCGGGAGAAAGCTCCCGTGACGGCTCGCGCGGTCCTCCCGGCGGTCGTCCTGCTTTCGATCCTCGTGGGGAGCGGGCTCGGTCGCGCGGCCGACACCGAGACCGAACGTCTCGCGGAGCGGGCGCACCAGGACCGCACGATCGTGTATTTCCTCCGGGATCCCGAAACCCACGCGTTCGACCTGTACCACGACTACACGGAATCAGAGGTCGGCAAAGACAAATACGTCAACGTCGTTCGCAAGGGGAGCCGGGCGTCGAATCCGGCCGCTCGGATCCTCGACACGGGCGCGGCTCTCAAGGTCGAAACCCTTCGCGGAAGCGAGATTCAGAAGGCGGGCGTGGACATCGGAGAGCCGGTCGTCGCGGATTCGGAGATCGTTCTCGTGAGATTCCCCGCGGTCCACAAGGGCCGGTCCGTTCGTTTGCGGATCTCCGAGACGTACACCGACCCGAAGAGCTACCGCCTCGACGGCGCCGAGCTCGTGTTCGACCGCTCGTTCGGCCGCCCGCGAAACGCGGTCGTCCTGCCTGCCGGCTGGTACCTGACGGCGAACTCGATCCCCGCGGGAATTTCCGAAACCGAAGACGGGCGCATCCGTCTGGATTTCGTCAACCCCCGCAACGACGAGATCGCGGTGCTGATCCGGGCGGCGCGGCGGCAACCGCGAAAATAATCAGGCCGCGCAGTCCGAGTGGCCGCACGGGCAGTGCTTCTGATGCCGCCCCGTCGTGTCGATGTCGGCGCACGTGTCGCTGCAGTATTTCTTGCCGTTTCGAGCCACCGGCGTTTTTTGGCAGGAGCATCCATTGTGCTGGCATCCCATAAAAACCTCCCGTCCCCTGTTGGAGCAAAATCGCTGCCGACCGAGCGCGGGCGCGAAGGCTGCCTCGCGGGTCAGTGAACGGGCGCGGCCGGACCGCGATTTCGGGACCCGCGCTTGAAGAGCAGCAGGAGCGGGATGCACAGCAGAAAGAAAATGCCGACGATTCGGAACGCATCCATGTAGGTGAGGAGAAAGGTCTGCCGGGCGACCATTCCCTCGATTGCGCCCTGCGCCTGCCTTCTCGCCTCGAACAGGGTGGACCCTTTCCCCAGAAAGCTTTTCGTGATCGACGCGAGCCGCTGCCGGAGCGCGAAGTCGTAGATCGACACGTGGGTCAGCAAGTTCTGCCGATGCGTGGCGGAGCGGTGCTGGATGAACGTCGCGACGAGGGCGACGCCGAACGATCCGCCGAGCTGGCGCATCATGTTCGTCAGGCCGGCCCCCTGGGGAATGTCCTTTCCCCGAAGGTTCGAAAGCGCGAGCGTCGTCAGGGGAACGAACAGCAGACCGAGGCCGACGCCGCGCAGGATGAGCGGCCAGAAAAAGTCGTGAGTTCCCGATGCGAGCGTCGAATGCGAGAGGAGGGTCGTGAATCCGAAAAACGAGATGAATCCGAGGGCGTTCATGACCTGCGGCGGAAAGCCCTTTTGCATGAGCTTGCCGACGACCGGCATCATCACGGCGGTCGCCATTCCTCCCGGCAGAAGGATCAGACCGGTCTGCATCGCGGTGAAGCCGAGCAGGTTCTGCGCGAAGACCGGAAAGATGAAGACCGAGGAATAGAGGCCGAATCCGAGAATGAAGGTAAACAGGGTTCCCACGGCGAGCGAGCGGTCCTTCAGGACCCTCAGGTCGACGATGGGGTGCTCGGCGGCCAGCTCTCGCCAGATGAACCCCGCGATTCCGATCACCGCGACGACCGCCAGAATCGTGATGTAGGCCGCCGAGAACCAGTCCTCCCGCTCGCCCCGCTCGAGCACGACCTGAAGTGAGCCGATTCCGGCGACGAGCAGACCGATGCCCCACCAATCGACCGACCCCACGAGCCGCTTTTCTTTCGGGTCGCGGATGAACGCAAACGTCAGGAGAGCGGCGACGATGCCGATCGGAATATTGACGTAGAAGATCCACGGCCAGGAGTAATTGTCGGTGATCCATCCCCCGAGCGTCGGGCCGATCGTGGGGCCGACCACCACCCCGAGTCCGAAGAGCCCGTTGGCGAGCCCCAGCTCCTCGGGCGGAAACGTCTCCACGAGGATCGACTGGGACGTGGACAGGAGCGCGCCCCCGCCCACTCCCTGGATGAAACGGAAGACCACGAGCTCCCAGATGCCCGTGGCGTGCCCGCAGAAAAAAGAAGCCAGGGTGAACAGGACAATCGAGCCCGCAAAGTAGTTTCGACGCCCGAACAGCGCGGAAAACCACCCGGTCATGGGGACGACGATCACGTTTGCCACCACGTAAGCCGTGACGACCCAGGCAACCTCGTCCAGCGTCGCGCCGAGGTTTCCCATCATCTGGGGGAGGGCGACGTTCACGATCGACGTGTCGATGAGCTCGATCACGGAGGCGAGGATCACCGTGATCGTGATGATCCACTTGCGGGCTCCCGTTTCCGACATGGGAGCCTACCGCGACAGGAGCAGGCCGAGCGTCCGGACGAGCGCCCAGACTTCCGCGCCGAGCGAGCCGACCGCGAGCAGCGCGAACAGCAGCGCCAGGCGATCGTTTCTCCGGCCGGGGCTCATCGTCCCTTTGTATACGGCGGCCGGGCCGAGAACGATTGCCGTCCGCGCGAGATTCGGCGCGGTCATCGGTTGGTTCCGTCGAGATCGACCGTCGCGTTGACGCTCATCCCGGCCCGCAGCGGGTATTGCGGGTCGGCCGGGTCGGTGGGAACGATCTTGACGGGAATCCGCTGGACGACTTTCGTGAAGTTTCCGGTCGCGTTGTCCGGGGGAAGCAGCGAGAATTTCGCTCCCGTCGCCGCCGAAAACGAATCGACGCGCCCGTGGAAGATCTTTTTCGGATAGGCGTCCACCGTGAACTCCGCCTTCTGGCCGACCCGCATCTTGCGGAGCTGGGTTTCCTTGAAGTTGGCCACGACCCAGACTTCGGAGCCCTCGACGATCGCCATGAGGGGCTGGCCGGCCGCGACGAGCTGGCCGACCTCGACGTCCTTCTTCGAGACGACCCCGGAGGCCGGCGCCGTCACCGCCGCATAGGACAGCTGGAGACCGGCCCAATCGAGGTCCGCTTGCTTCTGCGCGACCTGTCCGGCGGCTGCCTGGACCTGCTGAACGGCGGCTTCGACCTGGGCCCTTGCCGCGTCCGCGGCGGCGCGGGCCGTGTCGAACTGTTGTTGAGAGATCTCCTCCTTCTGGCGGAGCGGCCGGTACCGGACGAGATCCTGGTCGGCCCTGTTCGAAGCGGTGCGCGCCGCCGAGACGTTGGCACGCGCGACCGACACCTGTGCGCGGGCGTTCTCGAGCGCGCCCCGGGCGGTGTCCGCTTTCGCCTGCAGATCGCGCGTCTCGATACGCAGGAGCACCTGGCCGGCTTTCACGGCTTCGTTGTCGCGCACGTCCACTTCCGTCACGTACCCGGGGATGCGGGGCAGGACCGGGTCGATGTGCGCCTCGATCTGCGCGTCGTCGGTCACGGCATGGTGCTCGTAAAACCCGACGGTCCGAATCGCGAAGACCGCGCCGGCGACGACCGCCGCGGCGAGGAGCCCGAACGCGATCACCCTTCTCTTGCGCGGACGCGACGGCCGGGAATCCGACCTGGCGCCCGATTGGGCTCGAGCTTCCATCATTTTCCTCCCTGCAGGATGACCTGCCGGATCCGCCCGGTTGCGTGCTGAAGGTCAAACCAGGCCTGGGCGCGGTCGGAGAGCGCCGCAAGCCGGGAGTCCCGCGCGGAAGTCAGCGCCGTTTGCGCGTTGTCCACTTCGACGTCGGAGGAGATCCCGTTGGCGAAGCGGTCGCGCGAGAGGTCGAGCTCGTCGGCGGCGAGAGTCGCCGTCTCTTCCGACAGAGTCACGCGATTGGCGGCGCTTTCGTAGGCGAGAAGGGCGCGGCGAACGTCTTCTTCCACCTGGCGCCGCGCATCCAGCGCCTGAACCTCGAGCTCCCGCGCGCGGGCGCTCGCCTGCGCTTCCCGGGCGCCAATCTGACCGCCGGTGAAGATCGGCACCGAGACCGTTGCCCCGACGACCCGGTTCCACGACAGATCTCCGAGGTAGTTGCCGTTGTAACCCCCCTGCGCCTGAGCGACGAGTTTCGGGTACTTTTCGGCCCGGATCGCCTGGAATTCGAGCCGTGCCTGCTCGAGGCGCTGCTTCGCGGCTTCGAGCTCCGGACGTCCGGCGGCTTGTTCGAGCACTTCCTCGAGCGGGGGGACCGCGCGATCCGGAATTGCCGGCTCTTCCAGGACGAAGCGGTCGCCGAGGCCCGCTCCGATGGCCCTCCGAAGGACCAGGCCGGCGATGTCGCGTTCCGTCTGCGCGACCAGGAGGTCCTGCCGCCGCCGCGAGAGCTGGACCCGCGCGCGGGTGGTGTCGAGCTTCGTCGCGACGCCCGAATCGAGCTGATGCTGCGCGAGCTCGGAGAGGCGCTCGAACAGGCTCACGTTCGCTCGCGTTTCATCGACCTGCGCCTCGGCTTTGCGCACGGAGAGATACACCGTGACGACCGCGGCCGCGACGTCATCGTCGGAGCGGCGCCTTTCGGTCTGCGAAACCGCAAGGCCGGTTCGCGCAGCCTGGTAGCGGCGCCTCGCGCCGAGGTCGATGACGTTGTAGGCGGCCGCGAGGTGGGCGTCAAAGACGTTGAACGGACCGACGACCGATGGAAAACCCGGGATCGTCAGGCCAAAGGTCTTCAGATTCAGGACTTCGTTCAGGTCCTGGACGGAGCCTTCGAGTTTCGGGAAAAGACCCGATTTCACGTCGAGAGCGTTCGCCCGGGATTCTTCGACCCGAAGGGCCGCGAGCTTGGCCGCCGTCCCGTCGGACAGCGCTCGGCGCACGGCGTCGGCAAGCGTCAACTTCGCGGGTGCGGTTCCCGCCGGCTGAGCGAGCAGTCCCGGTCCCAGGGAGCAGAAGGCCAGGGCGGCCGCGGTTCCCGCTTTTCGATTCACTGAGCGACCTTTCGGCCCTCGCAGCGCAGCCATTCCCGGACATAGACGGGGCAGTGGAGGAGCTTCGACTTTGCCCCTTCGCCTTTCGTGAAGAACTCGACCGCCTTTCGGTCGACGAGGCCGACCCCTTCGAGGTCGAGTGTCACGGCCTGCCCGGCGCCGAGCGCCTTTCGAAGGAGTTTGTTGAGTTCCGGCACGTGGTCGGCCGAGATCCGCCCTGAGAGGAAAAAAGTGACTCTTGCCGCGGTTTCGGAAGTCTTTTCGATCTTCAGCATGGGTTCCATCCCGCAAAAGGCAGGATCAAGACGCATGCCAGCGCACGGGGACGCTAAGTCGTTGACCGCGAGCGATGCCCGTTTCAGGTCCGCGCGGCTCTTTGCGTCAATTTACGAAAATTCGTAAGAGCGCAAGTTTGTTAAGATCCTCTCACTTCCGAATGAAGCCGATCGTCCTCGCGCTCGTCGTTCTCTGTCTCGGATTTCCCGGCGCCGCGATTCGGGGAGCATCTCCGCCGGCGACCACCGACCTGCTCGCCGCCGCGGACAGGGAAAAGGCCGCCGAACATTGGGACGCGGCCGTGACCGCGTACGATGCCGCGCGCGCCGCGGCGGCCCGGAACCACGATCAGAAATCGGAAGCGGCTTCCCTGCTGGGCATGGCCAACGGCGAATTCCAGAGGGGAAATTATGACGCCTGCGCGAAGCTCGCTAGCCAGAGTCTCGGGCTCTTTGAAAAACTCGGCGAGCGTGCGTCTCAGGCAGATGCATTGAAGCTCATCGGCAACGTCCAGTTTCAGAAGGGAAACCTCGCGTCCTCCCGATGCTCCCAGGAGGGCGTCCTCGAGATCCGCGAAGAGCTCGGGGACCGCGGCGGCGTTGCCGTGGCGCTCAACAACATCGCCTCGACGTACAAGCTGTCGGACCCGATGAAGGCAATCGACTACCTCGACCGCAGCCAGCGCGAGTTCAAAGCGATCGGTGATCCCCGGCGGGCGACAGTCCTCAACAATCTCGGAATCAATTACGAAAACCTCGGCGACTATTCCCGCGCGGCTGAGCTGTGCGGCGAAGCGCTCGCTTTGGCCGAGAAGAACGAGAACAGGTATGTGATCGGCGCAGCCTTGAACGCGCTCGGAGTCGCGGAAACCTATCGCGGCGATTACAACGCCGCCCTTAGGTATTACGCCCGAGCTCTCGAGACCCAGACGAAGGCCGATTTCACCTGGGGGATCGCGGAGGTGTTCAACAACACGGGCCTCGTTTATCAGGCGCAGCAGGACCACGTGCAGGCGATCTCGTATTTTTCGCGTTCTCTCGAGCTCGACCGGAAGCTCGGGGACCAGAGCCTCCAGGCCGAAGCCGAGAACAATCTCGCCAGCGAATATTTCGCGCTCGGCCGGTCCACCGACGCTCTCGCGCACTACCGTGGGAGCCTGGCGCTTTCTCGCCGCAACTCCTACCCGGGGCTGGCCGCGGAGACGCTGACGGGGCTCGCGCGGCTTCATCGCCGATCGGGGCAAATCGGCGGCGCCATCGGGGAGGCGAAAGAGGCCGTCGCGATCGAGCGGAAGATTCCTGACACGCGGCGCCTCGCGGATTCTCTTGCTCTGATGGCTTTTCTGGAGCTCGAATCTCGCCGCCCGAGCGAAGCGCTCAAGATCTCCCGCGAGGCGGCCGAGACCGCGGTTTCCGTCGAGAACTGGGATGCACTCTGGCAGGCTCGCTTGGCCTCAGGCCGTGCGCTGCTCCGGCTGGGACGAAGCAGCGAATCAGCTCAGGCGTTCGACGCTTCGATCGCGACGATCGAAGCCGAGCGTGTGCGGATCGCAGGCCCGCCGGAATCCCTGCCTCTGTACTTCGCGAACAAGCTTGAGCCTTACCAGGAGCGCGTTCGGCTCCTCCTCTCGGCCGGAAAGACCGGAGACGCACTGGCCCTCGTCGAGCGATCGAAGTCTCGGGTTCTCTTCGACGTGCTCCGTTCCGGCCGCGTCGGGCTCGACCGGGTGCTCACCGCTGCCGAGCGCGGGAAAGAGCGCAAGCTCAAGAACGAGCTCGTTTCGCTCGATCTGAGAATCGAACAAGAGCCTGCCAATTCGTTCGGTCGAAGCAAACGCGAAAAAAAGCGACGCGAGCTCGAAGCGCTGCGAACGACGCTCTATGCGGAGCATCCGGAGCTGAAATTCCAGCGCGGGAACGCTCCGGCGCTTTCGGTCGACCAGATATCCGACCTCGCGAAACAAACCGGCGCCCTGCTTCTCGACTACTTCGTCACGCCCCTCCGGACGTACCTGTTCACCATTGCTCCCGGGTCGAAGCCGAGAGTGCATGCAATTCCGATTTCCCGGAAAGACCTTGACAACCGGGCGAACGAGCTTCGGCGCGAGCTCGCTTCGCACGACCTGGGATATTCCGCGAGCCTCAAGAGCATTTCCGATCTGCTCCTCGCGCCGGTCGCGAGCGAGCTTTCCAGCAGCTCCCGCATCGTGATCGTTCCGGACGGTCCTCTCTGGAGTGTGTCCTTCCATGCCCTTCAGCCGAAGTCGGGCCGATATCTGATCGAAGAAGCATCTGTTTCCTACGCGCCGTCGCTCGCCGTGCTGAAAGAGACTGAGCGCATGGCGAGGCAGCGCGGCAGCTCCTCCTCGCCTCCGGCGTTCCTTGCGATGGGTAATCCGAAGACGGCGCTGCCCGCTTTGCCCGACGCCGAGCGCCAGGTCCGGGAAATTGGAGAGCTGTATGGCGTCGCCGAGAGCGAGGTGCTCATCGGAGACGCCGCGACCGAGCGACGTTTCCGCGACGAGGCGCCGCGATTCCGCGTGCTGCACCTGGCGGCCCACGCCGTTCTCGACGACGTGAACCCGATGTATTCGCACATCCTCCTTTCCGCCGGGGGCGGCGAGGACGGGCTCCTGGAAGCCCGGAAGCTGATGGAGCTCGACCTCAAAGCCGAGATGCTCGTTCTCTCCGGCTGCGAGACCGCCCGCGGGGATGCCCCCGCGGGAGAGGGGATCACGGGAATGCTGTGGGCCGCTTTCGTCGCGGGAGTGCCGACCACGGTCGCGAGCCTTTGGCGCGTGGAATCCGCGAGCACGTCGGCGCTGATGATCGAATTCCACCGCCAGTGGCTTGCAAATCGCGGAAAGAGCTCGTTCGCGAAGGCCGAAGCCCTACGCGCCGCGGCCCGGAAGCTCATCGCCTCCGGCCGCTACGCGCATCCGTTCTATTGGGCGGGATTCATCCTCGCGGGAAGCCCGGGATAGTCGAGGCGAAGACCTCTCTCGCTCACCTCGGCTCCTCGGTGTTCCACCCCGGCCGCCTGTCCCAGCCGAGCCGGTGAGCAGTCTCGAGGTTGATCGTGCCGTCCGGGTTCAGAATGCCGTTTGCCTCGAGACGCCTGCGGGCTTCCGCGTTGATCTCCTTCGCGAACACGGGATCCAGAGAGATGCCCGGGATGAAGTGCGTGTTCTCGGCGATCGGCTGAAAATGTTCGAAGCCTTTGCGGACGCCGTTGACGATGTAACTGAACGCGACGTCGCTTGACCCCTGGACGACGATCCTGTCGAGGCCCACGCGGACCGCCGCGAGCACTGCGAGGCTGCCGACGGGCGTCGCGACGACCGTCAATCCCTCGGCGGAAGTCGAGAGACGAAAGGATTCGGGAACCGGGATTTCCGCGAAACCGCCGACAATCGTGCCGGTGCCGCGAAAGTAAGTCCCCGATTCCGGCCCCTCGAGGCAGACGAAGCGAATCTCCTTTGTCGGGTCCGACGGGTGGGGAGCCACGAAGGATTTGTTTCCGACGACCTCGAGGTCGTTCTCGATGGTGAAATTGCCGTTCACGGCGCCTTGGCCGTGGGTGATGAGAGCGAAGCCGGTTCCGACCGAATACGTTTGAACGCCGACGCACTGGCTCGTCTGGCAATGCGCGCTCACGGCGTCGCCGCTGCCACTGGTTCCGTACACTCCCGCCTTCGCCGACGAGGCTCCGTAGGCGCCGTAGTCGGGCCCGCCGAGGTATCCATCGTTTCCCGAGGAGTTGTTGTGGCCATGAACGCCTCCGGTTCCTCCGCTCGAAGTCTGGCCAACGACTCCCGGATTGGCGCTGCTCGCCCCAAACACGCCGTAATCCACACCGCCCAGATATCCGTTGTTTCCCGACGAGCTGTTGTTCCCCTGGACACCGTAGCCGGTCGAGCTCGCGCTCGTGCCATAGACGCCTGCCTGGCCCCCGTGGGCGTTCGTGCCGGCGACGCCATAGTACGGCCCGCCGAGGAAGCCCGCGTTTCCGTTCGCGCTGTTGAGGCCGCCGACCCCTCCGCCGTTCGCGTTCGAGTTCGTTCCGTAGACGCCGACGGCCGTGTTGGTGTTGCCGGCCGCCGAGAGCCCGATGACGCCGACGCTGCTGCTGCTGGAGCCACGAATGCCGTATCCGGAGGCGCTGAAGCCGTTGACCCCGATTGCCCCGGCCGTGCCGCTGCCGTTGATCGCTTCGCCGGAGCCGGAATTGATCACCTGGAAACCCGTCGCGGTGGTCACCGTCCCGCTGTACGGCAGCGAAAGTCCGCCCGTGCCGCCTCCCGTCGCCGCGATGGTGAGCGTGTTGCCCGAGGGGGTGAGGGTGACGTTGGAACCCGCGGCGAGCGTCACGGCGTCGTGGAGGCCGTTGAGGGAACGCACGGTCTGGCCGGCCGCGATTCCGAGCGGAAGGGCGACGGTGCCGCTGCCGGCGAGCGAGTTGTCATGGGCGACGGCGGTCAGTCCCGTTCCCGAGCCCGCCTCGGCGTCGATCGTGATCGTGGAACCGCTGACGCTGACCGTCGTGTTCGCGCCGTGAGCGATGGTCAGCGCGCCGGTCAGGCCGTTGAGGCTCGTGACGCCCCCGGAGCCGCCTGCGAGGATCTCGTCGGGAAAGCTCATCTCGAATCCGGACTGGTCCTGCGGCGGGGAATTTCCGACTTGCGAACCGGCGACGATGGCCGTGCCCGACCCGGACGTTACCGTCGCCACGAGGCGGGCGTTCTCGATCGAGGCCGAAGGCGCGAGGCCGCCCGCCGGTAACAGGAGGTGTTCGTAGGCGAGAAGCGGGATGTCCGAGGCGCCGAGCGGGTTCCCGCTGACGTCGAGCAACTGAACGTGAACGGTGCAGGGAGCTCCGGAAGTTTCGAGGAGCACGTAGTTGTAGCGGAAGTCCTTTCCCGAACCGACAGCGACGCCCTGGAGGCTTGCCGACTGGCCGAGGCCGATCGAGAAACTCTTCGGGATTCCGGAGAAGAACTGTCCGGCGGTGGCCGAAAGAGCGATTCCGGGAGGCTGATTGAAGATGCGTTCCGAGACGAAGAGCTCGCCGTTGGCGGTGATGCGGGCGGCGCCATTGGCGTCGATCAGGCCCAGGCTGGTCCCGGCGACGTCGTCGTACACCTTCGTCTGTCCGGGCTGGAGGGTTTCCGAGAATTGAGTATTGCTTCCGTTGTTGGCCTGTCCGGTTCTCAGGAACTCGAACGTGAACGTCACCGGCGAGGGAGACACGTCGGTGATCCAGACGGTCGTGAAGAAGTGAGCCCCGCCCGCTCCTTCAGGATTGCCCACTGCAGCCAGGAATTGCTCGGTGGAGGCGAACCCACCGAAGGCGAAGGTTCCAAAAAGCAGAGCGGCTCCGAACAGTCCCGAGAGACCCGCGCGAGTCTTCATCGTCGATCTCCTTTCACCTTCGGTTCGCTGACTTCGATTTCGGGTCGTCCCATCCCGGCCGCTTGTCCCACCCCAGACT
>JBOGJO010000401.1:0-9570 GCA_050747885.1 Thermoanaerobaculia bacterium
GCGAGCGGAAAAGCGGGTCGAGTCCCGTGACAGGACCCGCCGTGCCCTCTACAGCTTCGGCTCCTCGACGGTGATTTTGTCTCCCGCAAAAACCGTCGGAGCGCCGTTCGACTGCGCGACCTTGTTGAACGCCGGCACGTCGGTTTCCCGGATTCGCTCGAATCGCCCGAGCGCGTCGTCGAGCTGCTTTCGCAGGTCCGCAATTTCGCTCTTGACGACGGCGTCCGGCGGGTCGTCGTAGGCCGACGCCAGACCTCGCGTGAGCCCTGTCATCTCGTCATGGAACCGGGACAGGTAGTGGACGAAGTCGAGACCCACATCGGACTGTCTCTCGGAATTGTAGACGCTGTCTTTGAAAGACTTGAGCGTCTTCCCAAGGCCGGCCGCCGCGTCGAGCACCGCCCCGTACTTCGAGGACTTCTCGTTTTCGTCCCCCTTGAGCATGCCTTCGATCGACTTCAGCTGTTTTTGAAGGCTGTCGGTGCGGTTGAGAGCCTCGTTCAAGGCCGAGAGCTCGTTTCTCGATTCCAGGCCGGCGCGCACTTCTTCGCGGAAGGCCGCGGGATCGATTTTGATCCGGGGATCGGCGAGAACTTCCGCCACCGTGCTCTGCGACTTGCCCTGAACCGTGACGGTGATTTTGTAAGAGCCCGGAAGAACGTGCGGCCCGATTCCGCGCTCGAAGAATTCGCTTGCCGGGGGCTGCTTCTCAAACGTCAGCTCCTTCGGCCCGTCGTAGCGCTGGTTCCAGATGAAGCGGTCGAGCCCCTGTTTGGATTCGCCGTATCGGGTGGCGACGGGCCGCCCCTGCTCATCGGTCACGACGATCTGGACGGCGGTCTTTTTTTTTCGCGGGGTTTCGTCTTTGGGTTCGTCGTTCTTGATTTCCGACTTCAAGAGGTAATCGACTTCGACACCGTCGGGAGGATTGGGAGCGGCCGTCGGATCTTTTCCGAACCCCCCGCGGCCCCAGTGATGGAAGAGGGTTCCCGGCCGGGCCGAGAAGAGATGAAATTCGGCCGTCTCGACGGAAGGAGACAGCTCCTCGAGCGGCGTGATGTTGTCCAGCACGAAGAGGCCCCGCCCGTGGCTCGCGAGCACGAGGTCGTGGCTGACGAATTTCAGATCGAACACGGCGACGGTGGGAAGATCGGCGCGGATTCGCCGCCAGTGCGATCCCGAATCGCGCGAGAACCAGGCGCCCCGGTCGGTTCCGGCGACGAGAAACCCGCGCAGGTTCCGGTCCTCTCGCACGACGTTCACCGAGGCGTCGTCGGGGAGGCCGGCGGAGATCGACGTCCAGGTCTTCCCGGAGTCGCTCGTCTTGTACACATACGGGCGGTCGTCGTCGAGCATGTGGGCATCGAAAG
Source organism: Thermoanaerobaculia bacterium (assembly GCA_050747885.1). GTDB lineage: Bacteria > Acidobacteriota > Thermoanaerobaculia > UBA5066 > DATFVB01 > CAWEYG01. The sequence goes on from JBOGJO010000401.1 coordinate 1,371, forward strand.
CCACATATGCGGTCCCGGCGTCGAATGGCGACACGCCGATCTGGTACACGCGCGCCCATTCGGGGGCTTTCGGAATGTTCTTCGTCACGTTGGTCCAGCTCGATCCGCCGTCGCGCGTGACCTGCACGAGGCCGTCGTCGGTTCCGACCCAGATCACGCGGGGATCGCTCTCGGCGATCGTGATCGACAGGATCGTCGCGTAGGATTCGGCGCCGGACAGATCGTGCTCGATCGGTCCTCCGCTGATCTGTTGTTTGCTCTTGTCGTTTCGCGTGAGGTCGGGGCTGATCGTGTCCCAGTGGCCGCCGCCGTCGCGGGACCGGAAAAGGACGTTGGCCCCCAGGTAAACCTCGTTTGCGTCGCTCGCGGAGACCGCAATCGGCGAAGTCCAGTTGAACCGGTACTTCAACTCGGAGGGCTTCTTGTTTTCGACGCCCTCGAGGGAAGGCCGGATCGAGCGGTTGATGTGCGTCTTCAGGTCGAGGCGATTGAGGAACCCGTTCTGCGAGTCCGAATACACGATCGAGGGATCGCTCGGAGCCGGCACCGCGTATTCGCCGTCGCCGCCCGCCGTGACGAACCAGTCGGCTCCCGCAATTCCGCCTCGGCTCAGGCTGTTCGAAGGCCCGCACCACGCGTTGTTGTCCTGAAGGCCGCCGCACAGGTTGTACGGCACGCTTCGGTCGGCCGCAACCATGTAGAACTGTTCGATCGGAATGTTGTTGAGGTAGCGCCAGCTCTTTCCTTTGTCCGCGGAAACATAGACGCCGCCGTCGTTGCCCTGAATCATGCGGGAGGAATCTTTGGGGTCGATCCAGAGGGCGTGATGGTCGACGTGAACGCCCCGGTCGATGGCGCGGGCGGTCTTTCCGCCGTCGTCGGATTCGACGAGCTCGAAAGAAAGAAAGTAGAGCTTCTTCTCGTCCTCCGGGGAGACGAACAACCGGGAGAAATAGAAAGGCCTCGCGTTGAGGAACTTGCTGTCGCTGACTTCCTTCCATTCGTCTCCGCGGTCCAGCGACTCCCAGAGCATTCCCTTCTTCGCTTCGATGAGCGCGTAGACGTGGCGAGGGTTCGTCGGCGCCTGGGCGACGGCGATGCGGCCGAGCGGCCCGTCGGGAAGGCCTTTCGTCAGGTGCTTCCACGTCGTTCCGCCGTCGGTCGACCGGTAGAGCCCGCTCCCTTCGCCGCCGCTGACGAGCTCCCAGGGATGGCGAATCGCGTGCCACATCGCCGCGAAGAGCACGCGCGGGTTTCCAGGTTCCATGGCGAGGTCGATGGCCCCGGTTCCGTCGTTGACGAAAAGGACCTTCGACCAGGTCAGCCCTCCGTCGGTCGTGCGAAAGACGCCCCGGTCGGCGTTGGGAGCCCATTCATGGCCGAAGACCCCGACGAAGACCGTGCGGGGATCGTCCGGGTCGATCACGATCGAGGAGATCTGGCCCGCCCGCTCGAGGCCCATGCGCTTCCAGCTCTGCCCGGCGTCGTTGGAGAGATACACGCCGCGTCCCGGGAGCGTGTCGTTTCGGATGTTCGCCTCACCCGTTCCGACCCAGACGACGTTGGGATTGGAAGGCGCGACGGCGACGGCCCCGATCGACGCGGTGTCCTCTTTCTCGAAGATGGCCTTCCAGGAATTTCCGCCATCCACGGTCTTGAAGACCCCTCCGCCCGCCGCGCCGACGTAGAAGACGTTCGGGTCGCCGGGAACTCCGGCGACGGAGCTGACGCGTCCGCCGCCGACGGTGGGCCCGAGGTTGCGGATCTTGAAGTTCTGGAGAAAGTCCGGCGGCTCGGGAGGTTGTTCGACTTCTCCGCGAGTTCCCGGATTCGGCGCGGCGCCCGCCGCGGGTGCCGGGAAAGACGCCGTCGAACAAAACATCGCGATCGAGAGGAGAAGGAGGCTTCGTTTCATCGTCGTGCTCCTGTTGGGGGGTGAAGAACGAAAATCACGCCTGAAGAGGCTATCAGAAAATTCGAATCGGACGATAAGATCGTGTGAATGCGCGACGACGACCTTCTGCTTCCGGGTGGACCGGAGCGGCGCGGCGCCGCGATCGGCCGGGAGCTGGAGCTCGAGTCGGCGGCCTTCCGGCGGCTGGTCGGTCAAGCTCTCGAGCGAATCGGTAGCCACCTCGATTCGCTTCCGGAACAGCCCTCTTGGAATACGGAGACGGGCGCCGAGCTCGCGCGGTCCCTTCAGGAGAAGGCGGCGCCGGAGGAGGGCACGGCATCGGCGGACCTCCTCGACCTCCTTTTCGACCGCGTCGTCCCCGTGAGCTTCAACACGGCGGGGCCCGGTTACTTCGCCTACATTCCCGGAGGCGGCTTGCCCCAGTCCGGCGTCGCGGACCTGATCGCCGACTGCGTGAACCGCTACGTGGGGGTCTGGGCGGCGGCGCCGGGCCTCGCGCAGATCGAGGCGAACGTCGTGTCGTGGTTCTGCGAGATCGTCGGGTATCCAACAACGGCGCGCGGGATCCTCACGAGCGGAGGCTCGCTCGCGAATTTCTCGGCGGTGGTCACGGCGCGGCGCGACCGTCTTCCCGAGGATTTTCTGAAAGGCACGATTTATACCTCCGACCAGACTCACCACTCGGTCCGCAAGGCCGCGATCCTCGCCGGCTTTCCGGAATCCAACGTCCGGGAGATTCCCTCCGACGAGTTGTTTCGCATCCGGCTCGATGCGCTGGAAGAATCGATCGAGCGCGATCGAGCGTCCGGCTTCGATCCGTTCCTCGTCGTCGGGAGCGCGGGCACGACGAATACCGGCGCGGTGGACGACCTGTCAGCGCTGGCCGGCCTGTGCGAGCGGGGAAACCTGTGGTTTCACGTGGACGCCGCGTACGGCGGATTCTTCCTCCTCGCCGAAGCGGGACGAAAAGCGCTGCGCGGAATCGACCGGGCCGACTCCATCGTTCTCGACCCGCACAAGGGCCTCTTTCTTCCTTACGGCACGGGCTCGCTTCTCGTTCGGAACGGGACGGCACTCAAGCGCGCGCATGCCCTCGGGGCCGAATACCTGCCGGCGATGCAGAGCCGGGAGGAGTTCGTCGATTTTTGCGAGCTTTCGCCCGAGCTCTCGCGAGATTGGAGGGGGCTTCGCGTCTGGCTGCCGGTCAAGATGCACGGTCTTCGCGCGTTTCGCGACGCGCTTGCGGAGAAGCTCGATCTCGCCCGCTGGGCCTGCGCGGAGTTGCGCAGGATTCCGCGCATCGAAATCGTCGCCGAGCCGCAGCTTTCGATCCTGGCTTTTCGGATCTCGGCGCCGGGAGCGGACGAGGAAGAAAACAACCGGATCAATCACGAATTTCTCGAACGGATCAACGCGAGGAAGCGCGTGTACCTGACCGGCACGACCGTCAACGGCCGCTTCGTCGTCCGAATCTGCGTAATCTCTTTTCGCACGCATCTCGACCGGATGCGCGAGGCGATCGAAAACATCCGCGACGCGGCCGCGGAATCGTTCGCCGTGGGAGCCGCCTGAGACTCTTTTTTCAAGGATTTCTCGGCGCCTCGTTCTGGCCTCGATTTTGCACTTTCCCCCGGGTGGAGGTCGAAAATGGAACAGACCCTGAATCATTCGTTCTTCCACGCGGAAGAGCGGGACAGCTCGGGAAAGAAGAGAGCGAAGATCTTCCTCGCCGTTTTGCTGGTCTTCGCAGGCCTCGTCGCACTCGCGGTCGTAACGCAAAGAAGTCAGCCCCAGGTGAGTCGCGTCACGACGGAAACCTCGACGGCCGCTCAATCGGCGCCGCCCCCGGTGGACGTGCCGATGAATCCCGAGGCCCCCGCAGTTCCTCAGCTGGTTCCTTCGGCACCGGAGCCTGCGCCATCCACGTCGGCGAAATCCGAAGTCGCGCCCGCTCCGCCCGCTCCCGCCCACCACGTGATCACGAAGAAGGCCCCCGCTCGCGGGCGCACGATCGTGACCGAGACGCCGGTTCCGAAAACGCCGGCGCCTTCCATCGCTCCTCCGCAGCTGGCTCCGGTTCCGATCGAGGCCCCTGCGGCGCCGTCTCCGATCCCCACAACGATCCCCACAACGACTCCCGCGACGAGCGCGACGACGACGTCGTCGGCGGCTCCCTCGACGGACGAGCCGCCCCCGCCGCCGCCAGCCTGACGGCCCGTCGATTCCGTTTCCCGGGAAGGCCGCCCCGCGAGGGCGGCCTTCTTTCGCGGGGGGTAGAATTCGCGCCGGGAGGCGTTTTTCTGTCAGACAATTCGCTGGAAGAGATCAGCTCGTTGTTGAAGGCGACGCTGGACGCCACGGCCGACGGGATTCTGGTAACCGACGGCAACGGGAAAATCGTGACGTTCAACCAGCAATTCGTCGCAATGTGGCGAATCCCGCCGGAGATCGCCGCGAGCCGCAATGACGACCAGGCGATCGGTTTTGTGCTCGACCAGCTCAAGGATCCCGGAAGATTCGTCACCAAGGTCATGGAGCTCTACGGCTCGCCGGAAGCCGAAAGTGTGGACACCCTGGAATTCAAGGACGGCCGCCTGTTTGAGAGGCGATCGAAACCGAGATGGGACGGGAACAAAACCGCCGGCCGCGTCTGGAGCTTTCGCGACATCACGGACCTCGTTCGAACGGAACGGGAGCTTTCGAGAGCGGTCTCCCGCGTTCGCGCCGCGCTCGATGCGACCGCGGACGGCCTGTTGATCGTGGATCTCGAAGGCAATCTCGTCGATTTCAACCGGAAGGCCGTCGAGATGTGGGGGATCCCGCACGACATCGTCGTGTCCCTCGATGCCGGGAGGCTTCGGGAGCACATCCTGCCCCAGCTGAAGGACCCGGACCGTTTTCTAAAAAAAATGCGCGAAATCTACAGCGAGCCGGAGAGACAGAGTTTCGACTGGCTGACGTTCCTCGACGGACGCGTGTTCGAGCGCTATTCGCGTCCGCAGAAAATCGGAGACCAGATCGTGGGCCGCGTCTGGAGCTTTCGCGACGTCACGAAGCAGAAACGTCTCGAGGAGCAGCTCCAGGAATGGAAGGGCGGTTCGCCCGCGGCGGGCGAACCGGCCGGCCCGGGCGACCCGAAAGACGTGGAAACCCTGGACGGAATTCTCCGCGCGTTCTACGCGGTCATTTCCGGGCCGGCGGGGGAGCCGCGCCAGTGGAGCCGCGACCGCAGCCTGTACCTCCCCGGCGCCCGCCAGGTGGCGACCGGCGTCGCCGACGACAAGCCTTTCGCCCGCGCGATGGGCCACGCGGAATACGTCGAGCGCTCGAACGACGCGATGGTTCGGGAGGGTTTTTTCGAGAGGGAGATTCACCGGACGGTGGAAACTTTCGGGAACCTCGCGCACGTATTTTCCACCTACGAGTCGCGGCGAACGAAAGACGGGCCCATCTTTGCCCGCGGCGTCAATTCGATCGACCTTTACTTCGACGGCGGCCGGTGGTGGATCACGTCGGTGATCTGGGACAGCGAGCGGCCGGAGAGCCCGATTCCGGAGAAGTGGCTCCCGGTCTAGAGCTCCGCAAAAAGCGTCGCGAACAGATCGATTCCGTCCCACAGGTTCCGAATTCTCAGATTCTCGTTCGCCGCGTGCTGGTTGTCGTCGTGGTTCGCGATCGGGACGCCCACGACCGGGGTTCTGCCCCCGTTCTGGAAGAGATACATGGGAATGCTGCCTCCGAGCATCGGGATCTTCACCACCGTTGCGCCCGCGGAGCGTTCGGCGGCGGCGATCACGGCCCTCGAAAAGGGAAGGTCCATCGACGTCCGAGCCGGCGGATAGCCCGGCTCCCATTCGACCTTCGCGATTTTCGAATGCCGTGCGCGCGTCGCCGCGTCGGGCGCGGAGCGAACGAGGAAGTACCCCCGGCTCTCGAGAAATGATTCGACGGCGGCGCGCACGCCGGCGGGCGTCTCGTCCGGAACCAGGCGGAAATCGATCGAGGCGGTGGCCTCCGGAACGATGACGTTGGCGGCCTGTTCTCCGACATGGCCGGCGGAAATCCCGCGAACGTTCAGGGCCGGGCGCTGAAGGGACTCGACCAGGGAATCGCGGGTCTCGGGCTCCGAGAAACCGAATTCCTTTTCGAGATCGGATTCGACGGGCGGCACCGCGGCGACCGCGCGTTTTTCCGCGTCCGTGAGAGGCCGCACGTTTCCGCCGAAACCCGGGATCCGGATCCTTCCGTCTTCGTCGCGCATCGCGTCGAGAAGGTGCGTCAGCCGGACGATGGGATTCGGCGCCCAGTTCCCGTAGTGCCCGCTGTGGAGGCCGCGGTTCGGACCGTAGACCGTCAGATCCGCGCCGGTGATCCCGCGCGCGCCGAAGAAAAGCTGCGGACGGCGGCTCTGGTGGACGGGGCCGTCGCAGAGGATCCAGGCGTCGGTGCGGAGCTCGTCGCGGTACTTCTCGAGGATCTCGGCAAGATGAGGAGATCCCGCCTCCTCCTCACCTTCCAGGAAGAACCGCAGGTTGACCGACCGGGGAATCGCCGCCTCGCGAAGCGCGTCGAGCGCGGCGAGGAATCCCACAATCGGAGCCTTGTCGTCGCCCGCGGAACGCCCGTAGAGCCGCCACTCGGGGTTCCACGCAGCTCCCGGCGGGGGCCACGGGATCTCGCTCCCCCCTTCCTCGAGCGAGCGGTTCCGAAGGGTGGGGCGGAACGGATCGCCGCTCCACTGCTTCGGATCGACCGGCTGACCGTCGTAGTGCGCGTAAAACGTGACCGTCTTCTTCGCCCCGGGAGAATCGAGCGTTCCGAACACGATCGGCGGAGCGCCTTCGACCCGCAACAGGCGGACGGCGATCCCGCGCTCTTTCAAGAGTGCGGAGATTGCTTCCGCGTTTCGCTCGATGTTCGGCGCGTCGGAAGCCCGGTTCGGGATCGCGACAAGGTCGGCAAGCTCCCGGACGATCGCGGTCTCGTGCGAGGAAACGTAGGCTCGGGCGGCGTCGGCCGCCCGGGATCCCGAGGCCGCGGCGGTTCGCGCGAAGAACAGGCCGCCGAGCAGGCCCAGGAGCGAGATCGGGATCGGGATCGGAGAGCTCTTCATGTCGGGGTTCTCCCGGGAGAATATCAAAACGGGGCTCCGGACCGACTGCACACTTGCGTTACGATTGCCCGCGAGCATGAAGTCTTTTTCGGTCGTGATCCCCATCTACAACGAGGAGGAGAACCTGCCCCTTCTGCTCTCCCGCCTCATCCCGGTGCTGGATTCGACCGGCCGGCGCTTCGAAATCCTCTTCGTCGACGACGGCAGTCGGGACGGATCGCTCCCGCTCCTGAAGGCTTTTGCCCGGGAGCAGGCCGGCCGCGTGAGAGTTCTCGAGCTCGCGCGCAATTTCGGCCAGCACCCCGCGATTCTTGCCGCGTTCCAGCAGTCGCGCGGCGACGTGGTCGTCACGCTCGATGCGGACCTCCAGAATCCGCCCGAAGAGATCCCGAAGCTCCTCGCGAAGATGGACGAGGGCTACGACGTCGTCGGGGGGATCCGCCGGAACCGGCATGATTCGTTTTTTCGAAGGATCGCTTCTCGAATGGTCAATCGCGTGACCGGCGCCATCACCGGGATGAAGCTCTCCGACTACGGCTGCATGCTGCGGGCCTACTCCCGCGAGGTCGTCGAGGAAATCAACTCGTGCGAGGAAAACGCGACGTTCATTCCCGCTCTCGCCCAGTCGTTCTCGCGCCGCCCGACCGAGGTCGAGGTCGCCCATGCCGAGCGGGCGGCGGGCGCCTCGAAGTATTCCCTTTACCGGCTGGTCCGCCTGAATTTCGATCTCATGACCGGATTTTCGGTCGTTCCGCTCCAGATTTTCACTCTCTTCGGGTTTTTTGTCGCGGCCGGCGGCGTGGCGTTCGGCATCTTTCTCGGAATCCGCCGGCTGATCGTCGGCGCGGAGGTGGAGGGGGTGTTCACGCTTTTCGCGATCCTCTTCACCGTGGTCGGGATCCTCCTTGCGGGTCTGGGGATCGTCGGGGAGTACATCGGAAGGATCTACCAGGAGGTGAGACGTCGTCCGCGGTTTTCGATCCGAGGAATCCACGGCGAGTCCGGGCTCGGGCGCGTTTCGGAAGCGCGGCGGGTCTCCGGCCCTAAAGAGCGATCGGCATGAGCGGCGCCCGCATCCTGGTTTTCGCGTATTCCGACGTGGGATACGAATGCCTGCGTTACCTGCTCGACGCCGGAGAGAACGTCGCCGGCTGTTACTCGTATTCCGACCC
>JBOGJO010000402.1:0-7410 GCA_050747885.1 Thermoanaerobaculia bacterium
GCGCCAGGGCGAGCCGGTCGATGAGCTGCTTCTGGATCACACGGCGAAGGGGCCGGGCCCCGTAGCTGGGGTCATAGCCGATGTTCGCCGGCAGCACGCGGGCGTTGTCGGTGAGCGTCAGCTGGACTCCCCGCTCGGCCACGCGGTCGATGACAAGGGCGACCTGGAGATCGACGATCTCGCTCAGCTGCTCGCGGTCGAGGGCGTGGAAGCGGACCACGTCGTCGAGGCGGTTGATGAACTCGGGCTTGAAGTACTCCAGCAGCGCGCTGCGCAGCTCGGCGTCGGCCAGGCCCTCGGGAACGGGGATGTTCGAGGTCATGATCAGGACCGTGTTCTTGAAGTCCACGGTCCGGCCCTGACCGTCGGTGAGGCGCCCGTCGTCCATCACCTGCAGAAGCGTGTTGAACACGTCCCCGTGGGCCTTCTCGATCTCGTCGAGCAGGACCACCGAGTAGGGACGGCGGCGGACCGCCTCTGTGAGCTGGCCGCCCTCTTCGTAGCCGACGTAGCCGGGGGGTGCGCCCACGAGCCGGGAGACGGAGTGTTTCTCCATGTACTCGGACATGTCGATGCGGATCATCGCGTCCTGGGAGTCGAACATGAACTCGGCGAGGGCGCGGGCGAGCTCGGTCTTGCCGACGCCGGTGGGGCCGAGGAACAGGAAGGAGCCGATCGGCCGGTTGGGATCTGACAGGCCGGCGCGCGAGCGGCGGATCGCGTTGGCCACGGCGGTGACCGCTTCGTCCTGGCCGACGACGCGTTCGTGCAGCGCCTGTTCCATGCGCAGCAGCTTGTCGCGCTCGCCTTCCATCAGCTTGTTCACCGGGATGCCGGTCCAGCGCGCGACCACGTCGGCGATTTCTTCCTCGCCGACGCTGTTGCGCAGCAGTTCAAATTTCTTCGGCGTATCGCCGTTGGCGGCGGCCGAAGCGAGTTTCTTCTCAAGCTCCGGAATCTTGCCGTACTGCAGCTCGGCCATGCGCGCAAGATCGTTGGCACGACGCGCGGTTTCAAACTCGGTGCGTGCGCGTTCCAGTTCTTCCTTGACGCCTGCGGAACCAGCAACTGAGGCTTTCTCGGCTTTCCATTTTTCTTCGAGGTCAGATGCTTCGCGCTCCAGCTTCTTGATGTCCTCTTCCAGCGCGGCGAGCGACCGCTTGGCGCCGGCGTCGTCTTCTTTCTTTAGCGCCTCGCGCTCGATCTTGAGCTGGATCAGGCGGCGGTCGAGACGGTCCAGCGCTTCCGGCTTGGAGTCGATCTCGATGCGGATGCGTGACGCCGCTTCGTCCATCAGGTCGATGGCCTTGTCCGGCAGGTTGCGGTCGGTGATGTAGCGCTGCGACAGTTTTGCGGCGGCGATCAGCGCGCCGTCGGAAATGTCCACGCCATGGTGCACTTCATAGCGTTCCTTGAGGCCGCGCAGGATCGCGATGGTGTCTTCCACCGAAGGTTCGCCGACGAACACTTTCTGGAAGCGCCGCTCGAGCGCAGCGTCCTTCTCGATGTATTTGCGGTATTCGTCGAGCGTGGTCGCGCCGATGCAGTGCAACTCGCCGCGCGCCAGCGCCGGCTTGAGCATGTTGCCCGCGTCCATCGCGCCTTCGGCCTTGCCGGCGCCGACCAGCGTGTGGATTTCGTCGATGAACAGGATGATATTGCCTTCCTGCTTGGCGAGATCTGTCAGCACCGCTTTCAGGCGCTCCTCGAACTCGCCGCGGAACTTGGCGCCCGCAATCAGCGCGCCGAGGTCCAGCGACAACAGGCGCTTGTGCTTGAGGGATTCCGGCACTTCGCCGTTGACGATGCGCAGGGCGAGTCCTTCGACGATCGCGGTCTTGCCGACGCCTGGTTCGCCGAGGAGGATCGGATTGTTCTTGGTCCGGCGGGAGAGGATCTGGATGATCCGCTCCACCTCCTTGTCGCGGCCGATCAGGGGGTCGAACGTCCCGCCGCTCGCCGCGGCGGTCAGGTCCCGGCTGTACTCGGCCAGGAACGGCAGCTCCTTCTTTTGCTTGCTCGCCTCGCGGTCTTTGATCAGAGAGATGGTTTCCTCGCGCACCCCGTAGAGATTGAATCCCCGGGCGGTCAGAAGCCTCCCCGCAACCGACCCGTCGACGCGCAGAATTCCGATCAGGAGATGCTCGGTCCCCACGTACGGGTGCACCATCGACTCCGCCTCGTGGCTCGCGTAGGCCAGAATTTTTTTGGATTCTTCGGACAGCGGCAGCTCGGCCGTCGACGAGATTCGCTCCACGAAAATGCGGTCGCCTTCGATTTCCCGGCGGATCTCCTCCGGTTTCACGTTGAACCGGGAAAAGATCTCCTTGATGATGTCCTCGCCCTCGCGGAGGATCCCGAGCAAGATGTGCTCGGACTCGATCACCTTCGATCCGAGCTTGGAGGCCTCGTATCGGGCGAAGAAAAGCGCTCGTCTCGCCTTCTCGTTGTACTTTTCAAACATCCAGGTTCCCGACACCCTCTCCTGACATCGTGAAAATTTTATCACATCGGGACGCCAGATCCCGGTCGTGCGTCACGAGAACGACCGTTCCGCCGTTCTCCGCGTGGAGGGCGCGAAGCAGCGCGAACACGGATTCCGCGTTCTCCCGGTCGAGATTCCCCGTCGGTTCATCCGCAAACAACAGTCGCGGTTTTGCGATGATCGCGCGGGCAACCGCCGCCCGCTGGAGCTCCCCTCCCGAAAGCTCGGCGGGACGGTGCTCTCCCCGCCGGTCGAGACCCACGCGGTCGAGCGCTTCACGCGCGCGCCGCAGGGCTTCGGCGCGGGGCAGGCCGGAGATCCGAAGCGGCAGGGAGACGTTCTCGAGAGCGCTGAACTCGGGAAGGAGGTGGTGGAACTGAAACACGAAGCCCACGCTCTCGTTTCGAAGACGCGCCCGCTTCCGGGCGTCGAGGCTCGTCAGGGGGACGCCGAAGAGCTCGACTTCGCCCGAGTCCGGCTCGTCGATTCCGGCGAGCAGATGGAGCAGGGTCGACTTACCCGAGCCGGAAGGGCCGACGACCGCGGCGAATTCGCCCGGCCCGAGATCGAGGGACAGGCCCGAGAAAACGCGCACCGCGGCCGCGCCCTTCCCGTAGCTCTTGGAGAGATTGACGGCCCGAACGGAGGCGCTCATCGCGAGAGTCTGAGCGACTCCGCGGGGCCGACTCGCGCCGCGGCCCGGGCGGGAAAGTACGTCGCCGCCGCGCCCGTCGCCAGGGAAAACGCCACGACGAGCGCGACGTCGCGGAGGTGCACCGCAAAGGGAACGTGCGAGAGCAGGTACACGTCCGCCGGCAGCCGCAGGATTCCCGACCGCTCCAGACTCCAGGAAATCCCCGTGCCCGCGGCCACGCCGAGGAGGGTCCCGATCGCCGCGATGGCGCCACCCAGCCACCAGTAGATGCGCGAAAGCGAAGCGGCCGGCGCTCCCAGCGTCGCCAGGACGCCGAGGTCGCGCCGCTTCTCGACGACGAGAAGCGCGAGGTCCGCGACCACGTTGAGCGAAGCGACCACGACGATCAGGAAGACCGTCACGAAGATGAGAACCTTTTCCATCCGGAGCGCAAACGTCAGGCCGACGTTCAGGTCGCGCCAGCTCCGCACGGAAACTCGCGGACCGAGCCTGGCAGAAAGATCGCGCGCCTCCGCGGGGGCCGCGTCCGGAGAACCGAGCCGCACTTCGAATGCCGAAACGCCCGATTCCGTGCCCGCGAGAGCCCTCGCGTCCGGAAGCGACAGGCGAATTTCGGGGCCCGACGGGCCGGCGGATTCTCGGATGAGAGAAACGATCTCCACCGTCACGACGATGGGTGCGGGGCCCAGGGGCGACATCTGCGTCCGGCTCGACAGGATCCTGGCCCGGGAGCCGGGTCCGAGACCGAGCTGACCGGCCGAGGAAGAAGTCAGTTTCGCCTGGCCGGGCGCCAGGTCGGATCCCGAAGCCCGGTACCGCGACGGCAGCGCCGAACGGCCCCGCGCGTCGGTGATCCAGCCGCGCCCCGAGACGATCGGATCGATCGAGCGGACGCCCGGCTCTTTCGCGATCGCGTCCCTCACCGACGCCGGGTCCTCGAAGAAGGCGGCGCCGGTCGGCGCCAGGAGAAGGTGCGGGGTGTCCCGCGCCAGGCGCTCGCGGATCTGGTCCTGAAACCCCGTGAGGAGCGCGATCGAGACGACCAACGCCGCGACCCCCAGCGCGAGGCCGCCGATCGAAATCGCCGACACCAGCGCGACATGGGCGCGCTTTCGCGACGCCGACAGATAGCGCAGAGCGATGAAGAGCTCGTAAGGCACATCGGGAGAGTAGCGACAGGATGCGCCCGACACAACCCGGATTCGCGCCCCGGACGGATCAGCGATCGATTCGTCGGTGACCGGCCGAAGACAGCGCTGCCACCGCGGCGGCAAGGCGGTCCTGTTTGACCAGGAGGTAATCGGTATCGAACGTGCTCACGGCGAAAATACTGACGCCCGCTTCCGCGAGCGGCGCGAGCACCGACGCGAGGACGCCGACCTGGTCGAACGCGAACGGTCCGCGAAGCTTCAGGAGCGCCCATCCTCGCTCCGCCCGCGCGCCCTTCGGAACCGCCTGCTGTGCGCAGACGATGCTGAGCTCTTCTTCCGTCCGCGTGACCGCGAAAAACCGGCCGCTCTCGATCCCTCCAAGGACCGGCTCCGCGGGACCGAGGCGCGCGACGGCATAGTCGCCCGGAACGACGGAGAACGAGATCTTCAATCGAATTCCCGGCGGGGAGCCGCCTGTTCCTTTCCGACCCGCCCCGCGGCAATTTCCGCCCGGTGATAGTTCTCGCCCTTCACCGGCTCTCCCGCGAGCCGGCGCAACATCGCGAGCTGGCCGACGTGCGTGAGCGCGTCCGCGATCGGTCCCTGGAAGAGTTTCTCCGGCGGATTCGCGAGGGGCTCTGCCGACGCGAGCCGCGCGTCGAACTTCGCAAGGGCTTCGAAGAAACGCGCGACGCCCTCATCCCACGGCAGAAGTTTCGAGTCGCTCCAGGCCTCCTTGCCGTCGGCGAGGGTCCGGGCCCAATCGAACAGGTCGCCGATGTGGGCGAGAATTTCGCCGGCCGAGCGCGAGGCGCTGCCAGCTCGGAAATCGGAAAAGTCGGGCGGCGCGCCTCGCAGCGCCTTTCCACCGCGATAGGCGACCGTCGCCAGCGAGTGGCGAAGCAGATCGCGCTTCGCAGTCTCGGAGGACGTCTGGGGAACAGGCATGACTCTCGGAAGCCTAGCGCTTTTCGTTCAGCCGCGGTTCCGCCGCTTTTCGCCTCGACAGAACGTCCGAGCCGGTCGGCAGGTCTGAGTCCCTCCACCCTCCGCCCAACGCCTTGACGAGATCGACCGCAGACGTCATCCGCCGGGCTCGAAGCTCGACGTTGACGCGCTCGTCCGCCAGGGCGGAGCTCTGCGCCGTGATGACTTCGAGGTAGCTCGTGATGCCTCCCCTGTAACGGGTCTGCGCGAGCGAAAGGGCGTGTTCGGCGGCGGCCACGGCATCGGCCTGCTGCACCGCCTCCTCGGACAGGATTCGGAGCGCCGCGAGATCGTCCTCGACTTCCTGAAATGCCGAGAGAACGGTCTGCCGGTATCCGGCCACGGCCCCTTCCCACTGCGCTTGCGCCTGTTCCCTGGCCGCGCGCCGCTTGCCGCCCTCGAAGATCGTCCCGACGAGCGACGCGCCAATCGACCAGAAACGGCTCGGAAGGGTGAATAGATCCGAGATCGCGGATGCCGTGTAGCCGCCCGAGCCGCTGAGCCCGAGGGTCGGAAAGAACGCGGCGATCGCCACGCCGATCCGAGCGTTGGCCGACGCGACCTGCCGTTCGGCCGACGCGATGTCGGGCCGCCGCTCCAGAAGCTGCGACGGGACCTCGACGGGGATCTCCGGGGGCGCCTCGGTGAGCGGCGCCGGCGGGAGCGACAGCTCCGCCGGAGACTTGCCGACGAGAACCGCGATGGCATGCTCGAGCTGCGCCCGCGTCAACCCGAGATCGATGGCCTGTGCGCGCGTGGTCGAGAGCTGAGTTTGAGCCTGCGCCACATCGACGGCCGACACGACGCCCTGGTGAAAACGGTCCGTCGTGAGCTTGAGCGCCTTTTCGTACGCGGCGGCCGTCGTGTCGAGCAGGTCGATCTGCGCGTCGACGCCGCGAAGATTGAAGTAATCGGCCGCGAGCTGCGCCTGGTACGAAAGGCGCGCGCTCTCGAGGTCGGCCTCGCTCGCCTGCGCCGCCGCGACGCCGGCCTCGACACTGCGGCGGATTCTTCCCCAGAGATCGATTTCCCACGACAAGTCCGCCGAGACGGCGAAGGAGCTCTCGACACGGGACCCCGTGGAGACGCCTGTCGCCGCGCCCTCGGAGCGTGTCGCCGAGGCGTTGCCGCCCACCACGGGGAAGAAATCCCCCCGCGCCCCCCTGGCGACCGCTCGGGCGGCGCGGTACGCCGCTTCGGCCTGCGCCACGTTCTGGTTGGACAGGGCGACCTGGTCCTCGAGTCCGTCGAGCGCGGAATCCCCGAACACCGTCCACCATTTGCCGCGGGAAACGTTCTCCCGCGGCTCCGCCGGCTTCCATTCCCCCGCGGTCGCGGCGGAAGGGGGGCCCTGCTCCTTCCAGTCCGGCGGCACCGGAGCGGAAGGCCGTTTGTAATTCGGCCCGACGGCGCATCCGGCGAGAAGAAGAGCGATCCCCGCGGGAACGAAAACCCCGACGCGAGCCTTCATGCACCCTCCCCGGCCGGGACCGGGCGGGAAGCCGCCCGCTCTCGGCCGCGCGACTTCCGCCACCAGATCTGGAGCCGGTCGAGATAGAGATAGACGACCGGCGTCGTGTAGAGCGTGAGCATCTGCGAAAAAATGAGCCCGCCCACGATCGCGATTCCGAGCGGACGGCGGAGCTCCGATCCGGTTCCGCCCCCGATGGCCAGCGGCAGCCCGCCCAGCAGGGCCGCCATCGTCGTCATCGTGATCGGCCGAAACCGAAGCAGACAGGCCTGAAAAATCGCGTCTTCCGGCTTTTTGCCCTGGTTGCGCTCCGCGTCGATCGCAAAATCGATCATCAGGATCGCGTTCTTCTTCACGATGCCGATCAGGAGAATGATCCCGATCAGGGCGATCACCGACAGGTCGTTGTGGGTGAGAAGCAGGGCGAGGAGGGCTCCCACTCCGGCAGAGGGAAGGGTCGACAGGATGGTGATCGGGTGGATGTAGCTCTCGTAGAGCACGCCGAGCACGATGTACATCGTCACGATCGCGGCGAGGATCAGCAACAGCGTGTTGGTGAGCGATGCCTGGAACGCAAGCGCCGCGCCTTGGAACGCGGTGTCGATGCTCGCCGGCATGCCGAGATCGGTTTCCGCCTGCTTGATCGCATCGACAGCAGGAC
>JBOGJO010000403.1:0-40948 GCA_050747885.1 Thermoanaerobaculia bacterium
CGAATCTCCCTCGCGAAAATCGAAAGCAAGCTCGCCGGAGAGTTCGACGGCCACTTTCGTCTCAAGGACAAGATCGCGGGGGCCCGGAAACGATTCGACGCCATCGTCATCGATACGCCTCCGACACTCGGGATGATCACAGTCAACGCGATGGTCGCCTCGTCCCACATCCTGATTCCGATTCAATCCTCGTTTTTCTCTCTCGAGGGCACGGATGATCTTCTGGAGACGATCGAGAGGATCAAGGCGAGGCCGAACCCGAGTCTTCGGGTGCTGGGAGTTCTGATCACCCTGCATGACAAGCGGACCGTCATCGCGAAGGACG
This sequence comes from Thermoanaerobaculia bacterium, assembly GCA_050747885.1. Taxonomy (GTDB): domain Bacteria; phylum Acidobacteriota; class Thermoanaerobaculia; order UBA5066; family DATFVB01; genus CAWEYG01. The sequence goes on from JBOGJO010000403.1 coordinate 326, forward strand.
TGCAGGATCAGATTGGCCGCGTCTTCGGCGACAAGCTCTTCAAAACGATCATCACCAAGAGCGTGCGACTCGAGGAGAGCCCGGCGCATCGGGAATCCATCTTTACGTTCGCGCCAAGGTCTTCCGGCGCGCTCGAGTATTACTCTCTTTCGGAGGAGGTCCTGGCCCGTGTCTAAGCGTGGATTGCCGACTCAATCGAAGATGCGTCACGACGCCCACTTCGTCGACGCCCTGTCCGAGAGCTTCAGCGGAGCCATCGGAAAGCACCTTCCGGTCAGCGCGATCGAAACGAACCCGGGTCAGCCAAGGCACAACGTCGGCGACCTGACCGAGCTAAAGGCCTCGATCGAAAGCAAGGGGATCCTGGAGCCGATTCTCGTTCGTCCGATCGAATCGGGGAAGTTCCAGATCATCTCCGGCGAGCGGCGCTTTCGGGCCGCGATCGAAGCCGGACTCACGGAAATGCCGTGCATCGAATTCGACGTTGAGGAAAACGAGGTGCTCGAGATTGCCTTGATCGAGAACCTCCACCGGAAAGACCTGACGCCCTTCGAAGAAGCCGAGGGCTTCCAGTCCCTCATCGAGCGGTTCGAATACACTCACAATAGGGTTGCCGAAACGGTGGGGAAATCACGCGTCGGAATCACCGAGGTTCTCTCGCTGCTCCGAATTCCGGAAGACCTCCGCGACGAATGTCGGCGCGCCGACATTCCAAAATCCGCGTTGCTCGAAATTGCCCGCTGCGAGTCGCGAGAAAAGATGGAAGAGCTGTTGATGGCTGTCCACGCAGGCGCCACGCGCGAAGACTTGCGGCGAAGCAAAAAGGCGGACTCAAAGACGGCCGAGGGCAATCGTCGGCCACGTCCGTTTCAGTTTCGGTACGCGCCGAAGGATTCTCCGTTTCGACTGAGCCTCGCGTTCAAAAAGAGCCGGATTGCGAAAGAAGAGGTCGTCGAAGCCCTCGAGAAAATCCTCGCAGAATTGAAAGCGGGGAATTTGGAACTCAAGAATCGGTAGGGGCGGAGAAGCCGGGAGTCAGATCTGTCCGGGCGACGCGTCCATTCGTTCGTTGCTATTTAACATAATATACATTATCAGACGTAATAAACCGAGACCGCTCGGATGTTAGACTCGATGCCGAGGACCGACCGTTGCGCCTGATCTCGAAAAACGTCCTGCGCGAGATCGTCCCGCCCTCCCTTCTCGGTCTCGCGGCGTACACGTTCCTCCTGCTCCTGCGATCGATCCTGCAGCTTTCCGACTTCTTCGTTCGGCGAGGGGTTCCGGCCGCGACCATTGCGGAGCTCCTCCTGCTGACCCTTCCTCAGATCCTCGTTCTCACCGTTCCCATGGCGTTCCTGTTCGGAATTCTCATCGGGATCGGCAGGATGTCAGGCGATTCAGAAATCATCGCGCTTCGGTCGTCGGGAGTTTCCCGTTGGGCGATCTTCCGTCCGGTCGCGGCTCTTGCCCTCGTGCTGGCCGCGCTGGTGTCCCTTCTGAGTATCTGGGGATACCCCCTGGCGAACGATCGGCTCGATCGGCTTCAAAATAAATTGTTCGCTTCGGCGGCTCTCGACATGGTCAAGCCCCGGGTTTTCGCCACTCCCCGGACCGATTGGGACTGGGTTCTGTTTGCCGACCGCGACGCTCCCGGAGGGGGCTGGCGCGGCGTCTTCCTCGATGACCGGTCCGACCCGGCCCAGGACCGCGTGATCCTGGCCCGCGAGGGCCGTTTTCGAATCGAAGGAGACCGCCTCTGGCTCGACCTCAAGGATGCCGTCCAGCACCTGACGCAAAGGAACGATCCGAAGAGCTACAGCCAGAGCCGGAACGTCCTTTTCAGCATCCTCATTCACGAAACGCCCCGCCGGCGACCGGGGACCTCCGTGGCATCGGAAAAAGGGCTGCGCCTCCAGACCCTGCCCGAGCTCGTCGAGACCGCGCGCCGGGAGCGACGCCTGTTTCCGGAACGGTACCGGCTCGCTCGGGTGGAGATCCACAAGAAGTTCGCCATCCCCGTCGCATGCGTCGTGTTTGCGCTCGTGGGCGTCCCTCTCGGAATCACGAATCGACGCGGGGGAAAGGGCAGCGGCTTTGCCCTTTCGATCGGGATCATCCTCGGGTACTACCTGTTGTTCAACACGGGAGAGAACTGGGCGAAAGACGGCCGCATCTCGCCGGCGCTCTCGATGTGGCTCCCCAACGTCCTCCTGGCCCTCCTCGGCGCCTCTCTCTTCCTCAGGAAGGAGGAGGAGAGGCGAAGCCTGCGGGAAAGGGTCGTCACCTGGCTCAAATCTTCCCTCTCGAACAGGGGCGCGCGATCCCGGACCGATTCGCGGCCCACCTTCTTCTCGGGGCTGAGCCGTTTTCCCGCCCGGGTGGACCGCTACATCCTCTCCCCTTTTCTCGCGGCTCTCGTCGCGATCTATGCCACCGTCGCGTTTCTCTACGTCATCGTCGATTACTCGGACCACGCCGACGACATTCTGAAGAGGCACATTCCCGCCGTGGTCGTCAATTCCTATTACCGGGCGCTTCTTCTCCCGATCGCCGTTCAGATCCTCCCCTTCTGTGTCCTCCTCGCGGCCCTGATCGCGCTCGGAGCCCTCTCCCGGCACAACGAGGACACGGCGTTTCTCGCGAGCGGAGTTCCACTGTTCCGGCTCGGGGTCCCCATCCTCTTCTTCTCGGTTGCGGCGGCGGGCGCGGCCTATGTGTGCGGAGAGTACTTTCTTCCCTCCGCGAATCAGCGCATGCACCGGGAGCTCGACCGGATCAAAGGGCGCTCGGAACGCCCGCCGGCGGCGCAAGCGGGAGGGACCTGGGTTCTCGGCGGCGAGGGACGCCGGATCTGGAACTTCGACGGCTACGATCCCGTTTCCCGGCGGCTCTGGCAGCCGTCGGTCTTCGAGTTCAACACGGACTTTCAGATGGTGCGCCGGGTCAGCGGGCATTCGGCGCGCTGGGACGGCCACCGGTGGCTGTTCGATTCCGGATGGGAGCGCACGTTCCGGGGTCCGGTCGAGAGCCTTTTCCGCGAGTTTCAGGAGGCCCCCGAGGTGGACGGCGACCCTCCGCGCCTCTTCGCTTCCCTGCGTCAGCGTCCCGACGAGATGCGATATCGAGCTCTGGCTCGATACGTCGACCGGCTCGGGAAGACCGGGTATCCGGTCGCGCCGCTTGCCACGGCGCTCGCGGCGAAGCCCGCCTCGGCGGCGCAAACGATCGTGCTCGGCCTCCTTGCCGTTCCCTTCGCGTTCACCATCGGAAAGCGCGGGGCCCTCACGGGTGTGGGCGTCGGCCTCGCGTGCGGGATGCTGTTTCTCATCCTCGCCGCCTTCTTCACGAAGCTCGGCGAGGTGGGATCCTTGCCGCCCGCCCTCGCGGCATGGTCGCCGGACCTGATCTTTTCGCTGTTTGCGGCCTACCGGCTCACGCGCCTCCGGACGTAGGGAGACGCCGGGGGGCAAACGAGATTGCCGCCCGGAGACTAGGTCCCCTCCTCCCAGGAATTCATGTATTTGACCTGCTCCGGCGTCGGGGTGTCGATGGTGACCCCCATCGACGCGAGTTTGAGCCGCGCGATCTCGCGGTCGATCACTTCGGGAACGACGTGGACCCTCTTCTCGAGCGTCGCGTGGTTTCGGACCATGTACTCGGCCGCGAGCGCCTGGTTTGCAAACGACATGTCCATGACGGATGCCGGATGCCCCTCGGCCGCGGACAAATTGATGAGGCGTCCATCCGCGAGGAGATAGAGGCGCCGCCCGTCCGCGAGTCGGAACTCTTCGACGAAATCCCGGATCGGCCGCCTTCCGGCGGCGAGCTTCTCGAGGGCGGGAATGTCGAGCTCGACGTTGAAATGGCCCGAGTTGCAGACCACCGCGCCGTCTTTCATCCGAGCGAAATGCTCGCCCGCGATGACGCCCTTGTTGCCGGTCACGGTGATGAACACGTCGCCGATCCGCGCCGCCTCTTCCATCGTCATCACCCGAAATCCGTCGAGAGCGGCCTCGATGGCGCGAGTCGGATCGATCTCGGTCACGATCACATGCCCGCCGAGCCCCCGGGCGCGCATGGAAACGCCCTTGCCGCACCACCCGTACCCGGCGACGACGACGTTCAGGCCGGCGACGAGGAGGTTCGTCGCTCGAATGACGCCGTCGAGCGTCGACTGACCCGTTCCATATCGATTGTCGAAGAAGTGCTTGGTCTGGGCCTCGTTGACGGCCACCACCGGGAATCGGAGCACACCGGCCTTTTCCATCGCCTTCAGACGGATCACGCCCGTGGTGGTCTCTTCCGTTCCTCCGACGATTCCGTCGATCAGGCTCTTGCGGTCCACCGACGAAAGCGAGCTCGCCCACTGCCGGACGACCGGATCGACGTCCGCATCCTTGCCGAGGGCGAGAAACAACAGGGAGGAAACCAGATCGGCTCCGTCGTCCATCGTGATGTTCGGGCGGTGGGCCAGAGCCGCTCGGATATGGTCGTAGTAGGTCGCGTGGTCCTCTCCTTTGATCGCGAAGACCGAGACGCCGTAGTCCTCGACGAGCGAGGCGGCGACCTCGTCCTGCGTCGAGAGAGGGTTCGATCCGCACAGAACGAGGTCCGCGCCTCCGGCGGTCAGAGTCCGCGCAAGATTCGCCGTTTCGCTCGTGACGTGGAGACACGCGGAAAGGCGCACGCCGCGCAGCGGCTTTTCCTTCTCGAATCGGTCGCGAATCTGCGACAGCACGGGCATCGACTTGTCGGCCCATTCGATTTTGAGCTTCCCCTTCGGCGCGAGCGAGGCGTCCTTGACATGCGATGAGAGCTGTACGGGCATTCCTTCTTCCTTTCGTGTCAGGTTTCCAGGATCTTCATTTCCTGCGGCCTCTCGGAAAGGCCGCGGGCGGTCGATTCCGTGACGGCGTAATCGTCTTCGATGCGCACTCCGAACTCCCCGGGCAGATAGATTCCCGGCTCCACGGTTTCGACATTTCCCGGCACGAGCGCGACGGCATTTCCCGAAACCAGGTACGGGGCTTCGTGTCCATCCATGCCGAGGCCGTGTCCGAGGCGATGAGTGAAGAACTTTCCAAAGCCGGCTCCGTCGATCACTTTCCGGGCCGCCGCGTCGACTTGCTGTCCGCTGGCGCCCGCCTTCAGCGCGGAAATTCCGGCCCGTTGGGCACGGTCCACCGTCTCATAGACCCGCCGCACCCGATCGGAGGGCTTGCCGAGGCTGGCCATTCGCGTCACGTCGGAGTTGTACCCGTGAACGTTGCACCCGGTGTCGATGAGGACCACGTCTCCGCGCCGGAGCCTTCGCTCCCCGGGGCCTCCATGCGGAAGGGCGCTCGACGGCCCGAACTGCACGAGCCCGCCGGAGGGAGTGCCCAGCCGGGTGAATTCCTCCTCGAGGATGCGCTCGCCGTCGAGCTCGGTCATGCCCGGCCGGAGACGCTTCCATGTCCCCTCGATGGCGGCGAGGGTCCGCGCCGCGGCGGCCCGAATGAGATCCTGCTCCTGCGGCGTCTTGACCCTTCTCAGGGCGCTGAAAAGCGGCGAGCCGTCTCGAAGCTCCGCTTTCGCGGCTCGCCCGAGGGCCTCGGCCGTCTCGAAGGCCGTGGAGCCCTCGATCCCGATTCGGTGCGAGGTGCCCATCAGGCGGGCGCACAGAGCGATGGGGTCTTCGGATTCCTGCCAGGAATGCATTTCTTCAAAAACCCCCGAACCCTCGGACCTGGGGACCTCGAAGAACGGCGTCACGAGCGCCGCGGGCCCGGTGGCCGGCAGGATCAGGGCGGTCAGACGCTCGCTCCGGCCGATCGTGAGGTTGGCGCAATACTGCAGGTTCGTCGAAGGAGTAACGAAGAGGGCGTCCAGCCCCTCTCTTTTCATCGCTTCACGCAGACCGCGCTGTCGGGCTCGGAACACGTCCTTCCCCAACGGGGGCGGAAGGGGCGCAAGGGGCGCGGGAGCCGCCGCACCTGCCGCCTCGATCCGTGCGGACATCGCAGCCGCCGCCAGAGCGGTCCCCGACAGGAAGGACCTTCGGGAGAGTTTTCGTGCTTCGGACACTCCCCCAAGCCTACCCGAACTCATTCCTCGGCGCGACCCTCTCCCGAAGGGGCCGACCTCGGGGAAAGGTCCCGTAGAAGGTCCAGGACCGCAGGACCGGGCAGGGCCCGGCTGAAAAGAAAACCCTGCATCTCACCGCAGCCCCTCTTGAGCAGGAGATCCCTCTGGGCGAGCGTTTCGACTCCTTCCGCAAGGACCCGAAGCCGAAGCGCGCGAGCCATGTGAACGATGGCCCCGACGATCGCCTCGTCGACAGAGCTTTCGGGAAGGTCCCGAACGAAGGACTGGTCGATCTTGAGCGTCTGAACGGGCAGATGCTTCACGTAGCTCAACGAGGAATGGCCGGTGCCGAAGTCGTCGATCGCGATTCGGATTCCGAGCCCGCGAAGAGCGGAAAAGAGGGCGCGGCTTTGCGACAGGTCCTGCATCGCGACGCTTTCGGTCACCTCGAGCTCCAGCGACCGCGCGGGAAGCCGAGAGTCGGTCAGTGCGCGCGTGACCGAATCGATCACTCCTCCCGCCTGGATCTGGCGGGGTGAAAGATTTACCGCGACGGACACATCCGTGAACCCGGCATCGTGCCACGAGCGGGCCTCCCGGCAGGCACGCTCGAGCACCCGGGCGCCGAGGGCGATGATGACGTCGGACTCTTCGGCCACGGCCATGAAAGACCCCGGCAAAACCACCTGCCCACCCGGCCGGTTCCACCGGACCAGCGCTTCGAAGCCGGTGATCTCCCCCGTCTTGACCCGAATTTGCGGCTGGTAGTAAACCTCGAATTCGTCACTTCGCAAGGCCTCTTTCAGTTCTGCTTCCAGAAGCAGCTTCTGGATCGCCTGGGCATGGATCGAGGGGGTGTAGATTTGACAGTTGTTGCGTCCGGCTTCTTTCGCGCGGTTCATGGCGGCGTCGGCGTTCCGGAGCAGACTTTCCTGGTCGCTGCCGTCTTCCGGAAAGAGGCTGATTCCCACGCTGGCGCTCACTGCGATCTCGCGGCTCCCGAGGACAAACGGCGCGCCGATCGAGTCGAGAACTTTCCTTCCCACTTTGATGGCGTCTTCGCCGGTCGAGGTCTCCAGAAGAAGGATGATGAATTCGTCTCCGCCCAGCCGGGCGACCGTGTCGATTTTGCGGATGGAGTCGGCCAGGCGGGCCGCCACAGCCTGAAGCAGAAGGTCCCCGATCTCGTGGCCATGGTGGTCGTTGACGAGCTTGAAATGATCGAGGTCGCAGAACAGCACGGCAAGCCCGCGATTCTTCCGTCGGGCCTGCTCCAGGGCGAGATCGAGGCGGTCCCGGAACAGCTTCCGTGTCGGAAGCCCGGTGAGACTGTCGTGGTAGAGCTGGTGATCGAGCGCTCTCTCCGCCGCGACATGCTCGTGGAGCTCGATGAGCGCCCCTTCCAGGATCTGTTCCTCCCCCTCGCCCGTCACCGAGTAATTGCCAAGGACGAGAAGGGTGGCGCCGTCGCGCCGGATCGCCCGTGATCGCAAATTCGTCGCCGTGCCACTCCCGCGGACCGCCTCCACCACGCGTTCCCGGTCGGCTTCCACGAGAAACCGTCCTGCGGACGGCGAGGCGATGGCCTCCCGCGCCGACGTGTATCCGAAGGTCCGCGCAAACGCTTCGTTGCATTCGGTCAGTCGCCCCCGGGAATCGGTCCGGAACACCGCCGCGAGGTTCTCGTCGAAGAGAATCTCAAAGCGGCCGGCCGCCGGGCGCCCGCCGGACTGTCCGGAGGCGGGGAATTTCCCGGTTTTCAACTCGGAGCCATTTCGCACGTCCAACGATTCAGTCGAGGTCGATGTCGCGAACCGGTTTGGACGTGTCGGATTGGGCCTTTTTGAAGAGCTCCTCGAACTTCTTTTCCAGAACGTCCTTCTTGCTCTTTTCGGATTCCAGCGCAACTTTGAATTTCGCGTCGCGCTCCCGGTCCTGGGTTCGGAGGTGTCCCATGGCGGCGTCGAGGTTTTCGAAGGTCTTTGCCTCCGGCGGCTTCGACGAATCGATGACCGCTTTCAGGTCCGTGTCAATCTTCAGCCGTGAGTGGCATTGAGGACAAAGCGTCTCAAACTCCGCCATCTCGTCATTCTACTCCGGCTGTCCGCGCCTTCCGCCCTCCTTGAGCCTTCGAAGAGAACGGCGGGCCCTCGAGTCGGGGCGCCCGGACTGAACGGGCCTCGAAAGCCGCTCGAAGCGTCTTGCTTCGATCTCTTCGGGCGACGGCGCGGGCGTGAGGTCCTCGTACAAAGCCCGCGCCGCGGCCTTCCGCACCGAGGTCCCGCACGTGGCGGCCACCCGGACGATCCGGCGCCTGCCGGCCGGAAGGGAGACCGTGACGAGATCTCCCGGACGGACGAGCTTGTGCGGCTTTCCCCTCGCGCCGTTGACCTCCACTTTGCCCCCGCTGCACGCCTGCGCCGCGGCGGATCGGGTCTTGAAGAGGCACGTGACGTCGAGCCAGGCGTCCAGCCGCTGCGGATCCTTCCCCGGTGCCTGTTCCAAGGTCTCCGGATCATACCCGGGAACGCGCCGTCGATTCGCTAGAATGGCCGGCGTGAACGTGCGGATTCTGTCCCTCCGATTTCGAACGAAGCTCGCCCTCGCGATGCTTCTCATTTTCGTTCTGACGCTCGCCGTCCTCTTCGCGGTCGACACCTTCAACGAGCGCCGCTCGATCGACGAGTTCGAGAACACGATGGACGCCGTGACGAAAGCGATCGAAGTCGCCTCTGACCAAGCGCAGATCTCGACGACGGGCGAGATCGACACCGAGGTGCTCCAGGACTACGCGGAAAAACTCCGCCTTCGGGGGGTCCGGGAGATCCAGATCTTGAACCCGGAACGCACGGTGATCGCGTCTTCGCGCGCCAACGAAAAGCGTTCGCGCATCCGGCGCAAGCCCGAGGACATCTCGATCAAGGGAACCATCGGCGCGGAGACCGAGTCGAGCGCGCCGAAGCGGGAATACAAGCTCATCATGCCCATCATTTCGCAGAACCAGAAAGTCGGCTACGTGACCGTCGACCTGCTCCTCGACGACTACGAGTCCATCATCAAGCAGAATTTCGAGCGCCGCGCGATTGCCGTGGCGGTCATGTTCGCCGTGGGAATCGTTTTTCTCCTCCTTCTAACACGAAATTTCACCCAGCCCATCGGCAAGCTCTCCCGGGCGGCGGAGCGAGTGGCGGCCGGCAATCTGGACGCCCGGGTCGAGTCGCATCGGAACGACGATCTGGGAGCTCTCGTGGCGACCTGGAACGAGATGGTCAAACGCCTGCAAGAACAGCGCGCACTCGAATCCCGGCTCGCCGCCGCGGAGAGGAGGGCGTCGCTCGGGCATCTCGCTTCGGGGATTGCGCACGAAATTCGCAACCCCCTCAACACGATCGCGCTCGCCGTCGATTATCTTCGCCGCCGATTTCTTCCTTCGGGGTCGGAAGACCGGCGCGAATTCGAGGAGACGGCGGAGAGCCTTCGCGACGAGATCGGCCGGTTGAACTCGCTCATTTCGAATTTTCTGACCTACGGGAAGCCGATGCGCCTGAGCCCGGCGATCTTCGATGTCGCGGAGCTCGCGAGGTCGGTTGCCCGCGAGCTGGAGCCGGAGGCCGCCCGCCGGCAGATTCGAATCCTCGTGGAAGGCGATGGAGAGGAGATTTCGGCGGATCGGGACCTTCTCAAAGCCGCGTTTCTGAACGTGGCTCTCAACGCGGTTCAGATGATGGCTTCGGGAGGGACGCTTCGGGTCGGGATCGATCGGAACGACGACTCCGTGAGCGTACGCTTCGACGATTCCGGCCCCGGCATCGATCCGGCTCATCTCACGAAGATATTCGAGCCCTATTTCTCGACTCGCGATGCCGGCGTCGGTCTGGGCCTCGCCATGACGAGGAAGATCGTGAACGACCATGGAGGAGAACTGACGGCCGTGAATCTGCCGCAGGGAGGGTGCCGGTTCGAATTCGTGCTTCCCCGGACGAGCGTGGCGGCCCAGCCGGTGACCGCGTGAAATCCGGGAAGGGAACCGTCCTGCTCGTCGAGGACGAGAAGCCGGCGCTCGATTTGCTGAAAAAAATTCTCGAAGCCGAGGGGCTCGTGGTGATTCCCGCCGAGAACGGGCGAGTGGCGCTCGACCGCCTGGAAGAGTCGATCGTCGACGTGATCGTGACGGACCTTCTGATGCCCGTCATGACGGGCACGGATCTCCTCGCCCATCTCGAGGCGCTCCCCGACCCACCTCCCGTCATCGTCGTGACCGCTCACGGGTCGAAGGAAGCCGGTCGGGAGCTCGTGAACCGGATGGGAGCGTACGACTATCTGTCCAAGCCCTTCCAGCCGGACGACCTCATCCTCAAGATCGAGCGGGCCGTGGAAATGCGCGCGATGCGCGAGGCGAATCGGGTGCTTTCCGGGCAGCTCAAGGGGCGGGTGTCCCTCGATTCTCTCGTGGGCGAATCCGAATCGATGCAGAACGTTTTCAAGCTCGTCCTGAAAATCGCGCGATCCTCGACGACCGTGCTGATCCGGGGTGAGTCCGGCACCGGGAAGGAGTTGATCGCTCGCGCCATCCACCGGAGAAGCCGGCGCGCCGCGAACACGTTTTTCGACATCAATTGCGCCGCCATTCCGGAAACGCTCCTCGAGTCCGAGTTGTTCGGATACGAGCGCGGCGCCTTCACCGGCGCCGACCGGCGCAAGATCGGCCTTTTCGAGGCGGCGACCGGCTCCACCCTCTTTCTCGACGAGATCGGCGACCTCTCCCTTTCTCTCCAGGGCAAAATCCTGCGCGCTCTCCAGGAGAAGGAAATTCGACGGCTCGGCGGGAACGAGTCGGTCCCGGTGGATGTCCGGGTGCTGGCGGCCACGAACCGAGAGCTCGAGGAAATGATCAGCGCGGGAAGCTTTCGAAAGGACCTGTACTACCGGCTCAACATCCTTCCCATCTTCCTGCCCCCTCTCCGAGAGCGCAGGGAGGACATTCCGCTTCTGGCCGAGCGTTTCGTCCGGCGTTTTGCTTCGGAGCACGGAAAACCGACCGCGTCGCTGGACCCGAGCGCTCTTCGGGCCCTCCAGGCCTACGACTGGCCCGGAAACGTCCGGGAGCTCGAGTCGATCCTCGAAAGGGCGGTGCTCCTTTCCGAGCAGGATTCCCTTCGCGTGTCCGATCTCTCGTCTCAGCTTTCGCGAGCCCGAACGGCCGCCGAATCGATCGGTGTCGAGATCCCGCCGGAGGGCATCGACATTGAAGAGGTCGAGCGCTCCCTTCTCCTGCAGGCGATGCAGAAGTCCGACTGGGTGATCGCGCGCGCGGCGAAGCTGCTCCATCTGACCTATCGCACGATGCAATACCGCCTGGAGAAATTCGGCATTAAAAAGCCGGAATGACGCATTTGGGACGGTGGGTATCCCAAAAGGGAGATCCGGACGCCCGAACTTCCGGTTTTCGGGACTTTCCCGCTGGCACTCGATTCGCAGTGGAGCGGCATATGGGAGTTTTGCGGCCCCTCGCGTTCGGCCTGGGCCTGTCCGCCGCGATCGTCGGCGTCGCCGCGTTCGCGCCCGGAACCGCCCCGAGACCCGGACTCGCAGGGCCTCCTGCTGGCTCCTCGACGACGTCTCCCCCGCCTCGCCGCCCGCGGGTTCACAGCTTCGTCGGGGAGGTCGTCGAAGTTCAGGCGGCACAACAAAAGCTCATCGTCCGCGAAACCCTGAGGGACGGGTCGCCGAAGACCACCACGTTCCTCACGAATGCCCGAACCGTTGTCGTCCGCGGCGCGGACGCGGCGGGCCTCGCCGATGTTCATGCGAACGATCACGTCACGATCAAGTACCGGGAAGACGCCTCGAAGAACAAAGAAGCGGTGACGATTCGGATCACCCCGTCGGCCGCCCCGAAGCCGACTAAGTAATCTCCGTCGTCGGGCGATCCTCCCGAATTTTCCACGATTCGTGGTAATCGGGGTTTTCCACCGCGAGGGCTTCCGTCGTCGCGCGAAGAGGCAAGAAGGTATCGATCATGACGGCAAGCTCCCCGGTCGATTTCGCGCCGATCGAAGCCTCGTACGCGCCGGGATGGGGACCGTGCGGGACGCCCGCCGGGTGGAAGGAGATGGCGCCCGGTCCGACGCCCCGTCGGCTCGTGAAATTCCCGTCGACATAAAAGATCACCTCGTCGCAATCGACCGAGGAATGGGGGTACGGGCATGGAATCGCGTCGGGATGAGTGTCCGTCACGCGGGGAACAAAAGAGCAGATCACCGCGCCCCCAGTCGCGAACGTAATGTGAATCGTGGGCGGCAGGTGAATCAGCCCCGTCTTCGGCTGAAATTTCGAGATCGGAAAAGCCACCGGATACACGCAGCCGTCCCATCCGACGACGTCCAGCGGCGACTCCGCCAGCCTGCGCAACGTCCAGCGGTCGTTCTTCTTTCCGAAGATCTGTTTCGGCGCCCCGCCGGCCGAGGCCAGGGCGGCCAGACTCGGGCGGACGAAATCGCGGTGAGTGTAGGCGGCATCCATCTTGAGCTGCCCCGCGTCGTTTCGGAATTGCGCCGGGACATGGAAGCCGCGCCGACATTCGATTCCGAAGAAACGATTTTCGGGGCCGTCGAGGAGGAAGCGGTGCACGCATCCCTTCGGAACGACGAGATAGTCGTGTTTTTGGAACGGCACCACCCCGAACGTCGACTCGATGCGGCCGGAGCCCGCTTCGACGAAGTACACGTCGTCGCCGTCGCCGTTGACGAAAAACGCCTCGTCGGAGCGAGACGGACGCGAAACCGAAACGACGACATCCGGATTGAACAGGACCGGCGTTCGCGCGTCGATCAACTCGCCGCCAGAGGCGATCTGGCCGGAGTCGAACAGCCGACGGCGCAGGGCGGCGGGGTCCGAGGCATCCGCGGGCCGAAGTCGGAACCCCCGTTCGGTGGGCTCGGTCGAGATCTCGTCGGTAGGCGGCCGCCGGTGGTACAGAATCGAGTACGGGCCGTCGAACCCCTGCCGCGTGAAACATTCTTCGTGAAGGAGCGCGCCGGATTTCAGGTCGCGAAACACCGTGTGCGGCTTCTCGGGGATCACGCCCTGCGTCCAGCGGTCGATCATGACCTGATTGTAATCCGGTCTGAACGCCCACCCGCGCCGCGCAGGCGGCGGCGACGCGGCCGGCGCGGGGTAAGATTTGAGCCATGAAGATTCTCGTCGGCGACAAGTTTGAAGCCTCGGGCCTCGCGGGACTGCGCGAGACGGGGTCGGAAGTGCTCTTCGAGCCCGACCTGAAGGACGATGCGCTCGGCGCGCGCCTTGCCGAAACGGGCGCCGATGTTCTGATCGTGCGATCGACGAAGGTCACGGCCTCCATCCTCGAAGCGGCAAAGGGTTTGTCCCTCGTGGTGCGCGCCGGCGCCGGCGTCAATACCATCGACCTGAAAACCGCCTCGCTGCGCGGGGTGTTCGTGGCGAATTGTCCCGGAAAGAACTCGATCGCCGTGGCGGAGCTCGCGCTGGGCCTCATCCTGGCCCTGGATCGGCGAATTCCTGAAAACGTTCGCCAGCTGCGCGCCGGACAGTGGAACAAGAAGGAGTTCTCGAAAGCGAAGGGCCTCTTCGGCCAGGCGCTCGGAATTGCCGGAATGGGCTCGATCGGCCGGGAGGTCGCTCGCCGAGCCCGGTCCTTCGGCCTTCGCACTCTCGCCTGGAGTCGTTCGCTGACGGCCGAGAAGGCGGAAGAGCTCGGAGTGGAGAGGGTCGGTTCGGTCCTCGAGCTCGCCGAGAGGAGCGACATCGTCACCGTCCACCTTGCGGCCGCGCCGGAGACGAAAGGCATCTTCGGCGCGGAATTTTTTTCAAAAATGAGGAAGGGAGCGATGTTCGTCAACACGGCGCGAGCCGATCTCGTCGACGCCGCCGCGCTCCTCCAGGCGATCGACTCGAGGAAGATTCGCGTCGCTCTGGACGTTTTCCCCAACGAGCCCTCGGCGTCCGAGGGGCCGATCGACGATTCCCTTGCGCGACACGAAAACGTCCTGGGCACGCATCATATCGGGGCTTCCACCGACCAGGCGCAGGAGGCCATTGCGGCCGAGACGGTCCGGATCGTTCGGGAGTACATCGAGACCGGCAAGGTGGAAAACGTCGTCAATCTCTCCCGGCGCCCTCCGGCGACGCATCTGCTCGTCCTCCGACACCGAGACCGGGTCGGAGTGCTTGCGCACGTGCTCGGGGCGCTGAAGGCCGACGGAATCTCGGTTCAGGGCATGGAGAACATCATTTTCGAGGGAGCGCAGGCGGCCTGTGCGCGGATCGAGCTCGACAAGGAACCGGGCGGCGACACGCTGCAGGCGATCCGCCGGGGGAACGAGGACATTTTCTCTTTGACGGTAACGCCGCTGCGCTGAGACGCTCCCCTACCCGACCGGCCGGCTCTCGTCGGCCTCGGGCGGGCGGGAGCCCGTTTCCTTCTGCTGGATCTCGATCGACTCGAAAAGCGTGCGGAAGTTGCCGTAGCCGAAGCCCGGATCCCCTTCCCTCTGGATGACTTCGTAAAAGAAGGGGCCGGCCTTCGCGTCCCCCCAGAGCTGCTGGCCGTCCCGCATGAAAATCTGAAGGAGATACTTCTCGTTTTCGCCGTCGGCCAGGATGTTCAGGCGGCGAAGGTCGTCAATCGGCTCCTTGATGCGTGAAACGTGCTTTTCCGAAAGCCAGCGCGTGATGTTGTCGTAATACGTCGTCGGCGCGTCGAGAAACTTCACGCCGCGGTGCTTCATCTCGTCGATGACCGGAATGATCTCCGGGACGCGCAGGGCAATGTGCTGGACTCCGGGGCCGCGATTCTCCTCGGTGAAGATATTGACCTGGGATTCGCGGAAGAAGGGCTTGAGCGGCTCGTTCGTCGCGAACTTCAATTCGGAGGCCGGGTCCCACATCACGATCGACTTCAACCCGGACCCGTGTTCTCCCCCCTTTTTGACGTCCTCTGTGTGGAACTGGATGTTCCAGTACTCCTCGAAGCCGAGGACCTCGCGGTACCAGAGGATCACGGGCGCCATCGTCTGAGCGTTCGACGTGATGTGGTCGAGGATCTGGAAGCCCATTCGGTTGTCGGGCGCTTTGGACGAGTCGTCCTTCGGCAAGTCTTCGAACTCGGGAGCGAATCCCGCGTATCCCTTCTTCTCGACGAATCGGTACACGAGGTCTCCCAGGGGCGTCGCCACCAGAAAGCGTCGATACGTTCCCCCGTCGTCACGGTACGTTTCGATGTCGGAGAGGAACGTCGCTCCTCGGGGAGCAAGGAAGTCCCAGGTCTCGTCGATGTCCTTCACGCGAAAGGAAACTGACGAGATGCCGTCCGGGTGATTGCGGAGGTACATGGCCGCCCGGCCCCGGTTCGACACGGGCGTCGAGACCACGACGCGGATGTCACCGGCGGCATAGACGTTGGTTCGCTGCGCGCTTCGCTCGGTGAGCGCGGTCCCCGATCGCGCGACGAGAGGCCAATCCAACAACTTCGTGTAGAACTGGTGGCTCCGCTCGATGTCGGACACCAGAAAGTGGAACGAATCGAAACCGAGCAGACCGAGGCCGGCGGATCCCTGTTCGCTCATTCTTCCAATTTACCGCCTCGCGAAAACAACGTCAATCGCGAGACGATGACCGCGCCGCGAGCGTTGCGACGCCCAGGCACTCGCGCAGGCGAGGCTCGGCGGAGACGATGTCCTGCTCCGAGACGGCCCCGACGGAAAGGCGGAACCAGCCGTTCTCCGGCCGGTAGCCGAAGGCCTGGAAGGGCACGGCGGCGATTCCGGCTCTTTGCAAAAGAAGCTTTCGGATTTCTTCGTTGGTGCGAAGGCGAGAGCCGCCAATCTCCTGTCCCGCGAGGGCGAAACGGGCCGAGAGATAGATCGCGCCCTGCGGCTCGATCGCCTCGACCGGCAGGCCGGCCGCTTTCAACCTCGAAAACAGCGAGTACAGCAATTCCAGGCGGGCTTCGACCCTGGAGAGAAACTCCGAACGGTAGGATTCAACGCCTTCCCGGTCTGCCAGAAATCGCGCGGTGGCGACCTGCTCGGGTTTCGGAGCCCATGCTCCGACGTGTCCCAGGATGTCCCGCATTCGCCGAATCAGGGCGGGCGGCCCGAGCGCCCACCCGACGCGAAGGCCGGTCGCCGCAAACTGTTTCGAGATGCCATCGAGGAGAATCGTGTAGGGGAACATTTCCGGGGCGAGCTCCGGCGGGCTCGACCGGACGGAATTCTTGAAATGGAGTGCCGAGTAAATCTGGTCGTACAGGAGGAAAAGCGTTTTCCGGCCCAGCTTCTTGCGCCGGGAGTTTTCCTCCAGAATCATTCCGCAGATCTTGCGCAGCTCTTCGGGATCGACGACCGTCCCGGAAGGGTTCATGGGCGAATTCAGAACGATCAGGCGCGCCTTCGCCAGGTGGGGCTCGAATTCCGACGCCGTCGGGAAAAATCCATTTTCCGGCCGCCCCTCGATCTCGACCGGAACGACCTCGGTCAGGTAGGAATAGTGATTGTTGTTCCAGGAAGGCACCGAGTAAACCACCGTGTCGCCGCGATCCAGGACGGTCCTGTAGGTCCCGTACAGGATCGGCCGGGCGCCGCCCGCGATCACGATCGATTCGAGGGGATAGCGCAGGCCCTGCTCGCGCTCGACGAAGGCGGCGACCTGCTCCCGGAGCGCGAGGACGCCGTCGGAGGGCGGATAATTCGTCTGATGCTGCCGGTAGGCGCGATCGATTTCGGCCTGGAGCGAGCGCGGAATCGGGAAATGCTCGGGAGAGAAGTCTCCCACCGTGAGGTTCAGGAGCTTTTCGCCCCGGGCGACCGCCTGCCGAACGTCCGCGGCGATCTTCAGGATTTCCGATCCGATCACGCCCGTGGCGATCGTCGAGAGGGAAGAATCCGTCTCCACGTCGTCGAGGAAAAAATTCGTTGCTTCCGCCAAAGCCATCCCGTCCGTCTTCAATCTCGCGCCGCCCGCGTGTCTGCGCCCGCAACGCCTTCCGAGACGCTCAGAAGACCACCGGCTCTTCGTAGGTCGCGAAGACTTCGCGCATGACGTCGGAGATCTCTCCAACCGTCGCGTAGGTTTTGACCGCGTCGACGAGGGCCGGCATGACGTTGCCGCCGCCCCGGCAAACCGCTCGGAGATCGTTCAGCCGGGAAAGGACGGCCTTTCCGTCTCGGCGGCGCCGGACCTCCGCCAGATCCTTCTTTTGAACTTCCTCGGTCGCGTTATCGATGGAGAGAATCGGCAGCGGAGGCTCCTCGCCCGTGTCGGTGAATTCGTTGACGCCCACGACCACCTTTTCGCCGTCGTCGAGTGCGCGCTGGTACCGGTAGGCCGCGTCCATGATCTCCCTCTGCGGAAACCCCGCCTCGATGGCCTCGACCATCCCCCCGAGCTCGTCGATCCGCCGGAAATACTCGAAGGCGCCACGCTCCATCCGGGTCGTCAGCTCCTCCACGAAGTATGACCCGCCGAGAGGGTCGATCGTGTTCGCCGCCCCCGACTCGTGCGCGATGATCTGCTGCGTTCGAAGAGCGACCTTCACGGCGAAATCCGTCGGGAGCGCGAGTGTTTCGTCGAGCGAGTTCGTGTGAAGGGAATTCGTCCCGCCGAGAACCGCCGCGAGGGCTTGAAGAGCGGTCCGGACGACGTTGTTGTAAGGCTGCTGGGCGGTCAGCGAGCAGCCCGCCGTCTGAGTGTGGAACCGGCACATCCAGGACTTCGGATTTTTCGCGCCGAATCGGTCGCGCATCGTCTTTGCCCAGATCCTCCTGGCGGCCCGAAACTTCGCGATTTCTTCGAAGAAGTCGTTGTGGGAGTTGAAGAAAAACGAGAGCCTGGGCGCGAACTCGTCGACATCCATGCCGGCGTCGATCCCGTATTTGACATATTCGACGCCGTCCCGGAGGGTGAAAGCCAGCTCCTGGAGCGCGGTGGAGCCCGCTTCGCGGATGTGATATCCGGAAATCGAGATCGTGTTCCACTTCGGGACGTTTCTCGCGCAGAACTGAAACTGGTCGGTGATCAGCCTCATCGAGGGCCGCGGGGGGAAGATGTATTCCTTCTGCGCGATGTATTCCTTGAGAATGTCGTTCTGGAGCGTGCCGCCGACCCTGTCCCACGGGGTTCCATGTTTCTCGGCGACGGCAAGGTACATCGCCAGAGCGATCGGGGCAGTCGAGTTGATGGTCATGGACGTGGTGACCGCTCCGAGGTCGATCCCTTCGAAGAGGATCTCCATGTCGGCAAGGGAATCAACCGCGACGCCGCACTTGCCGACTTCTCCCCTCGCCATCTCGTGGTCGGAGTCGTAGCCGTAGAGCGTGGGAAGATGGAATGCGGTCGAAAGTCCGGTCTGGCCGTGCGCGAGGAGATATTTGAACCTCTCGTTCGTCTGGCGGGCGGATCCGTACCCGGCGAAGAGCCGCATCGTCCACGGCTTGCCCCGGTACATCGTGGGTTGGACCCCGCGCGTGTAAGGAAATTCACCCGGCCATCCCAGATCGCGCTCGAAATCGAAACCCGGCTGAGAGTCGGGACCGGAGAGCGCCGGGACTTCGAGAGAGGACACCGTGGTGAAATCCCGTTTCCATGGTGCTTTCTTGTCGAACGCCCTTTCGGCGGACCGTTCCCACGCCTCGCGCCCTCTCGCGACGCTCTCCGGCACGAGGGGGCTCGGGGTGTTTTCCGTTTTTTTGTCTCTCATTCGGAAAGAATTATACGTTACAGTCCTTCGAGTGGCGGACGATCGAAAGTACGGGCACCGCGGCTACATGGACTCGGGGCGGGAATCGGGGCCGAAATCTCGCGCCCCGAGGGAGAACGATCGGACCACGACGCCGGGGGCTCCCCGCGGCCGAAGCGCGGGGGTGGAGAAAGACCTCGCGGTGGTCTGCAAGAGCTGCGGATACGCCGCTCCGGCGCTCGACGAGACACGCGTCGACTCGGTGTGCCGTCGCTGCGCGCAGCCGCTTCACGCCTGCCGCCAGTGCCGGTTCTTCGAGCCCTCGGCCCCAAGGGAGTGCCTCGAGAGCGCCCGAATTCCCGCGCGCGTCGCCGACAAGGCCGCGAAGAACGACTGCCCGGTCTTCTCTCCGGCGACGAGCTTTGATCTGACGGGGCGAAAGGCGGCGGATTCTCCCGCGGATGCGCGGAGCGCGTTCGACGCGCTCTTCAAGAAATGACGCCGGCCAGGCCAGTGGCCTTCGCGGCCGCGCTGATGGCCGCCGCGACCTGCCAACCCCGACCGTCGGTGCCGATTTCCGCGACATCCTCGAGCCGCGCGGTCCCCGTCGCCGGAACGTTTCGGGGCCACGATTGGCCGAAATACTGCGCGGATTCCGCGATGACCGGCCAGGCCCGCAACGAACACGACATCTCGCCGGCCTCGGCCTCCCTTCTGACCCTCGCCTGGACGGATCAGATGCCCGGCCCGATCGCCTCTTCCCCGACGGTCGTCGGTGGCCGGCTCTACATTGGAGATTGGGCCGGCAATGAGTGGGAGGTCGATGCCGCGACGGGCGGCGTGATCGAGAGCGTCAACCTCGGCACGACTTCCGCTGCGCAGTGCAGCCCCCCTTCCCTCGGAATCACGTCGGCCGCCGCGGTGGATTCCGGGCGGCTTTTCGTCGCGGGAGGGGATGATTCGTTTTACGCGCTGGACGCCCTCACGCTCGAAACCCTGTGGAAAACGCGGCTCGGGGACAACTCGCCCGCGGGCGGGTACTACGGTTGGAGCTCCCCGTCGCCCTGGCGCGGAACGGTCTTTCAGGGGATCTCGAGCAACTGCGACAATCCCTTCATCGAGGGCCAGGTCGTCGCTCTCGACGCGGCCTCGGGAAGCATCGTTTCGAGCGCAAATCTCTCGGAAACCCAGGACCCGACGCAGTTCGGCGCGGGCGTCTGGTCGTCACCCGCGATCGATGTCGACTCGGGATCGATCTTCGTCACCACGGCCTCGGCCTATTCCTACAGCGACGGCCTCGCCTACTCCATCGTTCGATTGTCGCAGGACGGCCTGACGGTGGAAGACTCCTGGAAGATCTCCCTCGCGGAATACCAGGCGACGGCCGACGCCGACTGGGGCTCGTCCCCGACGCTGTTCGACAACTCCCACGGCCGCCCGCTGGTCGGCGCGAACCAGAAAAACGGGAACTACTACTGTTTCGATCGCAGGCACCTGGCGTCGGGCTACGTCTGGAAGACCGAGATCGCCATCGACGGTCCCTGCCCCCAGTGCGGACAGGGCGGAATCTCCACGGCGGCCTTCGACGGCACCCGCCTCTACGTCGGAGGCGGAACACCGCCCCCGGAGACCAACCCCCCTGCCGGAATTCGCGGCGCCGTGACGGCCCTGGATCCTTCGACGGGAGAGGTCCTCTGGCGGTTCGCCGGCTTCGGGGGCCCGGTGCTTTCCCCGGTTTCGACGGCAAACGGGGTCGTGTTCGCGGCGGCCGGCCGATTTTGCGTCGCGCTCGACGCGGCCACGGGGGACCTCCTCTGGAAGTCCGGCGTCGCAGCATCCGACATCTACGGCGGTGTTCCGATTTCCGACGGTCGCATTTTCTTCGGCGACACGCTCGGGAACTTGTACTGCTACGAGATCCCGCGCGGCTCCAGCGAGGCCGGGAGCGATTCAGCCGCGCGCGGGAAGGAGCGCCTCGCGGGCCAGGTGGGCGGCCCCTTTCCATGAAAATGGAAGAGAGGACGTCATGAAGCACGAATGCGTGCACCAGCATTCACGGTTCGCGATCTTGCGCCGCATCTCGACCGCCTTCGGCGAAAACCACGCCTTTCGAAACGAATAATCGAAGTCGCGAATGTTGCCGACTTCCCACATCACCTCGCAGAGTGAAACGGTGCCTTCCGGGTTGAGCACCCCGGAGACGCTCCCCGCATAGCACGGATAGACCATCCGCTCCTGTTCGAGCGTCGCGAGCTCCGCCGTCCGGGCGGCGACTTTCATCCGTTTCAAGACCGGAGAATATCCTCCGAAGCGGTTCCAGTACGGCTTCAGGAAGACGAGGCTCTCGGCGTATTCCGCCGGCGAGAGCGCGCGGATCGTCGGGTCGGGAAACGGCGGCCGAAGGAGCTCGAAGGAGTGAAAATCGATCTCGGGAAAATTTTCCGAGACCCATTCGGTGATCGCCGGAAGATCGTCCTTGTTGAAGGACGCCAGCACCGTCTGGACGTTCAGGGTGAAACCGCTCGACTTCCGCTTGAGGGCGGAAAGGCGCCGGTAGGTCTCGCCGACTTTGGGAAAATTGCCGGGCGCGCCGCGAATGACGTCGTGTTTCTCGTAAAGATGGTCGAGGGAGAGCCCGACGGTGAAGGTCTGCCGGTCGTCGGCGCGCGACTCGAGAACGCGGGCGACGATCGATTCCACCTGTTCCGGGATCAGCGAGTTCGTCGGCATCGTGACGTTCGAGGCGTTGTGCCGGCGGTAAAGGATGCGGGTGATCGACGGCAGATCGCGATTCAGCGTCGGCTCGCCGCCGGTCAGAACGATCGAGTACAACTCCCCGAGGTCCGCGAGCGAGCGGTCGTATTCCTCCAGCGAGAGCTCGAGGTGGCGGTTCACGTTCAGATGGTCCCAGTAGAAGCACGTGACGCATTTCGAGTTGCACAGGTTCGTCATCCCCAGGATCAGGTATCGCGGAAGGGTCTCCCGGCCCTGGACCCACTGAGCCGCCAGCCGTCCCCGGTTCATGAGATGGCTTTCGCGGCGGGACCCGCCGACGAGCGGTTATGGTGGCCGGGTGCCCTCACGAGGGCCGAGAAGAGGCCGGCCACCGTGGCGGCCCAATAGTTTCCGTGGTGCACGGCGAAACCAAAGGGCGCCAACGGAAACAGCACGGGATCCCTCCGCCAGATGGGAAAGGAGAAGGCCCAGACGCCGATCGCATAGAGGCCTCCTGCGAGCGCGACGAACCGGGGTCCGAGAAAGACCGTCGAGGCCGCCGCCGCGAGACCCGCGGCGAGGAATCCGTAGATGAGCCCCTTCGGCAGCGACGAGGGCTTCTCGACCAGAAGGCGTCCGGTCTTCCAACGGTAGCGCCATCGCTGCCGCAGGAAGGCCCACGGGAAGCGCCGCCGGTCGTGGAAGACGACGAGATCCGGCTGGAGCGACGGCTCTTCCCCGGCCGCCATCGCGCGCCCGATGAAGTCGGTATCCTCGCCGATGTATCCGAGGCTCTCGTCGAATCCGCCGAGGGCGTCGAAGAGAGACCGTTCGACGACGAGATTGCACAGAGACAGGTCGGAGGCCCGGCGGATCAGCCCCCGGCGAGGCGATCGCTCGTGAGCGGCGACTCCGGACCCGATCACGGGCGTGGCGAGCAACAGGTCCGAGATCCGTTCCGGGATCGTCGATCCGGGCGGGAGGAGGTCGCGGCCCCCGAAGATCCTGTCGATCTTCGCCGTTTCGGCGGCCTTCGAGACCCAGTCCGGAGCCGCCCGGGCGTCGTCGTCGAGAAATGCCAGAGCGTCGCCCGCGGCGAAGTCGGCCGCCCGGTTCCGCCTGAGCGCCGGATTCCGCTCGGAGCAACGGACCCAGCCCACCAGGAGCCCGGGAACCGTGGGAGGCTCCGCCGCGGAGGCGACGAGGACTTCAAACGGCGGCGCGTCGGCCTGCGATTGAAGCGACCGCAGGCAGGCGTGCAGCTCCGGGCCCGTCCGGTCCGAGGCGATGATCACGGAAATCGCGGGCTTCGCCACGCCGTCATCATAGACGGAAACGGGCGTCTGGATATAATCGCAAACGGAGGGGGAATGAGCCAACTCACGCAGCCTCAGCGGTTGGAGATGTACCGGTTCATGAGGATGAACCGCATCGTGGAGGAACGGCTCGTCAACCTCTACCGGCAGGGCAAGATCGTCGGCGGGCTCTACCGGTCGCTCGGACAGGAAGCAACATCGGTCGGAAGCGCGTTCGCGCTCGAGCCGGGGGACATTCTGAGCCCCCTGATCCGGAACCTCGGATCCGTTCTGGTCCGGGGCTTTGCTCCGCGAGATCTCTTCGCTCAATACCTGGCTCGCGGGACGTCTCCCTCCCGAGGGAAGGACGGAACGCTTCATTTCGCGTCGCTCGAACGCGGCGTGATCGGCCCCATTTCGATGCTCGGTGAGCTGGTTCCCATCATGGCGGGCGTCGCCCTGGCGGCCCGAATGCAGCGAAAGAAGATCGTGTGCCTCACCTACATCGGCGACGGCGCGACTTCCACGGGACCGTTCCACGAAGGAATGAATTTCGCCGCCGTCCAGAAGCTCCCTCTCGTCGTCGTCGGGGAGAACAACCACTGGGCGTATTCGACCCCGATTACACGCCAGATGGCGTGCAACAGCCTTTCCGACCGTGCAAAAGCGTACGGAATTCCCAGCGCGACCGTCGACGGAAACGACGTGGAAGCCGTTCATTCCGCAACCCGGGAAGCCGTGGCGCGCGCGCGCGACGGCGGAGGCGTGACCTTCCTCGAAGCCGTCACCTACCGGATGAAGGGTCACGCGGAGCACGACGCTCAGGAATACGTCGATCCGCGGGAGTTGGACGCCTGGAGGAAGAAAGACCCCATCGACCGTTACCGGGCTCAACTCATCGCGGACGCGGTCGCGACCGAGGGGGGCCTCCGGCAGATCGACGACGAGGTCGCCGCCGGGGTGGACGAAGACCTGCGATCCGCGGAATCGGCTCCATTTCCCGAGCCGAGCGAAGCGCTGCACGGAGTTTACGCCGAGCGGCCGGCCGAGGATGCGAGGTCGATGCTCCGGCTCGCGGACGGCGCCGCGAAATGAGCGTCGCGCCCTTCCCCGCCGACACCGAGACTCGCGGAACGACTTATCTGGACGCCATTCACGACGCGCTCTGGGAGGAGATGGAGCGGGACGAACGCGTCTTCATCCTCGGGGAGGACGTCGGGATTTACGGCGGCGCGTTCCGAGTGACGGCCGGAATGGCGCGGCGTTTCGGGACCGAGAGAGTTCTCGACACTCCGATCTCCGAGGATGCGATCGTGGGAGCGGCGATCGGCGCCGCGTTGATGGGGCTGCGGCCCGTCGCGGAAATGCAGTTCATGGACTTCATCGCCTGCGCGTTCGACCCCATCACGAACTTCGCGGCCAAGTCGCGATACCGAACGGGCCTCGGAGTCCCGATCGTCATTCGGGGCCCGTCCGGCGGAGGCGTCCATGGCGGTCCGTTCCATTCGCAGAATCCGGAGGCGTATTTCACGCACACCCCGGGCCTCAAGGTCGTCCAGCCGGCCACCGCCCGCGATGCCAAGGGCTTGCTCAAGGCCGCGATCCGCGACGACGATCCGGTGATTTTTTTCGAGCACAAATTCCTTTACCGGCGGGTGCGCGAGGAGATTCCCGCGGACGACTATGTGGTTCCCATCGGCAAGGCGCGGATCGCCCGTCCGGGGCGAGACCTTTCCATCATCACCTACGGGGCCATGGTCTGGACCGCGCTGGAGGCCGCCCGGCAGCTCGAAACCGAGGGAATCGATTGCGAAGTGATCGACCTTCGGACTCTCCTGCCGCTCGACGACGAAACCGTTTTCGAGTCCGTGGGAAGGACGAGCAAGGCGCTTGTCCTGCACGAAGACACGCTCACCGGCGGCGTCGGCGCGGAAATTTCCGCAAGACTCGCCGAAAAATGTTTCGAGAAACTCGACGGCCCGGTCCTTCGCGTGACCGCGCCCGACACCCCTGTTCCGTTTTCGCCCCCGATGGAGGAGTTTTTTCTCCCCAACGCGGACAAGGTTGCTCGTGCGGCTCGCGCGTTGGCGGGCTACTGACGATCTGAGGAGGAGGACCGATGGCCACCGATGTCATCATGCCGCAGATGGGCGAGTCGATCGCCGAGGGCACGATCACGAAATGGATCAAGAACGTGGGGGATTCCGTCAGCCGGGACGAGCCGCTATTCGAGATCTCGACCGACAAGGTCGATGCCGAAATCCCGGCGCCGGCCGCGGGGACCCTCGTCGAAATTCTCGTGCAGCCGGGCCAGACGGTCGGCGTCAACACCGTCGTCGGACGGATCGGCGAGGCGGGAGCCAGGCCCGCCGCTCCCGCTCCGGCACCCGCTCCGGCCCCGACGTCCGAGGCGCCGAAGAGCCCGGCGCCCCCGCCCGCGCCCACCCCGACGCCTGAAGCCCCGAAGGTCTCGCCCCCGGCGCCCCCGCCGCCCTCGACGTCCGCCGTAAGGTCGACCCCGCCGCCGTCCGTGCGCCCGGCCGAGCCCTCCCAACCATCCTCGTTCGAGGAGCGGATTCGATCGAGGTCTTCGCCGCTCGTGCGCAGGATCGCCTCCGAAAACGAGGTGGCCATCGGCGAGGTCGAAGGGACGGGGATCGCCGGACGCGTGACCAAGAACGACATCCTGTCCTTCATCGACAATCGAAAGGCCGCTCCCCGGCCCCGGTCCGCCCCGGAAGCGGCGGCGCCGGCCGCGCCGTCGGCGGGCTCCCGCCGGGCCGCGCGAGACGAAGCCGTGCCGATGTCGGTGATGCGGCGCAAGATCGCCGAGCGGATGGTGGAATCGCGCCGGACCTCGGCCCACGTCGCCACGGTGTTTTCGATCGACTACAGCGCGATCGACGGCGTTCGCCGCTCGAACAAGGATTCCTTCCTCGCGGCCAACGGCGTGAAGCTCACGTTCCTTCCCTTCATCTTTCAGGCCGTGACCGCCGCGCTCAAAAAGTTCCCGGATCTCAACGCCTCGATCGACGGCGAGGAGATCGTCTATCACCACGACGTTCACCTGGGAATGGCCGTCGCCCTCGACTGGGGCTTGATCGTTCCCGTCATCAAGAACGCCGACGAGAAATCCATCCTCGGGCTCGCCCGCGCCAGCCAGGACCTCGCCGAGCGCGCCCGGTCGAAGAAACTGAAACCGGAAGAGGTTTCCGGCGGCACTTTCACCATCACGAACCCCGGCGTTTACGGGTCTCTCTTTGGAACGCCGATCATCGTGCAGCCCCAGGTTGCGATCCTCGGAGTCGGAGCGATCGAGAAACGGCCGGTCGTCGTGACGGACTCGGCCGGGAACGACTCGATCGGAGTCCGCACGACGGGATACCTGGCGCTCTCTTTCGACCACCGGCTGATCGACGGGGCGGTGGCGGACCAGTTCATGGCGGAGGTCAAGAAGACGCTGGAAGCCGGCAGCTTCTCGCTCTCCTGATCCGCGTGCCGGTGAAGCGAGTCCCGGCAACACTGTTGCTGGTTTCCCTGGCTGCTCGTCTGGCTGCCGCGGCTTCGCGCGGCTGGGGCTCGGTTCGGTTCGGTGATTCTCGGGCCTACATCGTTGCCGCCCGGAAGCTCGTTCAGAGCGGAACTTATCCGGCCAATACCGACGGGTTCTTCTTCCGGGCGCCCGGATATCCGTTCTTCCTCGCCGCCACGACGTTTGGCCACCCCGACTGGATTTTCCTCGACAAGCTGTGGAACGCGGCGCTCGGCGCCGGAGCGGTCCTCCTTCTCTGGGCGATCGCCCGGCGCGTGTTCGGGAGCGAAGGGCTGGCGCTCGCCGTCGGGGCCGTCGCCGCGGTCCACCCCGCTTTTCTCTTCTTCGGGTCGCAGGTCCAGAGCGAGCCTCTGTACGTTCTGCTCGCCCTTTTCTCCGGCTTCTTCCTGCTCGTCTGCGTCGACCGACCGTCGTCGGGAATGGGACTGCTCGCGGGAGGCGCTCTCGCGCTCGCCGCGCTCGTGAGGCCGTCGGCCCTCGCCCTCGCCCCGTTTCTGGCGGCCCCTCTGCTCGACCGGCGGTACCCCGCCCGGGTGCGCCGGGCTCTGGCGGGGTCGGCAGTGCTCGGTTTTTGCGCCGCGCTGAGCCCCTGGATGTTGCGAAATGCGATCGCGTTCAAGACCGTTTTGCCGGTCAACGACGAGGCCGGATTCACGTTCTATCAGGGCAACAGCGACTGGAACCTGCGCTTCTACCGGCTCGAGTCCCGCGAGGAATATCGGCGATTCGACCTCTCGGCCGCCTCGAAGTGGCGCTCCGCGATTCCCGGCCTCGACGACCCGAACCCGTCGCGGCGGTCCTTCGCGCTCGTTCGGGCGGCCCTTCGGTGGGCGCGCGCCCATCCCCGGGAGGAGGTGTGGGTCCTGTGGAAGAAGGTCGAGGACTGGCTCCGTCCGGGAGCCAGTCCTCTGGTTCGAAAACCATCCGTCGTCCTCGCCACGAGCGTCTATTACGGCGCGGGGTTTCTACTCTGCGCGATCGGTCTGGCCTCCGCTCGAAGGAAAGGAACGGCCCTCTTCTGCGTTTCGATTCTGGGGGTGACGATGGCCATCCATGTGGCCTTTCTCGTTCTTCTCAGATATCGAATGGCCTCCTGGGACCCGATCCTCGTTCTCTATTCACCCGCCGGGGCGCTCGTCCTGTTCTCGAGGTTCCGCCGTTGAAGACCGTGGAGCTCCGTCGCCTCGGGAGGATCGAATACGGGCGCGCTCTCGAGCTGCAAGCCGAGGCCGCGGAACGATGCCGCGTGACGGGCCGGGAGACGCTGTTTCTCCTCGAGCACGATCCCGTCTTTACGCTCGGACGTAACGCCGATCCGGGCGAGATTCTGTTCACCCCGCAGAGACGATCGCAGCTCGGAATCGCCCTCTACGAAACGGACCGGGGTGGAAAGGCCACGTACCACGGGCCCGGGCAGCTCGTCGGCTATCCCATCCTCGACCTGTCGCCCGATCGGCGAGACGTGAAAAGGTACGTGCGGGATCTCGAGGAGGCGATCATCCTCACGCTCGCCGAATTCGGCATCGTGGGAGAACGCAGCCCCTTGAAGGAACGAGTCACCTCCGTATGGGTCGGGAACGACAAAATCGCGGCAATCGGCGTCCACATCTCCCGATGGATCACGACCCACGGCTTTGCTTTGAACGTGACGACGAACCTCGATCACTTCCTCGGGATCATCCCGTGCGGCATCACCGACGGGGGCGTGACGTCGATTCAGCGCGTCTCGGGCCGGGCCGTCGAAGTCGCGGAAGCCGGCGGGATTTTCGAAAAGCATTTCAGCCGTGTCTTCGGCCGCTCCCTCGAGGAGGCGGGCTCCCCGGTCAGGGCACCATCCGGCGGACCGTCTTGACTTGCGCATAGCGCTCCGCGACGTGAGGGTCGTACGGCTTGTGCCTCGGATTGGCCTCCACGTCGCGGTATTCGGCGTCGCAGCGGTAACAAATCGTCACGGGCCCGATCCGCCACGCAAGGACCCAGTCGACGAGCACGGTCGCCAGGAGGACGGGCGTGAAGTAGATCCACCCGTACTTCCACCCCACCACAAACGCCAGCGCGAGCGACGCGGCCATGATTGCGCAGCCGATCCGCTGGTCGAAGTCCCTCTGGACGAAGAACGCCCGGTTGCCGCAGAACCCGCACCGGTCGACGCGGTTCGTGGAAAGCTCGGCGGGGCTCGGATCGAGCCTCCACGGCAATCCGCACTTGAGGCAGGCCCCGGAAGCCGTGAGCGCCTGCGTGAGATCCACCCGCCGCAGACAACCGGAACAGTACCTTCGGATTCTCACGCCGGGAATCCCGTCGCGACCGTGAGGTAGGCCGACAGCAGCTCTCCGACGAGGACGAACACGAGGGCGACGTAAAGCAAACCCGTCGCCGCCTGGTTCGATCGCATCTTCGAGGTCTGGAAAATGAAATAAGCGAGCGCGAGAGGGCCGACGATCCCCCAGAGGATCCGAAACAGAAAGAAGAGCCCCTCCCGGTCGACGGACGTGAGCGCTTCCCACGCGGCGGGGTTCGGGCGCAACGCCGCGGCCACGGCCAGGTAGACGCAGCGGGCCGCGCACGCCGCACCGTAGGAAACCGCGGCTCGAAAGAGGAGCGACATCGGGAGCGACCGCGAAACGAGATACCAGTGTCCGAGGTTCATCGTGAGCAGGACGGTCCCGAACAGGAGGGATCCAAGCACGGCGCCGGTCGAGATCCATCCGGCGCGGGCAGGGTCGATCTGCCGGCAGATCAAGGCCAGGACCGCATACTGCCCCGCCGCGGCGGCGATCAGCAAACCGCGCGCAACCCTCATCCGGCCGACTCGCGAGAGAAGGGTATACGCCGTCAGCAGCAAGAGGGCCGCGGCTCGAGGGGCCGCCGCCTCCCGCGGCGACAGTGCCGCCGACAGGGCCAGGGCCGAAAGGGCGATCAACCCGTGAAGCGCGAAGAACCCCCGCCCGAGAATCCGAGTGGGATAAAAGACGAGCAGAAGAGAAACTCCGGCGGAAATCTCCACCAGGAAAAGGCCCAGGGAGCGGATGACCATCGGTCCGGCGATTCTATCGGATCGTTTTCTTCGGTGCGGGAGTCGCCGGCGCGGGCGGAGCGGACACTTTCTTTTCCGCCGCGACGACCTTCTCGAGATCTCCGGTCGAAACCAGGAGGGCCTGGGAGCGATCGGCCACCTTCACCGCGACCCGGCCGGGCGATTCGGGCCGAACCGAGGCCGAAATCGATTCGCCGGAGGCGAGACCGATCTTCCAGCTCGCGCTCTCCGCCTGGCCGCTGAGGCCTTTCGTCTCGGCTTCTCCCAGGAAGTCGGCTGCGTCGAGCGACGCAATCGCCGTCAGCACATCCTCCACGGACTGCGCCGGAACGGGCTTCCCGGATTCCGTCCACTGCGCGCCATCCTTCTTGAAGGATCGGATCGAATCCGCCGTCTTCCAATCGAGTTGCCGGACGTTCGAAGTCTCGAAACGCGCGACTTTGGTCTCGCGGTAGGCGTCGGCTTCCTTCGAAAGGTCGTCCGTCAGCGTGGCGTCGAGAGCGAACGTTTGTTCTCCGGAACGGGCGTAGACCGACTTTCCGTCCGCGCGGGTGGCCCCGATCTCGAGAACCTGGGGTTTCCTGGCAATCGTCATCGTCACGGTATAGATGGGTGGGGCGAGTCCGTCACCGCCGAAATCGCCCTTCGGGATCTTCAGAAACTCCGTCACGTTTGCCGCCAGGAGACCGTCGAGAAGACGGGTCACCTGTGACGAGGAGGCCAGGTCGGCAACCGGGCGAGTCATCCACCAGCTGTCCTTGCGTTTCTCGAAGTCGAGCCGGCCCCTTCCCCGAAGAAGGGTGAGCTGGCTCACGTCCACGAGCGAACCCTGAAAGACCTTCTTGCTCTTGAATCCGTCCAGAGGCTTCAGGAGATCCGTGGCCACGCTGGAGCGAACGAAGACCGTTCGATTCTCCCCTTTCACCCGCGCCGCGACCGTGTCGGTCCCGGGAATGTCTTTCCCGATCGACAGGGTGTGAGCCTCGGCCTTCTTGTCTTTCGTCCCCTTCGTGCTGATCGTAACGACCGCCCGGGGCGTCACGAGGCCGTAGTCGGGCTCGTTGGCGGCGGCCGGAGCTTCTCCCTCGCGGGACGGTTTGGCGAGGTCGAACACCAGAGACGAGAGCGAGCTCGAGTCGGCCGGGTACGCTTCGGGCCGAATCATTTTCCAGTCTTCGGGCGGGTTTCGTGAGAACTCGAGAACAGACCCGTCGCGCTGGATCTCGATTTTCGAAATGTCCGCCTCGTCGACCTGCCAGAGCACGTCGCCCTTGTCGAGACGCTCCTGGGTGGTCGGGAGACGCCGTTCCAGAATCACGATGAAACCCAGGAGGACAGCGAGAATTCCCGTGAGGAGGGCCAGGCGGCGAAGCGTCATCGATCAGCCGCGCCTCTTGGTCCAGACGACGATTCCGGCGAGGATGGCGAGTCCCGGAATTCCAAAGAGGCACAAAAGCCCGATTCTCTTCAGGGCTGAGGCAGAAATCGTCAGAGAGGTCTGCTCCATCGATTTCGGAGCGATGCCCACGAGCTCCGTGTTGCCGATGAGCCAGTGTGCCGTGTTCAGAAAGAGGTTCGCGTTCGAAACACTCTGAAGCTCGGCGTTGCAGGCGAAGTCGGAATCGCCGAAGACCGCCAAACGCGCGCGACCTCCCGCGTCGGCTCCCGAAACCGCCGCCGTTGCGGAGCGGGAAACCGCGACGGCCAGAGTCACCGGCCCCGCGACGTCGTTGGAGTCCTTCTTGACCGCCGAGAGGTCCACGAGATCGGTTTCACCCCATCCGTCCGGGGTCGTCTGCAGCAGCGGCGTCGCTGTGAAGCCGGCGTGGGTCGAGGTGCCGGGCTGAACCGACCTTGCGAGGGGAAGAATCACCGCGGTCTTGGCGGAATCCAGCGGCGAGACGATCTCGTGCGATCCGAAATGATTCACATAGACCGTCTCGGCGCCGATGAAGGGAAGGGCGTTGCCCGGATCCACCACGATGTCGTTGTCGAGCTTGACCCCCCATTCCGAGAGGAGAGCCGAGAGCCCGAGGTCCGGCGGTGGGCCTCCGGGTTTCGGAAGGACCGGGTCCACGAGAACGAGGACGTGGCCGCCCGCCGCCAGGTAATGGTCGAGGGCGTCCCGTTCCGGAGCGAGGAGGGCCGTCTGCGGTCCCGCGAGAACGACGAGGTCCGCGTCCGACGGGACCGTCGCCTTTCCGAGCGACTCCCACACGGCCACGGCATCATTGTCTTTCCCGAGGAGGTCCTTGATCTCCGAGAATCCGCGCTCTCCCCCGTCGTCGGACGATTTCTCACCATGCCCCGACATGAAATAGATCTTTGGAGATTTCTCCGACGTGACGGCCAGGATCGCCGAGGTGAACGCCTGTTCCCCCTTGAAGTTCTTGAGGCCTCCCGGCTGGCCGGGACCGCCCGAGAAGTCCATGTCCCCGAGCTGGTCCTCGGTCACGTACTTCTTCCGAGCGCCGGAGCGGAACACGATCGTGTTCTGTCGCACGTTGTATTCCGACACGAGCGCCTGCGCACGGGCGAGATTTCGCCGGGGGTCCAGTTTTTCGATGCGGATCATCGTCGGCGCGAGCTTCCGATACCTTTCGAGAATCTCGTTGACCTCCGGATACGTCCGCGACTCCCGGCTCATGAACACCGTCACGTCGACCGGGGCCTTGATCTTCGCGACGATTTTCTTCGTCGTGTCGGACAGCGAGTAGATTTTCGCCTTCGTCCAATCTCCCCGGGACCAGTGCCGGTAGCCCAGGTAGTTGACCAGGACGAAGATCGCCGCGACGACCGCCACGGATCCCGAGAACATTCCGGCGCTGGCGGCGCGCCGGCGAGTGCCGAGAGTCGTCTTCATTGCCCTTTTTTCACCTCGAGCGTCGCCTGCGCCAGGAACAGGAACCCCGCCGCGGCGGACACGTAGTAAACGATGTGCCGGGTGTCCACGACTCCCCTCGCGAATTCCTCCATGTGGTCCCAGATCGTCACGTAGCTCAGAAAGTCCCGCCACGACGGCTCGTTGGCGAGGGACTGGAGCAGTCCGGCGGAAAAGACGATCAGGATCATGAGGAATCCCAGGATTGCGGCGACGATCTGGTTCTTCGAGAGGCTCGACGCGAATGTGCCGATCGCCAGGAAATAGGCTCCGAGCAGCAGGACCGCAAGAAGGCTCGAGGCGACGATTCTCAGATCGATCGTGGCGAACTTTTCCAGAATGAGGGCGTAAAAAACTACCGGCACCCAGAGAACCGTGTAGAAAAGAAACGCGGCCGTGAACTTCCCGAGAATGATGGTGCCCGCCGTGACCGGCGAGGTCAGGAGCGTCTCGATCGAACCCGACTTACGCTCTTCGGAGATGAGCCGCATCGTGATGACGGGAATGAAGAAGATCATGAAGATCCAGAAGAACGTGTTGTTGAAGAGGATGCCGAGCGGCTGCATCGAACCGGCGCCCGGCCGGCTGAGGAACCCCAGAATCGTGGAGAAGATGAATCCGTTGAGAAACCAGAACGCCGCGAGAATGATGTAGCCGAGCGGCGAATAGAAGTACGCGAGCCATTCCCGACGAACGATCGCGAAAAATTTTCTCATGACGCCGCCTCCTCGGGCTCCGGCGCAGAATGATCCTGCGTCGTCAGCCGTACGAAGACGTCTTCGAGAGTGGCGGTCTCCCCCACGAGCTCCCGCAGCGTCCAGCCGTTCTCCACGGCCTTGTGAAAGACCGCTTCACGGCAATCGACGCCCTCGTCGCATTCCAGCCGCACACGCGTTTCCCCCGCTTCGAAGGTCTGATGGATCGCCCTCACTCCGTCGAGGGAAGCCAGCAGCGGACGCGCATCGACCTCGCCGGCGAAACTCGCCCGCAACAGCGCGGCTCCCGACCCGCGCCGGCGAAGCTCCTCGGGAGTCCCCTGCGCGACGATCTTCCCCCGGTCGATGATGAGAACCTGATCGCAGATCGCCTCCACCTCCGGCAGGATGTGAGTGGAGAGGAGAACGGTCCTCTCCCTTCCCAGTTCCTTGATGAGCTCCCGGATCTTGATGATCTGCTTCGGATCGAGGCCGACCGTCGGTTCGTCCAGGATCAGAATCGGGGGTCGGTGGACCAGCGCGCCGGCGAGCCCGACCCGTTGTTTGTATCCTTTCGAGAGGGTTCCCGTGATGCGGTTGGCGACCTCCGCGAGAAGACATCGGTCGACCGCATCGTCCACGCGCGCTTTCCGGTCGGACGATGGCACGCCCTCCAGATCGGCCCGGTAGCGCAGGTATTCTCGAACGCGCATTTCCGGATACAACGCGACGTTCTCGGGCAGATAGCCGATGGACGCCCGGGCCCGAATGGGGTCCCGGACGACGTCGTGGCCCGCGACTTTGATCTCGCCCTCGGTCGGAGGAAGAAATCCCGTCAGCACCCGCATTGTCGTGGTCTTGCCGGCGCCGTTGGGTCCGAGGAATCCGACGATGGCTCCCTCGGGAATCTCGAAGGAGATGTCGTCAACGGCCGGAGGCCCGTAGTACTTCATCGTGAAATTGCGGACTTCGATCATTTCTCTCCCGTTCCGCTGCTGTCGATCCTTCGGATAGCAACCCGGGTGCCACACCGAAGAGCGCGCAGTGTAACGGCTTTTGAATGCGATTGACACTCCGCCTTCCGGCAGTGAGGTCTTTTCGGCGCGCGGGCGCGCCAAATCAGCGTGTTATTCTTCCCGCATGACAGAGAAAAATCCGATCGAGGAACGCCTGCGAACCGCGCGCTCCCGGCTGGCGCAGGGCGGCGCGGACGTTCTCCTGGTGACCCCTTCGACGAACCTCTTCTACCTTTCGGGGATCTCGTTTCACCGCAGCGAGCGTCTGACGGCCGTGCTGATTCCCAAAGACGGCGAGCCAGTTCTCGTCGTGCCGGCGTTCGAAGAAACCCACGCGCGATCAATGACGCCGATCTCGCGCATCGTCACCTGGCAGGAAACCGAGGACGCCTTTGCGAAAGCCGCGTCCTTGCTCGGAGCCGGCCGGGGCACGATTCTCGTCGAGCCCTCGACCGCCTTCGACGACGTGGAGAGGCTGCTTTCTCACGCTCCCGGATGGATTGCGAAGTCGGGGGCGAATCTCTTCGCCGCGATGCGCATGGTCAAGAGCTCGGAAGAACTGGCAACGATGCGCCGCGCGATCGCGACCGGCGTGGCCCGGTTCCGGGCGGCGTTCGAGCGGCTTCGGCCGGGAGTGTCCGAACGTGAGATTTCCGGAGCCTTCGGCGGGGAGAACGTCGTTCAATTCGGCCCGTCGGCGGCCGTCCCGCACGGCGAAGCGTCGGAGCGCCGGCTGTCGAAAAACGAGGCCGTTCTCATCGACGCCTGGGACAATCCGGAGGGGTATTACTACGACATCACGCGATCGACGTTTTACGGAGCGCCGACCGACGAGTACCGAAAGGTCTGGGACATCGTTCACGAGGCGCAGGGGGCCGGAATCGAAGCGGCGCGGCCCGGTGTCGCCTGTTCGGAGGTCGATGCGGCGGCGCGGCGCGTGATCGAGAAAGCGGGATACGGCGAGTACTTCACGCATCGCCTGGGTCATGGTCTGGGAATCGACGTGCACGAGCCTCCCTACATGGTCTCCGGCAACGACATCCTCCTCGAACCGGGGATGACGTTCACGTCCGAACCCGGAATCTATCTTCCGGGCCGGTTCGGGGTACGAATCGAAGACGACGTCGCCGTGACCGAGAAGGGCTCGGAAGTCCTCTCCCCGCGGCCCGCAAAGCTCGAAGCCATCCCGGCCTGACCCTTCGGGTGCGAACGCGGTCTAGCGGCGGCCGATGACCGCAGGACCCGGAGCCGGCGCGGGCGACAGGCAGCCGCGCGCCGCAGCCGAGGGAC
Organism: Thermoanaerobaculia bacterium; assembly: GCA_050747885.1. GTDB lineage: Bacteria > Acidobacteriota > Thermoanaerobaculia > UBA5066 > DATFVB01 > CAWEYG01. Next base: position 35,592 of record JBOGJO010000403.1, read on the forward strand.
AGCCCGAGTCGGAGAGTCCCGGAAGCGCTGGAATCGCGATGTGCTGGTGGTGCGTCATCCCTCCGCCGGAGGCGGACACGTCGAGCGTGAAGGCCTGGGTCCCCGAGGATGTCGCGGCAGCCAGCGAGAGCGTCGCGGATCCGCCGCCGGGCGCCGGGATCGCGCCGGAAGACAGCACGACCGAGACCCCGGCCGGCACACCCGAGCATTCGATCCGAATCGGCGCCGAGAATCCCGCCACGGGACTCGTCGTTACCTTCCACGAGGGCGGCGAAACCGCCGCCAGGCCGTCGCCCGTGGCGGTCACGACGAGACTGAAATCGGCGGCCTCGGCCGTCGCGTTCCAGTTTTCCGCCAGGGCCGAAGCGTCGAGGGAACCGAGACCGGTCGCCGAGTCGTAGCCCGGTCCGGCCGAAAAACCGGACACTCCCGGCACGCTGTTGTCTCCCTCGACAATGTCGTGGAAGACCTCCGCGCCTCCGGAAGCGGCCGGGGTCGCAGCGAGTCGGTACAGGACCGGATTGACGTTTCCCTGGCGCGAACCAATCGCCTGAAGGATGAGAGCCATGATCCCCGCCATCGCCGGCGAGGAGGCCGACGTTCCCTCCGCTCCGAGGAGTCCCGGCGCCGAAGGGGTCGCGCCCTGAATCATCAAATAGGGCGTCGCTCCCGATGCGGCCAGCGAAACGTCCGGAACGTGACGTCGACCGTCGGCGGGGACGCCTGGAAAGTTCTTCTGCCAGGCCGGCTGCGCGAAGACCGCGCTCGTCCCGCCGCCCGTGGCCCAGAGTCCGGAGCCTCCCGGCGTGCCTCCGCTCTCGTTCCACGAACCCTCGGGGATGTAGGAGCGCGCGCCGGAGGGAGTCCACAGGTCGGCGGTTTCACTGCCACTCTGAAACTGCGTTCCGCCGACACAGACGTCGTCGGAGCTTGCGCAGAGGCCGGACACCGCCAATCCGGATCCCACGGAGTCGTCCGCGAAGCTGCAGCCGGACGCTCCGCTGTCCATCGATGAGACGAAAACGGTCATCCCCTGGGCCGCCGCCTGGGCCCACAGATTCTTGTAGAGCGCGACCCCCGCGGAGCCCATCGACGACTCGCAATTTCCGAAGCTGACCGAGACGATGGGAGCGAGGTTGTGGTCGACGATGTACTCGGCGGAAAGGTCGATTCCGTCGGTCGCGGCCGTCGAGCCGGAGACGACGAGGCTCACCGATGCATTCGGTGCGACCGCGCCGGACCACTCGACGTCGAGGTCGGCCTCGAACTCCTCGTCGCCCCCCAGATTTCCGGGTGAAGGGCCGTTGCGGACAATGACAGGATCGCCCGGAGGGAGCCCGAACATCTTTCGAAACGCCGAGACATCCGACGAGGCGATCTCGGTTCGCCCCGCGATGGCGATTGTCGTCCCGGCTCCCGTGACGCCCGCGGCATGGAGCGGAGCGACCCCGTAGATGGCCGCAAAATCGGCGGGAGCCAGGGCGTGCCCGCCCGAGTCGGAAGAAGAAGAACCCGGACCGACTCGGGGGCTTCGATGGCCCATCGAGCGGCGCGGCGAGCCCTGAAGTGAGGCGAGCCCCTCGAGGAGACCGGAGATCTCCGGAGGAGCTGAAACCGGGTCCAGCCGCATGGGACGAGTCCGGGAAGAGCCGGAAAATTCATGAATCCGGGTCGCGAACGCCGTTTCCACGCGAGAAACCGGCCCCGAGAAATTGATCCAACCGCGTCCCTCCGGGATCCCGTCGATCGAGAGGCCCTGGTCCTCGAGCCAGCCGGCGACCGCATCGATCTCTGAATCCGTGATCCCAAACCGGAGCCCGAATTCCCGCGGCGTGAGCCAGTGGTGGTAGTCGGGTGAGGCGGGGTCCTGCACGGCCGAGAGAAATTCTCTCAAGGCCGCGCTGGCCGCCGCCGTCCGCGAGAGAACGAGCGTCATTCGGTCGAGAGGCGCGCTGAGGTCCGCCGGGCCAAGGTCCGAGCCGTTCGCAGGAAGGTCAACGCGCTCCATGATCGGGACCCGCTCGCCTCGCGTCAGCGGTCTCGCGCCGCCGGCCGCGACTCCGGCCGCACACATCGCCGCCGCCGCAACGACACCATTTCTCCATTTGATCCAGACTCGCATTCGCAGAACCTCCGCTCGCCGGAAGAAGCAAAGCGGAAGCCGTCGTTGAAACTGGCCCCGAGAAACCGCAAGTCACGGCATTGCAGCGCGATCGGCGTCGGAGAGACTCTTGCCCGGCTTTTTATTTCCCGTGGCGGGAATGAGATTCTGGAACGAGGACGGAGAAAGTTGCGCGAGACGGGAAATCGCGGGCATTCGGCTATCTCCAGGATTGACGTGAGGGATTAAGATCTCTTTATGTCGATCGCGATGCGCGAGGCAAAGAAGCTGCTGTTGAAGCTGCCGGACGTCGTCGAGGGGACGTCCTACAAAATGCCGTCGTTTCTCGTCCACGGGAGGTTTTTCGCGCGGTTCCGCGACGACGACACGGTCCTCGTCCTTCAGCTCAAGGCGATCGCGGACCGCGATGTGCTGATGGAAATCGACCCCTCGGCCTTCTTCTTCACCGACCACTACCGGAATTACCCCGCAGTCCTCGTCCGGCTGGCCAAAGTTCCGCGATCTCTCCTCGCCGACGTGGTGAAGGAGGCGTGGCGGCATGTCTCGTCGATGCCGCCCGCCCGTAAGCGCGCGGCGCCTCGCCGCCGTTCCTCATTGCGTCGGAAACGGAAATCGCTCGGGTCGTGACTCGCCCTCGCGCGGAGCGCCGGCCCCCCTGTCATTCTCGCGCACTCCTGTCATTCCCGCGAAGCTTGTCCCCGCGAAAGCGGGGAGCGGGAATCGCTCAGGTCGTGACTCGCCCTCACCCACCCACCGTGGCGCCCACCAAGACTGCCCCCTCATCCGGCCTCACGGCCACCTTCTCCCCCAGGGGGCGAAGGGACAGCTGGCTACCCTCTCTCCCGGACCACATCAATTTCTTTTTCGTGAATCGGTTGTAAATAGAATCGACTTCGGGAGGTACCGATGCCAAACACAATCCGCCTTCACCGCGTTCTCCGGTCCACGCCCGACAGGGTCTACCGGGCGTTCCTGGACCCCGACGCCATGGCGAAATGGCTTCCGCCGAACGGGTTCACCGGAAAGGTCCACCAGATGGACGCGAAGGTGGGCGGCACCTACAAGATGTCGTTCACGAATTTCAGCAACGGCCAGTCCCATTCCTTCGGAGGCAAGTACGTCGAGCTCGTCCCGAACGAGCGAATCCGTTACACCGACCACTTCGACGACCCGAACCTCACGGGCGAGATCCAGGTCACCGTGACGATGAAGAAAGTCTCGGTCGGGACGGAGCTGCACATCGTGCAGGAGGGCGTACCGGACGTCATCCCCGCGGAGGCCTGCTACCTCGGCTGGCACGAGTCGCTGGTGCTCCTGGGAAAGCTCGTCGAGCCCGAGATCCCGGGCTGAGGCTTCCCTGAAGCTCGCCCGCTCCCGAGAGCTTCGAGGATCCAGATTTCCGTGTCCCCATTCGGGGCGGTGCGCGATGGGAAGGATGAATGGAAACGCGGCGCCATTTTGCCATCGTGCGGAGCGGCGTTAGGCGAACGAATTCGCGCGTTCCCGGAGGGTGCCAGGGGATAATTCATGAGATGGGACAAGGGGTTGGGTTTTGGGGCGATCGAGGATGACGCGACAAGGAGGCGGATTTCGGTCGCGTTTGGGGAAATTCATTGGTACGCCTAATTACATGTTCGGTGTCCTGTTCAGAAGTTACGGCGGGAGGTGAGGGATGGTTGCTGAAGTCGAGGAATTTCGGGGTCACGTCCTCGTACGGTCGGTAGTGTGCGCACTTATCGTTGGTTCGTACGTCTGGTTTACGTCGCGAAGCCCAGACCTTCAACAAAACCCGATCTTTCTCTGGGTGTGGGCAGTCACTTTCGTCGGCTCGCTCGTCTCCATAAACCTAGCTCACAGGCAGGCAATGCGATCTCGTGAAAGTCACTGACTCATGAGGCCACCGAACATCTCGTTGCAGCGGCCGTCGCTTCGCTTCGCCGCTGAAGCCGGGTCGTTAGCCTGCGGGGGATCGCAGTGGGTGGTAAAATCATCATCTGATGACGACGAAACTGGGAAAAGCCGTTTCCGAGATCGAGCATCTGCCAGAAGATGAGCAAGACGCGATTGCCGATTGGCTGCTCGCGGAACTTGAATCCGAGCGCCGATGGGACAACCTCTTCGCGCGATCGTCAGGCCTTCTTGGGAAAATGGCGGGCGAGGCGCTCTCGGAGCACCGGGCCGGCCGAACCCTCGAGCTCGATCCCGACAAACCTTGAGGTCTCGCACGACCGCGGGCTTTCCTCGGCTCTTCGCCGAGCTTCCGAAGGCCGTCCAGGTTCAAGGTCGTGAGGCGTATCGGCGGTTTCTCGCCAATCCCTCGCATCCGGGGCTACGGTTCAAGAAAGTGCATTCCTCGCTTCCAATTTCTCCGTCCGAATCAGCGGGGGTTCTCGCGCGGTTGGAAATCTCGACGGTGATGAAATCGCCTGGTTCTGGATCGGCCCGCATTCCGAGTACGAGAAATTGCTCGCGGGCTAACCTCGGCTTGCAGCGGATCAGCCTTCGCCCGAAGCTGCGGCTCGACAAGTTGTCGCTTCGCTCAAGTCGATGCGCCCGCTCGGCGGTCCCCTTTCGAGACTGACGTCCCCATGATCCGCCTCATGCGATTTCCGACCGCGATCCCGCGGGATCCCGCCATCGAGGTCTGGATGCGGGAGCATCCGGGCGAGCTGGGGGCCATCGCGAAGCGCTGGTTTACGGTCATGCGCGCGTGCGGAGACGACGTTTGCGAGCTGTTGCATGACGGCGCCCCGACCGCGTGCGTCGGCGATGCCGCCTTCGGGTATGTCAACGCGTTCACCGCCCATGTCAACGTGGGATTCCTTCTCGGCGCGAACCTTCCCGACCCTCGCGGCCTCCTGGAAGGCACGGGCAAGTTCATGAGACATGTGAAACTCCGGCCCGGGCGCGATGTCGAGGCCGCCGCGCTCCAGAAATTGATCGAGATTTCCTATGCCGACATGAAGGGGCTTCTGGAACACTGATCTACGCTTTCCGGTAGATCTCTCCCCCGCTCTCGACGAATTCTTTGGCCTTCTCCTCCATCCCGATCTCGAGAGCGACCTTCTCCTCGGAGCCGATCTTCTCCGCGTATTCCCGAACTTCCTGCGTGATCTTCATCGAGCAGAAATGCGGCCCGCACATCGAGCAGAAGTGCGCGAGCTTGTGCGCGTCCTTGGGCAGGGTCTCGTCGTGGAATTCCTTGGCCTTGTCCGGGTCCAGGCCGAGGTTGAAC
>JBOGJO010000404.1:0-13377 GCA_050747885.1 Thermoanaerobaculia bacterium
CGGCCGCGCCCGCGCGAGGTCGCGGAGGTGGGCCCGAAAGCGATCCGTCGCCGCCGGGGGCGGCAGGGCCGGCCGCGGCAAATTCCGGCCCACGCCCGGCGTGATGAGCGCCCGTACGAACGTCAGCCGGGACGTCCCGGACTTCAGGAGACGGGCCAGCTCGGCCGGATCGGTCAGGACGCGCGTGTCCGGATAACCGCAGTCGGCCGCGATTCCCGCGAGGTCGACCGAGGGAGAGACGGTTGCCTGGCCTCCGGTCGATTCGTGCATGCCGTTGTCGAGAACGATGTGAACGAGGTTCGGCGGCCGCCGGTAGCCGATGGCGGCGAGCGCGCCGAGGCGCATCAGGGCGGCGCCGTCTCCGTCGAGGACGATGACGCGGAGGTCGGGCCGCTGGATCGCCAGGCCCAGGCCCACACTGGACGCGCAGCCCATGGCTCCGACGAGGTAGAGCTGATTCGGGCGGTCCGCGCAGGCGTACAACTCGCGTCCCGTGTATCCCGTCGTGGCGAGCACGACGTCCCGGCCGCCTGTCGCCGCCTGGACGGCCGTGAGCATTTCCGCGCGGCTCGCGGAGGCCGGCCCCGGCAAGCGGTCGGACCGCCGCCCTTCGAGACTCCGAGCTTCGGGCAGAGGCGGAGCCGGCGCCGGCTCGACCGAGCCCTTTCGCATCAGCAGGCAGTACGGGGTCCCGTCGGTTTCCCACCAGGACATCGCGCGTTCGAGGCAGGGCAAGACGTCTTCTTCGCGAGTCGGGAAGGCTTCGGTCCGGATCCCCATCAGGTCGAGGAGCCGGCCCGTGATCGATCCCATGAGGGCATGTTGAGGCTCGTCCGGCGCTCCACCGGGTTCTCCCCTCAGCGTGGCGATCATCAGGAGCGGGATTCGATGGGTCTGCGCCAGCGAGGTGAGCGGATTCACCGCGTTGCCCAGACCGGAGTTCTGAAACATCGCGACCGCGCGGCCTCCGCCGACCTCCACTCCCGCCGCGACCGCGACCGCGTCTCCTTCATTGGATGCGGGAACGTACTCGAGAGACCCGTCGGAGAGGACATGGTTGATGAAGGGCTGGAGGTAAGAGCAGGGGACCCCGCTCCACACGGTGATTCCCCGGCCCTTCGCCGCCTCCACGAAGCTTCTTGCCTCGATCATTCAGGAGCCTGGATCATTCAGAAGCCCGGATCATTCAGAGGAGCCCCGCGTTGACGACGTCTTCGAGGCTGTCCACGTCGCACCAGTTCCCGCTCGTGTAAACGGCCCGGACAGACGAGCCGCGGGAGATGAGCTCGCCGATCAGCCGCGGCATGTTCGCTTTCCGATTTGCCGGGTCCGCGAGCAGCTCGTCGAGAACGGCGACGACCGCCGGCAGCGCCCGAGGGCCGATCTTCAGGAAGCCCATCGACTCGCCGTCGATTTTTTCCGGATCGATGGCGGGCCCGATTTCCTTGAGGAAAACGGGACGGTTGTAGTTCTGTCGCGAGTAGGGAAGGGAGCACCGGACGTAGTCCGCCACGCGGTTCCGGTTCGCGCTGTCCCGCCAGTGAGTGTCGATCACCACGGCCAGGTCGTCTTGCGTCTCGAGAAGGAGGTCCACGATGTACTTTCGGAAGAGCACGTCTCCGTACGAGACGATGACGCCGTTGTCGGCGCCGTTGGCGACGCCGTTGTCGACGTCGTTGTCCCGGTCGGGCCTGATCGCGAGGCCGGCCCGGAGGGAAACGAGCTCGCCCGTGGTTTCGAAGTCGTCGTTGTCCGCGCACGTGATTCCGGGAACCGCCACGGTTTCTTTCTTGTATCCGCGCACGACGACGATCCTCCGGATTCCCGCGCTGTTGTAGGACGACACGATGTGGGACAGGAGCGGCGCTCCGCCCACGAGAACCATCGCCTTCGGGCGGTCGAGAGTGAGATCTCCCAGCTCTTCCCCGCGGCCTGCCGCCAGAATGACGGCCGCGGGAGGGTTTGCGCCGCGCGGGAGATACCGTTCTTCGAGGTCCCGGAGCGCGGTTGCGCCTTGAAGCCGGAAGACGTCGGAGATCGGCGCGATGTCATCTTCCACCCGCAGGGTACTTTGATCGGCCGCGATCGTTTTCGCGACGCGAGTCATCGCGGCGATCGCGCCTCGCAGGATGTGGTTCGCCCAGATGACCATGGAGAACCCGCGCTCCCGAAAGACGTCCGTCGGCGTCGAGTAGTATTTCGTCGGGACGATCACGACGGGGCACCGATCGCCCCACTCGCTCTTGAACGCGAGCACCTCGTCCGGGCTCGACAGGGCGCTGTGGATGAGGATCGCGTCCGCGCCGGCGTTGCGGTACGCCTCGGCGCGGCGAAGGGCCTCCACCAGCCCCCATCCGGCGATGAACGCCTCGGTTCGGGCGACGACGCAAAAGTCGGGATCCGACTGGGCGTCCTTGGCCGCCTTGATCTTGCCCGAGAACTCGTCGATCTCGGCGAGTTGCTGGCGGCGGCCTTCGAGGAAGCTGTTGGTCTTCGGAAACAGCTTGTCTTCCAGGCACACGGCCGCGATCGAGCGCTGCTCGAGCTTGCGCACGAGCCGCTGGACGTTGTTGAAGTTGCCAAAGCCGGTGTCGCCGTCCATCAGGATCGGCACGGTCGTGGCGTCGGCCATGAATTCGAGGACGTCGAGGACCTGCGTCCAGCTCGCCTCGTTGTTGTCGCGCACCCCCAGCTGGCTCGAAATCGTCAATCCGCTGCCCCAGATCCCCGGAAAGCCGGCCTCCTCGACGATTTTTGCGCTCAGGCCGCTGTGCGCCTCGCAGATGAGCTCGAGCTTCGTCGACGTCAGGAGGCGCTTGAATCGGGTCGTCTTGTTCATCGGCGTCGGCGGGACGAGGCGGGCACTCGAGAATCACGCACCTGGGTGCCGATCATACACGTCGCGCCACGATCAATCGCGACCCCCCCGCGGGAAGCGTATGGTGCCTCGCAATCACGGAAAATTCGACCGCCAGCGCCTTTTCGAAAAGAGAATTCAACCACGGGGAAATCCTGAATTCCGATCCCAGAGCCCGACCCTCTTGCGGACGATTCTTCCCGAAAGCCCTCGCCACGACCATCGCCGGCAACACGACCGTCATGAACGACGTGCTGCGGACGACTTGAAACCCCGCGGCTTCGAGCTTTCCGTGGAGGTCCCGGAGGGAATATCTGCGGAAATGTCCGGCCTCCTCGTCGACACGGCTCCACAGCCATGGGTGCTGCGGAACCGTGAGAATCACGGTCCCGCCGGGTTTCAGGCCGCCGTGAATCTGCGCGAGGACGCGCTCGTCGTCCGGGACGTGCTCCAGAACGTCAAAAAGCCCGATCGCATCGAACGCCGAGGCGAACGGGATGTGGAGCGAGTCCATTTGGGTGAAGGAGATCGAGGGATGGCGAGACGCCGCAAAGGACAGGCCCGCGCTGAAGACCTCGCTGCCGTAAAGCCGCATTTCGGGACGCGCTTTCGCGATTGCCGAGAGCACGAAACCCGTGCCGCAACCGACGTCCAGAAACGAACGGGCCCGAGGGCAAAACTCCTCGATCGCCCATGTGATCAGTCGATTCCGGGCGCGAAACCAAAAATACCGCGCTTCGAGATCCGCCATCTCGCGACAGACCTCGAGCGTGAACACGCCTCCGCCGTCGGCCGCGGAAGGAATACGCGAAGGAGAGCCCGGCCTCCCCGACGGCTCGTCGGGGACCCTTTCACGAGGCTCCATTTCCGAAGGCTCGCACGGCATCGCACACGCGATCCACATCGTCCCGGCTGAGGCCGTTGTGGAACGGCAGGCGCACGAGCCGGTCGCTCACGCGCTCCGTGACGGGACAGTCTCCGGATCGGCCGCCGAAGCGCAGACCCATCGGAGAAAGATGCAGAGGTTGGTAATGAAAGACGGCGTCGATGCCGCGTTCGCGCAGGTGGCGGATCATGGCGTCTCGCGGCGGAAGAAGAAGGAAAAAGCTGTGCCACGAAGGATTGCAGTCGGCGGGCACGGTCGGGAGCTCGACTCCGGCGGCGCGAGCCCAGCCCGCCAATCCGTCGCGGTACTGCATCCAGATCGCCCGCCGGCGTTCCTGGATGTCGGCTTCGACTTCCAGTTGCGCGAAGAGAAAGGCGGCCAGCAGGTCCGACAGTCCAAAGCTCGACCCCGCGTCCACCCACGTGTACTTGTCCACGAGTCCCTGGAGGAAGCGGCTCCGATCGGTGCCCTTGTCGCGCAGGACTTCGGAGCGCGAAACGTCGTCTTTCCGGTTGACGATCAAGGCGCCGCCTTCGCCGCAGGTCAGGTTTTTGGTTTCGTGAAAGCTCAAGATCCCGAATCGGCCCAGCGTGCCGAGCTGACGACCGCGGCAGTTGTTGAAAAGGCCGTGCGCATTGTCCTCGATCACGTCCGCCCCGGCTCGTTCGGCCAGGCCGAGGAGGGCGTCCATGTCGCAGCCCACGCCGGAATAGTGGACGGGGACGAGAGCGCGAGTTCTTGGGCCGGCGAGCGCCTCCGCGTGCGCGGGATCCATCGTGAGGGTGTCGGGACGAATGTCGACGAACACCGGCCGCGCCCCTCGCAGCGCGAAGGCGTTCGCGGTCGAGACGAACGTGAACGAGGGCAGCAGGACTTCGTCGTCCGGCCGCAAATCGAGCATCAGCGCAGCCATTTCCAGCGCATCCGTTCCGGACGTCGTGAGGATGACCCGCGGCGCCCCGAGACTCTCCTGAAGCCGGGCTTCACATCGGCGCGTAAACGGGCCGCAGGCGGAAATGTGGCCCCCGGCGAGCGCTTCGGCCATGTATTCGCGCTCGCGCCCGACCAGAATGGGTTTGTTGAACTCGATCACGGCGTTTCCCGGCGCACGACGTGCGTGGGCCGGTGCATCGCTCGAAAATGGATGCACGCGAGATACTCGCCGATGATTCCCAACGCGAACAACTGGGCTCCCGAGAAAATCGCCACGATGGAGGCAAGGAAAGGGAAGCCGGGCACGCTTCCACCCTGCAGAAAGTAGACGCCGACGACGTCGGCGAGCACCAGCAATCCGAAGCCCGTCAGGAGGAAGCCGAGGTAGCTCGCGAGTCGGAGCGGAAGCACGCTGAATCCCGTGAGTAAGCTCCTCGTGTGCCTCAGCAATTTTCGGAGCGTGTACGTCGAGCGCCCGTGTTCGCGGGGCTGATGCTCGATCGGCACGACGGCGAAGCGGGCCGCGCCCCAGGAGAGCAACGCGTCGATGTCCACGTCCGGGCCCTCGTAAGCGGCAAAAGCGGAGCGAAGCGACGTCCGAAACGCGCGGAATGAAGACGTCAGGCTGACGCCCCTGGCTCCCAACGCGCGTTCCAGCAGGGCCTTGGCCGCCCAGGCCGCGAACCGGCGAAAGAGGTCGTGACGGTCGGTCGCCGGCAAGCCGTAGACGACATCCACGTTGTGGGACTTCTCGAGGGCCGAAAGGAGGGCGGGGATTTCTTCCGGTCGATGTTGAAGGTCGTCGTCCATCGTGACGGTGATTTTTTCCCTTGCGCTCCGGATGCCCGCCAGGAGAGCGGCATGCTGGCCGACGTTGCGTGCAAGGTCGATTCCTCGCACCCGCCCCGGATTCTCGGTCGCGAGCTTTTCAATCAGGCTCCAGCTCTCGTCGCGGCTCGCATCATTGACGAGAATGATCTCCCAGGACCCGGCCACCGCGGGCGTGAGCGCCGTCGCCACACGCCGGACCAGTTCCGACAACGCCGCCGCCCCATCGTACACAGGCACGACGACCGACACCGAAGGCGCGCCCTGTTCCACGTCCATGCCGCATTTTCGCACAACGGCGAGAGCCCCGGCTTTTGTGGCGAACGGCAACTCGTGGTAAATCCACGCGATGTTCCGGGAGCTTCGCCGGCTGATCGAGACCGGCTACGCCGACTTGAAGGAATCCCTCGCGACCATCGGGTTCCTCCGAACCGTGACCGTCGTGCGGATCCGGCTCGCCGAGTCCTCCTTCGATCGGCGGCACGGGCTCGACACGGCCCGACGGGTTCCGCTCGACGCGTTGGACATTCCCGGCGACAACAAGGAACACGGCGTGAAATACCAGCCGACGAGCGTCCTTGCCTTTCGGACCCTCTTGCGCGGCCTCTCCCTGCCCCTCGACTCGGGGTTTTTGGACTACGGCTGCGGCAAGGGCCGCGTCCTGCTCCTGGCGGCGGAGGCCGGTTTCCGGCGCGTCGTCGGCGTCGAGTTCTCGCCCCAGTTGTGTGAGATCGCTCGCGCGAACGTCGCGCGCTTCCGCGCCTCGGCTCGCGATCTTCCACCGATCGAGATCGTCCAGGCCGACGCCTCCCGGTACGTTCCCGCCTCCGACGTCGGCGTGTTCTATTTCTTCAACCCGTTCGATGAGTTCCTGATGCGTCAGGTGGTGGGTCGTATTCTGGACTCGCTGCGGCAATCTCCGCGCGAAGCCTGGTTCCTCCTCTACAACGCCCCTCGCCACCGGGGCGCGTTCGACGCTCAATCGGAGCTCGTCCTCGAGCGGGAATTGATCGCGGGAGGGCACGCGAGCTCGGTTTACCGCTTCATTCCTCCGTCTGCGGGGGTTCCTTCCGGAAAGGATTCGCAAGGCTGATCCGGGCCCGCGTCTCGACCTCAGCGCGGGACGTATTTCATGTACCGCCTCGCTTCGTTTCCGCAGTTGAAAAGGAGATCGAGAATCGTCACGCCGTGGACGAATTCGCCCCAGAGTTGCGGGTATTCCGGATACCCGGCGTAGTCGAACCACGTGAGACGAATGCCGCGCTCGGCGAAAGGCCGCTCGTCGAGGTAATCCCTCGCCGCGGGGCCCGAGATGTACTCCGCCGCGCCGGCCTGAGCGCACAGATGGACGAGCCTCTCCGATTTTCCCTCGATCAGCTCGAAATCCCAGGAGCTCCGAATCCGGGTTCGAATGCCGAGGTAAGCGCAGACGGCCTCGATCAACTCGCGGTTGAGCGCCGACAGAAAACGATGCCGCCGCTGGCGGAACAGCGGCTCGAGGGCCGTCGCGACCTCGGCGAAGTGCGCCGCGCGCCGGTAATTGCGCTCGAGCGCGCGCCAGTGCTTCTCCTGCCACGCATCCGTCGGCAATTCCACATCGCGAATCCGGCGCCGGATGTTTTGGCCCACCGGAACTGAAATCCATTCGGCGCCTCTCGGCGTCTTGATTTTGTTGCGGTTGCGCCAGTCGTTCTTGGTGAACTGAACATCGTCGAACAGAATGAACTCGTCGACGGCGGCGATCAGGTCGAAATACCCCTTCCACGGGATGTAGTTGGACTGAACGATCGCGACCCGCTTGGAGTTGGTGGGAGGCAGTTGCATCGAGGAGCTGCGCGAATCGTAGTGAAGGCGGGCGTGGCGGTCAACTGGCTCCGCCCGCACCCCGACGGCATTTCCGACTCGCGTGACTAGAACGCCGAGACGTCTCCCACGCTTCCCAGGTGGCCCTGCGGGTTCATGTACGTCCTGATCGCCCCGGTTTGCGTGTCGGTGACGGTGATCGTGTATTGGACGTCCGAGAGGGCTCCGTAGAAGACCCAGAAGTGGCCGTTGATTGCCCGGCCGTCGAGCACCTTGATCGTGAGCTCGAGATTGCTCGACTGAAAGAACCAGAACGCTCCCGTGTCGCCCGTCAGGGAGATCGCCGAGCCGTTTCCCGACGTGCCCAGGTTGAGCGCCTGCCAGGCGACCTTGACGCGAAAGCGGGCGGTCTGCAGGCACAGGGTCGTCGTGTCCGCCTGGCAGCCGGCTCCCGTCGAGGACGCGACGACGACGCTGCGAAACGTCGAGTTGCTGCCGAAGGAGTTCGTCGCTGTCAGGTGGACGAGGAACGTTCCCACGGAGGAGTAGAAATGCGACGGGTTCTTGATTGTCGAAGCATTTGCGGAGCCCGACGAGACGTCGCCGAAGTCCCAGGCCCACGAGAAAGGCGAGCCGGACGAGGTGTCGGAGAAGGAAACCGTGGTTCCGGCTTTTGGCGATGCCGGGGAGTAGCCGAAGTTCGTGACGGGCGCCGACCCACTCGGTGGAGGAGGCGGCGGTGGCGGGGGCGGCGGTGGTGGGGGTGGGGGCGGCGCGACGGTGTCGGTGCAGGCCCCGTAGAGATAACAGATTCCTTCCACGTCGTCGCTGCCGAGACCCGTCGGCCGGCTGAGGCTCCCGACGGAAAGCATCACGGAACCGAGCACGTCGGCGGCGGTATGGTCGTGGGGGCTCGTTCCCTGGTCGGGATGGTCGAGGCCAATGGAGTGGCCGAGCTCGTGCGTGACCGCGTTCTCGAACGCGTTGGAGGGGTAGGTGGAAGCACAGTCCCAGCGCCGCATGTAGATGTCGGCGTTCGCGATTGTGAAATAGTTTTCGTTCTTGAAGGTCTGAGTCTGGTTCGCACCTGTGTTCCATGCCACGAACGTGAGACCCACGACCCCGAGGGAGCAGGGAATCCCGGAGCCGCCGAATTGATCCGTGTTGTCGTTGTGGATCGTGACCGTTTTCGATCCGGACGAAAGGGCAAGGTTGATGCTGCTCGAAGAGTCGCCGTTCCAGGTTGACACGGAACTCTGCATCTCCGTCAGGCCCCCGCCGACGACCTTCGCCTGCGGTCCCGTGCCTCCGGCCTGTTCGTCGCTCGTGTCGTCGTCGACGTGGCCGACGGAGACCGACGCGCCGTTGTTCCAGCGGATGCGGACGCTGTTCAGGTTGTTCCACATCGGCTGAATGGTCCCGTTGAAGGGGACCGGGGAGGCGAGGAGCTCGCGGTCCGACGGCGGCCCCGCGGGCTCGGAGACGGAGTTGGGGTGCGCGATCATCGCGAGAAAAGAGCGCAATTCCCGCGGGCGCTCGGCGGGTACGCCCGGAGCGGATGCGACGGTTCTCGCGGCTGTGGCGGCCTGGAATCGCGGACGGACGGCGAATGCGGTTCCGTTCGAGTCGAGCTGGATTTCGAAGACTCCGAGCTCCAACTCGGAAACCCCGTAGATCCCGTCGGCGCGGCGGTAGAGGAAGAGGACGTAGTCGGCGCCGATTTGAAATTCGGGCATCCAGGCGTAGGACCCGGCGCCGGAGGGGAGCCTTCCTCCCGGCAGGGCGACCTCGATCGAGCTCGCGGCGCTTCCCCGCTCGACCTCCTCGACGGAGAATTCCGTGCGCGTCTCCGTTCTCGATCCGGTCGTCGGGACCACTCTCGATTGAACGGCAGAAGCGCGGACGGCGACCGGCGTCCGCTCGGCGAGGTCGCGGTCGGAGATCATGAAATACGAGGCCGCAAAAGCCCGCGGTACGGCGGCCAGGACGAATGCGAGAAAAAAGACGAACCCGGGAAGGCGGACAGTCTTTTTCACGAGTACTCCCTGTTTGCGCGGGATCGTTCGATGGGTGGGCAACCGCCGGGGATTATACACGCGTTCGATCTTCCCGGGGCCTCGGCGGGAAGTGCGATAGATTTCAGTCGCTTGCGACGCCTTCCAATCCTGCTCGCGGCGGCTTTCGTGGCCGCCGCGATTCCCCGGGTCGCTCACGGCGGCGCTTCAGAAGATCCGAGCCCCGTTTTCGGGGAGAGAAGTCTGCATGTGCTCCATGTTCCGTTTCTCGACTTCGGCCCGGCGGATCCCGCCGCGCCGGAGCCGGGCGCCGTCTCGTGGACGGTCGAATCCGCTTACGCGAGCACGTTCTCCTCGACGTGGCATGCGCTGAGCTTCCACAAAAACTTCGGACTCGTCGGGCAACCGTTCACGCAAGCCGAGGCGGACGCGATCCATCGGGACTTTCCGGGCGACCGGGTCTTCTTTCTCGCGAGCGATCTCCTGCGCGCGAGCGTGTCGGCCCGCGCCGGCCTCACGCGGACCCTTTCGGTTTCCGTCGAGGTCGTCTACGTCTCGCACGACGCGATTCGCGGCGGCTCCGCCGTCGAGGCGTTCCATCGGGCCTTCGGTCTGCCGCAGTCGGGTCGGGAGGAATTTCCGTCCGACGCGTTCGACGTCGTTCTCCAGCGGCCGAACGGCCCGATCTCGTTCGACGGCCGAACCCCCGCGTCCGGCTTCGGCGACACGACGGCGACCCTGTCGTGGCGACCGACCCGGGTGTCGCTCTGGTCGTACGGCGTGGACGGCGCCATCAAAGCGCCGACGGGCCGCTCCCGGGACGACAACGGATCCGGGTCGTGGGACGGGGGCGCGCTCGCGTTTCTTCGGCGCGACGGGACGCGGTGGGCTTTCGATGGCGAGGCGGGGCTCGTCGCTCCCGGGAGGTGGCATTCCGAGACGGGGCTTTCGGTCGCGTGGTTCTCGCGGCTCTTACTCGGCGCGACGCGATCCTTCGGCGCGCGAACCCGGGTCGGCATGTCGGCCACGCTGGAGCAGAGCCCGTTCCGGCGGGACGGCCTCGGGGATGTCTCCCATCCGGGACTCGAGATCGCGTTGGGCCTCGAGCGGACGGTGTCTTCGCGGGCCGCCGCGTCCCTGACGGTGACCGAAAACGCTCCTTCTTTCGGCGACCGCGCGGACTTCGGCCTGGCGTTGAGAATTCGACTGAAGTAGCGCTACTCGTTGACGGCGAGAATGCCGTTCTCGACGCGGAGGGTCTCGAGCCGCAGGCGGCAGGGCATGGGTTTCAGGATCGGGTTGTTTCCGGCGGTCAGGGCCGAGGCAAGCCACGAGGGAGCGGGGACGCCGGCGACGCTGAATCGCCTCGTGATGAACCCGATATTGTCGCCGCCCACGATCCGAGGCTCCACCTCGAGCGAAATCCCCGGCCCTCCTCCCCGCAGCCGGCCCTCGGCAGTGATCGTTGCGTTCGCGAAGTGAACGCGCCCCGAGAATCGAGGAAGCGCGGCGAGGTAGGCGTTCACCCCGGCGTCGTCGACCTCGACCGAGGGGCGCGCATCGCCGAGCGCGAGGATTTCGATCCTGCCTTCTCGGAGAAGGCAGTAGGGATCCACGGTGAGATCCCGGACCTCGAGGGCGGCGCGGCGCACGGGCAGCGCCAGCCCGCCCGATTTCTTCCCGGCAATCGCGCCGGACTCTGCCCGGAAGACGACTCGCTGGAAATGCCCCCGCCGCGTTTCGACGGGCGAGATCGTCTCGACGTCGATCTCGGCGCCCTCGAGGCCGGTCACGTACCGCCGCGCGAACGCGAGGGCAGCGGCCTTGAAACTGCCGATGACTTCCGAGGGCTCGGCGGGAACGGGCGAGATCTCTCTCTTGAAAATCATCGCCCGGCTTCCGTCCGGGAGCGGCCGCTCCCAGACCGGACGAAAGAGCGACGGGAAATCCCCGCGGGGGTTCTCGATGTCCGCCATCAGGCGCGAGGCTTCCTCGCGCTCGCCCTGCTCGCCCGTCTTCACGACCACGAAATCCGTGAATGTCGGGAACTGGAACCAGCTTCCCACGTCGATCGGCGATCGTGCCGATTCCGCGAAGTACTCGAACCCGTGTCGCTCGAAATACGGCCAGTCGGGGACGACGCGGAGGCGCGGCCGCGCCACCGGCTGCCGCGCGAGGAACGCGACGGCCTCCTGGACGGGCCATTTCTCGCGCGCGGGCGGATTGCGCTTCCAGCCGATGCCGATGGAAACCGCCGCGAACGCAGCGACGAAGGCGGCCCGGGCTCGGAACGGGATCGGAAAGGCGTCCAGCGCGGACACGGCGAGAACGGCGACCGCGGGAAGCATCGGGATGACGTACCGGGCGTCTTTGTTGCGCACGAGAGTCAGGATCGTCCACCCGCCCGCGATCGACAGCGCGAGGAGGCCGCTGCGGCGGAAGCGATCCCGCGCCGCGAGCCCGAGACCCGCGAGAAACAGGAGGGCCCAGGGCAACAGGACGGCGGCGACGAGAGACGAAGCGTAGAAGAGGAGGGAGCGGGGGCTCAGGATCGGAGGATCCCCCTCGCGAACCCCGACGCCGTAGGAAAACTTCCCGGAATCGCGGGCGAGGTTCCAGAGATGCGTCCCGTACCAGGGAAAGGACATCGCCGCGGCCGCGAGGAGCCCCGCGGCCGCGTTGCGCAGGCGTTCCCACCGGTCGTCTTCCCGTGCCGCTCGAAGGATCTCGAAGGCGAGGGGCGCCGCGAGGAAGAAGACCACGGTCCATTTCGTGAGGAGGGCGAGCCCGAGCGCGAGCCCGAAGAGAAGCGACGGCCCGGGGCGGCGGAAACGCTCGGCGCGCCAGAGCGCGAGCAGGGCCATCGAGGTCATGGCCGCGTCGGGCAGGTCGAGCATGAACTCCCGCGATTGCATCGAGACCATCGGGAACGCGGTGACAGCCATCGCCGCGAGGACGCCCGCGGCCTCCGAGGAGTGGCGCTTTCCGAGCGCGTAGGTCGCGAAGATCAGGATCGCGAGCGCCGCCTGGTTGAGGAAGAACGTGGCCGCGCGCGGGTCCTCCGCGGCGAAGGCCGGCGACGCGGCGAGGGGAGCCAGCGGCGGGTAATGATCGTCCACGCGAAGCAGCGCCGACGCGGTCGAGCGAAGGGTCACCTTGCCCTCGAAAAAATCCGAGAGGGCATGGTGGTATTTCATTCCGGAGACGAGATGGTTGAACGGGTCCCACGTCGGAAGGCGCGTGTTCTTCGATAGCCAGAGCAGGTTGACCGCGCCGAGCACGAGCCACCACGAGGCCAGGATCAGGACGATTGTCGAGCGGCGGGTCAGGACCGTTCCGGGAGAAGGCCCTTCTCCCGGAGCTCCTTGCGGCCTCCGTCTCCCGGCACGACGAGGGCGACAGAGGCGTCGAGTGGAGGCACCGTGCCGTCGCCGGGGTAGTACGGGCGGTACCCGTCGCCGTCCTTGACGGGGACTCCCGGCTTTTCCGCGAGCTTTGCGATGTCGAAGACCGATTCGTGGCGCGTGAAGAACGAGAGCTCGTAGTTGCGGCTCATCCAGATGGCGTCTTTCGGGCAGGCATCGACGCAGAATCCGCACATGACGCACCGAAGCATGTCGATGTTGAAAACGACCGGATACTTCTCGTACGCGATCTTCGGGTGCTCGCCCGCGACGATCTGAATGCAGTCCGCCGGGCACGCCTGGGCGCACATGTAGCAGGCGACGCACTTCAGCGTGCCGTCCTCGCGCGATTTCAGGATGTGCTGGCCGCGGAATCTCCCCGAGTAGTCGCGCTTCTGTTCCGGGTACAGGATGGTCGGGAGCTTCGAGATCGCGACGATGTTTCTCAGGAAGTGCGCGATCGTGACCGCCATCCCCTTGAAGATCTCCGGAAGGTACAGGCGCGTCGCCAAGGAGGGAGCGCGCGGCTCGCGGTCGGTGATGTCGACGACGTTAGCGGGCATCGAATTCCTCGCGAGAGCCTCGCTTGCCGCCGTTCGCGGCCATAGCCCCAGCGCCGGCTCGGCAAATGCTCCTCGACCCTCGGCCGCA